>JAVKIJ010000043.1:0-26469 GCA_031459535.1 Candidatus Fervidifonticultor quintus | reverse complement strand
CCGCTGCGGGCCGGCGCGGACGGCGCTGGCGGCGCCGCCACCCCCACCGCCAACCCCACTAGGACCACGACGGCAGCCGCAATGGATGCGCCCAAGCGCACCGGCATGGGCCTCGGTCTTTCGGTCATCACTCCACCCGCCGGTGCGCCCGCGCCTCGCGTTCCTTGGCGCGACTCATCACGCACAGCATCGCCTGCAGCCATTCGGGGTCGATGCGCTCACGCGGCACGCAGGCGCAGGCCCCGACGCTCCAGGCCGCCTCACGGTACTGGCGGCGGACGTCCGGGATCAGTACCAGCACCCGGAGATCGGGATGCTCGGCGAGCAGACCCCGCACCGCAGCCAGCGTGTCGGCACCAGCCAGGCTCCAATCCACCAGCAGGGCGTCGGTGGCCGCAGAGGCAAGCCGCTCGCGAGCTCCCTCCACCGATGCCGCCTCGTCCACCTCGAGGGGCACGGGCAACAGGGCCCTGGCCGCTTCGATCAGCTCACGGAGGCTGCGGCGGTAGTCGTCGTGCCCGGCAGCGAGCAGGATGCGGAACGCCACGGGCGCTCACCAGTTCCCATCCTGCGGCAGGAACCGGCAGCGTGAAATCGGGAGATCTCCCAGACTTGGCGCGGGAATTTCCCCGACAGGGGTTCGGGTGCCGGACCGAGGATCAGGCCTCCCCGGTCAGGAGCCCCCGGCGCAGCGCATAGCGGACCAAGTCAGCCCGCGTCGAGAGTTCCAGTTTCTCCATGATGCGGGCGCGGTACGTCTCGACGCTCTTGGGGCTGATGTTGAGCTGTTCGGCGATCTCGCGGGCGGTGTGGCCCACGGCCACCAGCTTCAGCACCTCGCGCTCGCGATCGCTGAGTCGGTCGTAGCTGTCGCGCTCTTCGCCCGACTGCACTCCCGCCACGAAGTCCTCTAGCAGGCGCCGCGTGTCCGCGGGACGCAGAAACGCGCCGCCCGAGGCCACGGTACGCACCGCCTGTACCAGTTCGGTGTCGGCGGCGGTCTTGTTGAGATAGCCGGACGCCCCGGCCCGGAGCACGGGGAACAGATAGCGCTCCTGGGCGTGCACGGTGAGAATGAGCACCCCGGTAGCTAGTCCGGCAGCGCGGATCTGGCGCGTGGCCTCCAGACCATCCAGCCCGGGCATGCTGATGTCCATGATGACCACGTCGGGACGCAGGCGCTGCGCCAGGGCCACGGCCTCGTGGCCGTCGCCGGCCTCGCCCACCACGGTCATGTCGGGCTCCTGCTCCAGCAGCGTACGCAGCCCGGTGCGCAGCACCGGATGGTCGTCGGCCAGGACGATGCGGATCGGGTCAGCCATGGCGCGACCGCCACCGGGCCAGGTCCACCCGGGCGACGACCACCGTGCCCCGGCCAGGCGCAGACTGCACCACCAGGTCACCGCCGATGAGGGCCATGCGCTCCCGCATGCCGGCCAGGCCAAGACCATCGGTTTCGAGGCGGGGATGGGCAGGATCGAACCCCACCCCGTTGTCGGCGACCTCGAGCACGATGCTGTCCCCGATCCAGCGCAGGTGCACCTCGGCCTGCGAAGCCCGCGCGTGCCGGCGCACGTTGGTCAGCGCTTCTTGCGCCACCCGATACAGCGCCAGTTCCACCTCGGGTGGCAGGCGGCCGTCCAGCGCATCCGCGGTGAACTGGACTCGAGTCCCACCCTGGGCGTTGAGGGCATCGATGTGGGCGTGCAGCGCGTCCCGGAGCCCCAGGTCATCCAGCACCGAGGGCCGCAACTCTACGGCGATGCGACGCACATCCTCCAGGGCGCGCACGGTGAGCTCGCGCAGCTCGCGGATGCGCGCCGCTGCCACCTGGGGTGTCTCGGCCTGTTCTAACAGCCGCAACCTGACCAGCAGCGTCGTGATGGACTGAGCGGCCTCGTCGTGCAGTTCGCGGGCGATCCGCCGGCGCTCCTCCTCCTGTGCCCGGAGGATCTGGCCGGGCAGCCGGCGCAGCCGTTCCGCGTGATCTTCGACGGTGGCGATCATCCGGTCGAAGGTGTCGATCAGGTGGTCGAAGCGCTCGTCGGAAGGACCGTGGCGGTGCACGCGCACACCGCGGCGCCCGGCCCGCACCTCGTCCACCGCTCGCTGCAGGTGGTCCAGTGGCCGCAGCACCGCCCGCAGGACCAGGAAGTTGACGAGCAGGCTGGCGCCTATGCCGGCTGCCGCGAAGGCCGCGATCAGGTCGTAGTGGAGGGCGCCGGGGTGCCGGGCGCCGTGCGCCAGCGAGATGCTGGTGCCCGCCACGGCGCCCGCCACCACGATGGCGGCGTTGGCCCCGAGGATCTTGTACAGCAACGGCGCGCGCCCCAGACGCCTCAGCACGCGGCGGATGCTGGCCATAGGTGAAGGACAAGGGGGCACACGCTAGCCCGGCGGCTCGATCCGGATCCTGACGTCGGCCACCGCCGCGCCGTGGCCCTGCGCGTAGGCGAAGAGGGGATTGATGTCCAGCTCGGCGACCTCGGGGCACTCGACCGCCAGCTGGGAGAGACGCAGCAGGCAGGTGACCAGCGCGTCCAGGTCGGAGGGCGGCTCGCCGCGCACGCCCCGCAGGATCGCCGAGGTCTTGGTGTCCTCCACCATGCGCCAGGCGCTGTACTCGCGGATCGGTGCGAGCCTGAAGGACACGTCCCGGAGCACCTCGACGTAGATCCCGCCCAGCCCGAAGACCAGCACGGGGCCGAACTGGGGATCGCGGGTGAGGCCGAGGATGACCTCGCGACCCCGCTGGGCCATGGTCTGCACCAGCACGCCGTGCAGCGCGGCCTGTGGCCGGTATCGGCGCACGGCCTGCATCATGGCCTCGTAGGCGTCGGCGACCTGCCCGGGCGTGGCCAGGTGGAGCCGGACGCCGTCTACGTCCACCTTGTGGATGATCTCCGGAGAGAGCACCTTGAGGGCCACCGGGAAGCCGATCTCAGACGCGCGCTGGGCGGCTTCTTCGGGGCTGGAGGCCACACGCCACGACAGCACGGGGAACCGGTAGGCCTCCAGCAGCTCCAGCGCCGCGGACTCGAGCAGAAACCCAGACGGTGCGCGCTCCACGATGGCGCGAGCACGGGCGCGGTCCACATCGTCGAAGGTGCGGTACCCGGTGCGCGGCCGCGTCATCCACGACCGATAGCGCACCATGGCGGCCAGTGTCCGGGCGATCGCCTCGGGGAACGAGTAGTGGGGAATTCCGCCGTCTTCCAGGCGCGCGACGCCGGCCTCCACCGCCAGCGCGCCGACGAACGACGCCAGAACCGGCTTGCCCGATGCGCGTGAGCGGCGCACCACGGCGTCCGCGGTGGCCTCCACATCAATGGTGGCCTGGCGCGTCACCAGGACGATCGCCGCGTCCACCCCGCCATCCGACAGGACGGCCTCGAGCGTGGCGTCGTACCGGCGGTCATCGGCATCACCGATGATGTCCACCGGGTTGGCAACGGACGCTTCGCGAGGAGCCACGCGCCGCACGGCCTCCACGGTCGCCCCAGAGAGCCTGGCCAGCTCCAGCCCCTGGCGCACGCACGCGTCGGTGGCCAGGATGCCCGGACCACCGGCGTTGGTCACGATCGCCACGCGCCGGCCGGCCGGTAGCGGCTGGCGCGAGAATGCCGCCGCATAGTCGAACAGCTCCTCGATGCTCTCGGCCCGCAGCACGCCTGCCTGGGCGAAGATGGCCTGGTAGACTTCGTCGCTCCCGGCCAGCGACCCGGTGTGGCTCGAGACGGCGCGCGCGCCCGCGGGCGTACGCCCGGCTTTGAGCACGAGGATGGGCTTGGGCGGCTGCTGCTCGCTGATGGCCCGCGCTGTCTCAATGAAGCGGCGACCTTCGGACAACTCCTCCACATAGAGAAGGATCACCGAGGTGGCGCGATCGGCCGCCAGCAGCTCGAGCAGATCGAGCTCGGTGACATCGGCCTTGTTGCCCAGGTTGAAGACCTTGGAGAATCCAATGCGCTTCGAGGCGGCGTAGTCGAGGGCGGCCGCCGTGAGCGCACCGGACTGGGAGATGAACCCGATATTCCCCGTCAGGGGGATCTTGCCGGCAAACGTGGCGTTGAGGCGCACCTCCCCCGCCGTATTGATCACGCCCAGGCAGTTGGGGCCGATCAGCGCGAAGCCCCAGCGAGCCACCGCCCCACGTACCTCTTCCTCGCGGTGGTGACCCTCGCCGCCGACCTCCCGAAAGCCGCCGGAGATCACCACCACGCCGCGCACGCCGGCCCTTCCGCACTCGTCCAGCACCCCGGCCACCGTGGGCGCCGGGGTGATGACCACGGCCAGGTCCACGGGGTCCGGCACGTCCTGCACCGAGCGGTACGCGCGCACGCCGCCGATGGCGCGGGCGCTGGGGTTGACCGGGTGGACCGCGCCCTGAAACCCACCGGCCAGGATGTTGCGGAAAATGGCATGGCCGACCTTGGACGGGTCGCGGGACGCGCCGATCACGGCCACGGTCTGCGGCTGGGTCAACGCTGAGAGGTCACGCATCGCTGGGGGCTCCCGGTCCTTATCCTCTTGCCTTTCGTCGGGCCCCGAGGCAGCCCCGGGCAGACCGCCCGGGCGGCGGGGCCGCCGACAGATAATACCATGGCGCGTGGCGCCGCCGCAGCACCGACCGGCCACCTGGAGGCTGGCGGCCGCTCTCCCACTGAATCTGCGCATGGCAGGCGTCGGGCGGCGACCCTAGGGCTTCGGTCCGAGGCGCCGTCAGGCGGCCGGGCGGCATGGGCACTTCCTCCCACTCGAGGATAAGGGCGGTACCGTATTCTCAATCCCGGCCGACTGGCGTGAAATGGGAGTGAGGGAGCCTCCGCAGGGGGTCGGGGGGGATTAGAGCACCGCGGGACACTCTCCGGGAGGCGACACTATGGTGACGGCCGACCAGCACGGTGCTGCGTCAAGGGGGGACGCGCACGCCTCGTTGTTTCTTGGGTCCCTGCCGGACTGGCGGAAAGCATTCAATCCGTGCATTCAGTGTGGGGTGTGCGGGGGGGCCTGCCCGCTGGCCTTCGCCATGGAGTATACCCCCCGAAAGGCCATCTATCTGGCTAGAGAGGGCCTGCTGGACCGCGTCCTCGAGAGCAACACGCTCTGGCTGTGCGTCTCGTGCTACAACTGCACGGCGCGCTGTCCCACCGGCCTGAAGATCACCGACATCCTGTTCCCGGCGCTACGCGACGCGGCCATCAATGCCGGTCTCAAGCTCCCCGGGGAGTTCAAGCGGGCGCTGGACAACACGTATCGCTACGGCAACTCCCTGGGCGAGGGCCCTCGCAAGCGACTGGAGTGGACCAAGGGCGCCGGCGTGCCTGTCCCGGTGGCCTCCCAGCTGCGCCGCCCGTTCGACGTCCTCTGGCTCGTGGAGTGCTATCCGTCGTATCACCCTCGCAACATGGTGCAGTCCCAGGCCATGGCGCGGATCCTGCGCGCACTGGGCGTCGACTTCGCCATCCTCGGGCCCGAGGAGCGCTGCATCGGTGACTGCGAGCGCCTGGCGGGGGAGAAGGGCTTGTTCGAGAGCCTGGTCGAGCACAACGCGTCGTTGCTCGAGAAGTACGAGTACCGGGAGATCATCACCAGCGATCCCCACGCCTACAACTCGCTGACCCGCGTCTACCCCACCTTGGGAAAGCGCTATCCGGTCAAGCACTACGTCCAGTTCCTGGCGGAGCGCCTGGATGCGCTGAAGCCGCTGTTGACCCATCGCGTCGAGGCGAAGGTGACGTACCACGATAACTGCTGCCTGGGCCGCATGTGCGGGCTCTACGACGCGCCGCGGGCGCTGCTGCGGGCCATCCCGGGCGTCAGCCTGGTGGAGATGGCCTTCAGCCGGGAGAACGCCCTGTGCTGCGGCGGCGGAGGGGGCGGCATGTGGCTGGACACGGTGATCTGGCAGGCCGCCAACGAACGACTCTCGGACCGCCGGATCGGTCACGCCCTGGCCACGGGCGCCGGCATCCTGGCCGTGGCTTGCCCCTTCGAGAGCTCACGCTTCGAGGACTCCCTGAAGTCTACCGGCAACGAAGGCAAGATGGTCGTGCGGGACATCCTCGAGCTGCTGGATCAGTCCATGCGCGGAGGGGCGGCGGCATGAACATCGCGGTGCTGCTCAGCATGGTGCCCGACCTGGTCGAGGAACTGGAGATCGACACCTCCGGGGTGGCGCTGGACACCCAGTGGATGCGCTACGTGCTCAGCGAGAGCGACGAGCACGCCCTGGAGCAAGCCCTGCTGCTCAAGGACCGTCACGGCGCCCGGGTGACCACGTTCGGCCTGGACTACGGGGACGTGGACGAAGCGCTGTTCTCCTCGCTGGCGAAAGGGGCCGATGAGGCGGTCAAACTCACGGGCCTCCCCGGGCCTCTCACCAAGCGAGCGGCGGCCGAGGTGTTCGCCGACGCGCTCGGGGCCTCCCCGGCCGACCTGGTCCTCACCGGGGTCTACGCCATCGACGATCACGACGGGCATGCGGCCGGGCTGCTGGCGGGGCTCCTGGGCCTGCCGTTCGTCGGCGTCACGCGCTCGGTCGAGCTGGCAGACGGCACGCTGGTCGTCCAGAAAGAGTACCCTGGGGGCTTTGCCGCTGAGATCGAGGTGGTCCCGCCAGCGGTGATGGGCGTGCTCTCGGCGCCTCAGCCGCCCCGGTATGTACCGGTGGCGAGAATCCGGGAGACGCGCAAGAGCCGCAGCCTCACCGAGCGGCCGGTATCGGCTCGCCAGACCCTCCCCGGGCCCGCCATCCGCAGGCTCTTCAAACCCCAACCTGCCGAGCGAGCCACGATCCTGGCCGGCTCGCCCCAGGACGTGGCCGGACAGATCGCGACGATTCTGGCGGACCGGGGGTTGCTGCGATGAGCGCATCGGGACAGGACGTCTGGGTCTACGTGGAGCACCTGCGGGGAACGGTCGCCGGATCGACCTACGAGATGCTGGGCAAGGGCCGCGAGATCGCCGACGCACTCGGCGGCAGGCTAGCCGCGGTGATCCTCGGCGCAGGGACGCAGCCGCTGGCGAGCACACTGGGCGCCGCGGATGTGGTCATCTCGGTGGAAGACCCGTCGCTGGCTGAGTTCACACCCGGAGCGCATGCGGCCGTGCTGCGCGACCTGGTACAGCACCGAGGCCCGCGCGTCGTGTTCTTCGGGGCGACGTCCATCGGGATGGATCTGGCCGCCGTGCTGGCCGGCAGCCTGAAGATGCCCCTGGCTGTCAATGCCACGGACGTTGCGGTGGAAGACGACCGGCTGGTCGTCACCAGCCAGATGTGCGGGGGGAAGCTCCTGGCCGAGGCCCAGATTGTCGAGCGGCCGGCGGCGGTGACCGTGCTGTCCGGCGCCTTCCCGGCCGAAAGCGGCCTCTCTGACCGGACTCCCCAGATCGAGAACGTGCCGCCCCCGCCGGCGCTGGACATCCGGATGAAGGTCCGGCGGCTGCTCGAGCCGGCGGCCGGCGATGTGGACATCACCAAGGTGCCCGTGCTCGTGGCCGTCGGCCGGGGCCTGCAGCGGAAAGAGAACCTGCCCCTCGCCGAGGACCTGGCGCAGGCACTGGGCGGAGCCGTCTGCGGGTCGCGGCCGACGGTAGACCAGGGGTGGCTACCGCTGTCCCGGCAGATCGGCAAGTCGGGCCTGATCGTCAAACCCCGACTCTACCTCGCCCTGGGCATCAGCGGGGCCCCGGAGCACGTGGAGGGGATGAAAGACGCCGAGTTGATCATCGCCGTCAACAGTGACCCCAACGCGCCCATCTTCGACGTGGCAGACTACGGCGCGGTGCTGGACATGTTCGAGCTCCTGCCCGTGCTGAAGGATGAAATCGAGAAGCGGAAAGGGATGGCGGCGGCGTCGTGACTCCGTTCCGCGAGGCGTACTGGAACATCCCTGCCCACAAACTCATCTACCTGCTCTTCCTACCGTTTGTCGCGGCGTTCGTCTGGGGGTGTGTCGCCACGGTCCGGCGGTGGCTGCGCGGCCGGCCCGAGGTTCGGTGGGATCACCCGTGGATCCGTCTGACCGGTCTGATCGCCCACGGCCTGGCGCAGGTCCGAATTCTCCGGGAGGCGTACGCGGGCATCCTGCACGCCTCGCTGTTCTGGGGATTCGTGGTGCTCTTTGCGGCCACATGCCTCGTCATGCTGGAAGAGTACCTGGGGGTTCCCACGTTGCGGGGACCGTTCTACCTGTACTTCATGGCCCTGGTCGTGGACCTCTTCGGCATCCTGGCCGTGGTGGGTACAGGCATGGCGCTCTTCCGACGATGGGTGCTACGACCGGCGCGGCTGAGGGAGCCACGCCGGTCGGACCGGTACTCGGTCCTGCTCGTCCTCACCTTCCTGATCCTGCTGTCCGGCTTTGCGGTGGAAGGGCTGCGGATCGTCGCGACCCGGGACCCGTGGGCGCTGTGGTCGCCAGGCGGGTGGATCGCGGCGCAGGCCTTTCGCGGCATGGAAGCGGGCGTGCTCGAGAGGCTCCACCGCTACACGTGGTGGGGCCATGCCGTGCTGGCGTTCGCCTTCATCGCGTATCTGCCGTTCTCGGGCATTCTGCACGTGCTGACTGCCCCGCTCAACATCTTCTTCCGCTCACTGGAGCCCATGGGCAGGTTGCACGGGACCAGCAACCCGAGCCCGGGCGGAGCCCAGGCGTCGGATCCCGGCGTCTTCTCCATCGAGCAGTTCACGTGGAAGCACCTGCTGGACCTGGAGGCGTGTACCGAGTGCGGACGGTGCCAGGCCGCGTGCCCCGCGTGGCTCTCGGGGACGCCGCTGAGCCCCAAGGGGCTCGTGCTGGACCTGCGCGCTCACCTGCGCGCTCGCCGCAACGGGGCCCGGGCCCTGATCGGTCAGGTGGTCAACGCGGAGACGATCTGGGCCTGCTTCACGTGCGGCGCCTGCCACGAGGCGTGCCCGGTCTTCATCGAGCCCATCCCCAAGCTGGTGGAGATGCGCCGTCACCTGGTCGGTCGCGGCGAGGTGGATTCGCATCTCCAGGATGCGCTCACGGCGGCGTCCCGCTATGGTAACTCGTTCGGGCAGTCGCCCAAGATGCGCGCCCGCTGGACCCAAGGGCTGGCCGTCCCGATCAAGGACATCCGGAAGGAACCCGCCGAGTATCTGTGGTTCGTGGGCGACTTCGCGTCGTATGATCCGCAGGCCCGCGAGGCCACCCGGGCCGTGGCGCGGCTCTTCCGCCGCGCGGGGGTGGACGTCGGCATCCTCTACGACGCGGAGAGCACCGCCGGCAATGACATCCGCCGCGTCGGCGAGGAAGGCCTCTTCGAGATGCTGGCGGAGAAGAACCTGGCGGCGATGCGCAAGTGCCGGTTCGAGAAGATCGTCACCACCGATCCGCACACCTACAACACGCTGAAGAACGAGTATCCGGTCCTGGGCGCGTCCTGGCCGGTGCTGCACTACACCGAGGTGCTCGACCAGGCCTGCCAGGAGGGCCGGCTGCGTCCGGCGCGGGCGCGGGGCCGGCGCATCACCTATCACGACCCCTGCTACCTCGGCCGGTACAACGGTGTGTTCGAGCCGCCTAGGCGGGTGCTGGCGGCCCTGGGAGAGCTGGTGGAGATGCCACGGACCCGCGCCGGCTCCTACTGTTGCGGAGCCGGAGGCGGGCGGGTGTGGATGCAGGAGGCTGCCGGCCTGCGGGAGCGGCCCGCCGAGAGCCGCGTCCGGGAAGCTGCCAGCCTGGACGGCGTGGAGACCCTGGCTGTGGCGTGCCCCAAGGAGCTCGCCATGTTTCGCGATGCGGTGAAGACTTCCGGCCTGGAAGGCAAACTCGTGGTCAAGGACGTGGCTGAACTGGTCGAGGAGGCGCTGACTGTGGAGGTGTCCGCTCATGCCTGAGGCCTATTCGCCCAACGGCGGCCCGCGCGTCGGGGTCTACATCTGTCACTGCGGCACGAACATCGCCGGGACCGTGGACGTCGGGCGCCTGGCTGCCTACGCGGCCAGACTGCCCCACGTGGTCATCGCCCGGGACTACAAGTACATGTGCTCCGACCCTGGTCAGGAGCTCATCAAGAAAGACATCGAGGAGCACCGGCTGAACCGGGTGGTGGTAGCGGCGTGCTCGCCATTGCTCCACGAGCACACGTTCCGCGGCGCCACGGCCGCCGGCGGTCTCAACCCCTACTACTTCCAGATGGTCAGCGTGCGCGAGCTGGACTCCTGGGTGCACGACGATCGGGAGGCCGCCACGCGCAAGGCCATGGATCTGGTCCGGGCCGCGGTGCAGCGGGTGGTCTTCCACGAAGCGCTGGAGCGCCGCACCGTTCCCGTTAACCCCAACGTCCTGGTGGTCGGTGGAGGGATCGCGGGGATCCACGCGGCGCTGATCATGGCCAACGCCGGCAAGCACGTCTACCTGGTGGAACGCGAGCCCACCATCGGCGGCCACATGGCCCAGTTCGACAAGACCTTTCCCACCCTGGACTGCGCCGCGTGCATCCTCACGCCTAAGATGACGGCGGTCAAGGCCCACCCCAACATCACCCTGTGGACCTACTCGGACGTCCAGAAGGTCGAGGGCTTCGTGGGCAACTACAAGGTGACCGTCCGACGCCGGCCGCGCTACGTGGACGAGGAGCTCTGCGTGGGGTGCCGGGAGTGCATCGAAGCGTGCGTCTACAAGGAAGGCAAGACCCCTGATGAGTTCAACCTGGGCCTGAGCAAGCGCAAGCCGATCTACATGCCCTTCCCACAGGCTGTCCCCCAGGTGGTGGTCATCGACCCCGAGGCGTGCATCGAGTTCAAGTCGGGCCGGTGCAAGAAGACCTGCGTCGAGGCCTGCGGCGACCGCAACGCCATCAACTTCAAGCAGACCGAGACCACCGAGGAGATCGAGGTCGGCGCCATCATCCTGGCCACGGGCTTCCGGACCTTCGATGCCCGTCGCATCCCGTACTACGGGTACGGCGTCTATCCCAACGTCTACACCGCGTTGGAGGTCGAGCGTCTGATCAACGCCTCGGGGCCCACCGGCGGCGAGATCGTCATGCGCGACGGCCGCAAGCCTCAGCGGGTCGGCATCATCCACTGCGTCGGCTCCCGCGACACGAACTACAACGTCTACTGCTCCCGCGTCTGCTGCATGTACTCCATCAAGCTGGCGCACCTGATCCGCGAGCGCACCGGCGCCGAGGTCTGCAACTTCTACATCGACATCCGCACCCCCGGCAAGGGGTTCGAGGAGTTCTACAACCGGGCCCTCGACGAGGGCATCCGCTTCATCCGGGGCAAGGTGGGACAGGTGTCCGACTGGGCCCAGACTCCCGAGGAGCAGGGCAAGCTGGTCATCCAGGTCGAGGACACGCTGGCCGGCATGGTCCGGCGCATCCCGGTGGACATGGTGGTGCTCAGCGTGGGGCTGGAGGCGCAGCCGGACGCCCAGGAGGTGCGCCGCCTATTCAACATCTCGTGCTCCAATGAAGGGTGGTTCCTGGAACGGCACCCCAAGCTGGCCCCGGTGAGCACCTTCACCGACGGGATCTTCCTCGCCGGTGCCTGCCAGGGGCCCAAGGACATCCCCGACTCGGTGGCCCAGGCCGGAGCGGCGGCCGCCGAGGCGCTGGCGCTCATCGACGTGGGGCAAATCGAGCTGGAGCCCAATACGGCTTACATCCTGGAAGACGAGTGCTCGGGATGCAAGACCTGCATCCCGCTGTGTCCGTACAATGCCATCACGTTCAATGCCGCGACGGCCAAGGCGCAGATCACCGAGGCCCTGTGCAAGGGCTGCGGCGTCTGCGTTGCCGCCTGTCCGTCGGGCTCGATCCGCCAGCATCTCTTTGAGGACGACCAGGTCTTCGCCGAGATCCAGGGCATCCTGGCGGCGGCATAGCGGCGCACGGAGGGAGTGGCGATGGAAGAGCAGCGAGTCGGGACGACAGACGGACAGGAACCGACCATCGTGGCGTTCTTCTGCAACTGGTGCACCTACACCGCAGCCGACCTGGCCGGAACCTCGCGCATGAAGTATCCGCCCAACGTGCGCGTGATCCGGGTGATGTGCTCGGGGCGCGTCGACCCCCAGTTCGTGGTCGAGGCCTTCGCGCAGGGGGCCGACGGCGTGCTCATCGGAGGCTGTCATCCAGGCGACTGCCACTATGCCGAGGGCAACTACAAGGCGCTGCGGCGGATGACCCTGCTGCGGCGCATGCTGCGGGAGATGGGCATCGAGGACGAACGCCTGCGCCTGGAGTGGATCTCCGCGTCCGAAGGCGAGAAGGTGGCGCGGGTCGTGGCGGAGATGACCGCCACGCTGCGCAGCCTGGGCCGGCTCGACCTGCCGGGCCGATGGCGCCGGTGGGACGCCGAGATGCTCGCTGGCGAAGTCCCCGCCGAGGCCGCCGTGGCCGCGGCGGCATCGGACGGGAGGTGAGCGGAATGTCTGCGGAACCCACTGCCAAACCCCGTGTGGCGTTCTACTGGTGCGCGTCATGCGGCGGGTGCGAGGAGGCGGTCGTGGACCTGGCCGAGGACGTGCTGGCGGTCACCCAGGCCGTGGACATCGTCTTCTGGCCCGTGGCCCTGGACTTCAAGCGCGGCGACGTCGAGGCTGCCCCGGACGGGTCCATCGCGGTGGCGTTCATCAACGGCGCCATACGCACCTCGGAGCAGGAGGAGATGGCCCACCTGCTGCGGCGCAAGGCCGGGCTCGTGGTGGCCTTCGGCGCCTGCTCGCACCTGGGCGGTATCCCCGGGCTCGCCAACCTGTGGGACCGGGAGTCCATCCTCCGGTGCGTCTACAGCGACGCGCCGTCAGTCCAGAACCAGGACGGGGTCCGGCCGGCCGAGGCCTGGCGGGAGGACGGCCGCCAGCTCACCCTCCCCGCCTTCCGCCGTACCGTCCGCGCGCTGGACCAGGTCATCGACGTGGACTACTACCTGCCCGGCTGCCCGCCCACGCCCAAGCTGATCAAGGACGCGGTTGATGCCATCCTGACCGGCCAGCTCCCGCCGAAGGGTAGCGTGCTGGCTCCGGATGTGGCGCTGTGTGATCAGTGCCCGCTCAAGGCCACCAAGCCCGAGCGGCTGCTGCTGTCGGGATTCAAGCGACCGCACCAGGTGCTGGTAGATCCCAATACCTGCCTGCTTGCTCAGGGGCTCCTGTGCCTGGGACCGGCCACGCGGGGAGGCTGCGAGGCCCTGTGTCCAAGAGGTCACATGCCGTGCACGGGGTGCTTCGGCCCGACCTCCCGGGTCCGCGACTACGGCGCCAAAGTCGCCTCGGCCATCGGCGCGCTGGCAGACGCCACCGACCCACAGGCGATCGAGGCGATCCTGGCCACGATTCCAGATCCGGTCGGGACCTTCTACCGGTACTCGCTGCCCGCATCCCGGCTGCGGCGCAAGGTCACCGAGCCGCCGCCCGATGCTCAGGCGGCAACGGCGGCCGCCTGAGACTGACCACCGAGATGGGCGCGGTAGGGCGACCGGCAGCCTGGACGACGGACGCAAGGGAGGCGCTCGCCCGCCTGATCCTGCGACGGGATGGGATCATCCTCCCGATCGCGACCAAGCTCATCCTGAGCTTCCTGGTCGTCATCCTGGTGACCGTGGTCGCCCTCAGCGTGGTGGGGACCCGGCTCATCGGCCACCTGATCGAGTCAGAGGCAGAGACCACGGTCCGCAACAACCTCAACGCTGCTCGGGAGATCCTGCTGGGCCGGTTGAACCACGTGAACTACGTCGTGCGCCTGACGGCCGGTCGGTATGTGGTCCGGGATGCGCTCTTGGCGCGGAAGGTCGGTCAGGTGTCAGGTGATCTGTCGAGGATCAGGGAGCGTGAGGGGCTGGACTTCCTGACACTCGCCGACAAGGACGGCGTGGTCCTCCTGCGGACGAGCCACGCCGGGGCCACCGGTGGTGGTCTGCGGCACGACGGGGTTGTCACCGCGGCGCTGGAGCGCAAGGAGCCAGTCGCTGCCGTGACGCTCGTCACCCTTGAGGACCTGCGGCGGGAGTCGCCCCATCTGGCCGAGAGGGCTCGGATCCGGTTCGTGGAGACACCAAAGGCGCGGTTCCGGCCCGACATGGAGCTGACGGCCGGACTGGCATTGATGGCGGCCGCGCCGGTGCTGGACGCGAGCAACCACGAGATCGGGGTCCTCTATGGAGGGATCCTGCTAAACCGCAATTACGAGATCGTGGACAAGATCAAGGAGACCGTCTTCGCGAAGGTCCAGTACCGGGGCCAGGACATCGGTACATCCACCCTCTTCCTCGACGACGTCCGGATCGCGACCAACGTTAGGAACCCGGACGGGTCGCGGGCCATCGGCACACGCATCGCCGAGGACGTCTACCAGCGGGTCGCAGTGGAAGGACAGCCCTGGATCGGCCGCGCCTATGTGGTGACCAACTGGTACATTGCCGCCTACGAACCCCTACGGGACCTCGCCGGCCAGGTCGTGGGCATCCTCTACGTGGGCGTGTTGGAGCAAAAATACGTGGACCTGAGGCGGCGAACCGTGGGTGTCTTCCTGGCCATCGTGCTGGCCGGCGCGTTGACATCCGCGGCCGTTGCCTACCGGATCTCTCGGGGGGTATCCTCGTCGGTCACGCAACTGGTCTCCGCGTCCCGGCAGGTCGCGGACGGCAACCTCGACGCCCGGGTCCATCTCAGGACCAACGACGAGCTGCAGGACCTCGCCGACAACTTCAACCGCATGGCCGCCGCCCTCAAGGAACGGAACGAGCAGCTCAAGGACTTCGCCCAGAGAAAGATCAGGGAGTCCGAACGGCTGGCGATCATCGGTCAGCTCTCTGCCGGCGTGGCCCACGAGATCAACAACCCGCTTCAAGGGATCATCACCTACGCGCACCTGCTGCTGGAGAAGGCGCCACCGGACAGCCCGCTGCGGGCCAGCTTGCAGAAGATCGTCAACCAGGCGGACCGGTGCCGAGACATCGTCCGCGGCCTGCTCGACTTCGCCCGGCCGCAGACACCGCAGAAGAGGCCCACCAACGTGAACGCGCTGCTCCAGGAGTGCGTGTCGCTGGTGGAGAACCAGGCGCTCTTTCACAACATCGAGATCGAGAAATCGCTCCAGCCCAATCTCCCCTCTGCCTACCTGGACCCGTCCCAGGTGCAACAGGTCTTCATGAACATGATCATCAATGCAGCGGAGGCCATGGACGGAGGTGGACGCCTGAGGTTGGCCACACGGTTCGACCCGGCGGAAGCCATCATCGAGGTGGAGATCACTGACACCGGGCACGGGATCCGCCCGGAGGATCTGGAGCGGATCTTCGACCCCTTCTTTACCACCAAGGGCCTCGGACACGGCACCGGGCTGGGGCTGGCCATCAGCTACGGCATCGTCAAGGAGCACGGAGGCTCCATCGCGGTAGAGAGCGAGGTCGGGAAGGGCACGTCGTTCTTCATCCGCCTGCCGGTCGGGAATGCGGAGGCGCCGTAGGCCGTGGATCAGAAGCCGCGGATCCTCATCATCGACGACGAGGAGATCGTGCTCGACGCCTGCAGCCAGATCCTCGAAGGCAGCGGCTATGAGGTGGCCACGGCCATGGACGGCGCCCTGGGGCTGCGACGGGTCGAGGAGCTCCGGCCGGACGTGGTGTTCGTCGACCTCAAGATGCCGGGCCTCTCGGGCTTCGAGGTGCTAGAGCGCATCAGGGCCCTCGACCCCTCCATCGTGACCATCGTCATTACCGGCTACGCCACCCTGGACTCGGCGGTAGGCGCCATGCAGAAGGGCGCGTACGACTTCCTGCCCAAGCCCTTCACGCCCGACGAGTTCCGCCTGGTGACGCAACGAGGCCTGGAGAAGCGGAGGCTGGCGCTGGAGGCGGCAGCGCTGCGGCGGGAACGAGAAGCGCTGCGTGAGAACTTCGCCGCCATTGTGGCCCACGAACTGAGGGCGCCCCTGGCCGCCGTGCAGCAGAACCTCATGCTGCTGGCCGCGGAGCTGTCCGGGGTCCTCACCGAGGCACAGCGGGCCAGGCTGGAGCGGACGAAGGCGCGCATCGACGATCTGCTGCGCATGATCCAGACATGGTTGCGGGCCTTTTCGACCGACATCGGGAAGATCCGCGAGCAGTTCAAGCCGACCCCGGTGACGCCGGTCATCGCCAAGGCCGTCGAGAGCGTCCAACCCTACGCGCGGCCCAAGGACATCGAGATCGTCACCACGGTGGTCGAGCCGTCCAGCGCCGTCCTGGGCGACGAGGGCGCCCTGGTGGAGGCGCTGGTCAACGTGGTGGGCAACGCCGTGAAGTACTCCCCGGCCAGCAGCCGGGTCCAGATCACCGCCGAGGAGCGGGACGGCCGGGTGGTGATCGCCGTCCGGGACATGGGCCCGGGCATCCCGCCCGACGAGCTGCCCTTCATCTTCGGGGACTTCTACCGGGGCGCAGCCGGTCGCGCGGAGGAAGGCGGCGCTGGCCTGGGCCTGGCCATCACTCGCCGGATCGTCGAGGCGCACGACGGCTCAATCACCGTGGAGAGCGCCCCTGGCGCGGGGAGCACGTTCGTAATCTCCCTGCCAGCACTGCGGGGCACTGCCGGCATCCCGCCCCCGGCGGACCGGGTGTTGCAGACTTCGCCTCAGGGAGGTGCGGCATGAACCCGCAAGCACAACTGCTGATCATCGACGATGATCCCGACTTCGTGGACGGCCTCCGGGGGATCCTGGAGTCCGCGGGGTACGCCGTGGACGCGGCGTATAATCCCAAGGACGGGTTCGAGGCGCTGCGGAGCAAACCGTACGACCTGCTGCTCCTGGACATCCTGATGGGCCGGGGCGCCGAGGGGATCATGCTGGCCAGGAAGATGCGCAAGGAGCCCCGCCTCGCCGACATCCCGGTCCTGATCATCACCGGCCTGCGGGAGCAGATCGCCTTCCTCTTCCCCGGCCAGCCGGTGCACCCCCACCTGCTGCCGGTAGACGAGCTCATGGAGAAGCCCGTGGATCCCCAACTGCTCCTGGAGCGCGTGGCCGCGCTGCTAGAGGCGGCCCGCAAGCGAAAGGCGGGGAGCCGCTGAGGTGCATCCCATGGCCACCAGACCCACGTTCGCCGACGAGATCGTCAACGTGCTGTACGCCACCGAGGGCAACCCGCTCCACGCCTGCATCCAGTGCGGCACATGCGCGGCCACCTGCCCGGCCGCCAAGTACATGGATCACTCGCCGCGCGAGCTCATCGCCATGATCCGGCTCGGCCTCAAGAAGCAGGTCCTGGCCAGCAATGCCTTCTGGACCTGCGCCTCGTGTTACCAGTGCACCGTGCGCTGCCCCAAGGGCATTGACATCGCCTACATGATGTACGGGCTCAAGCGCTACACCCTGTGGCAGAACAAGGTGCCGCGCGGCGTGCTGGGCGCCGACTTCTCCAGGCGATTTGTGCGCATGATTCTCAAGTACGGACGCTCCTTCGAGCCAGAACTGGCGGCGCCCTACGTGTTCCGCCATGGGCTGCGGGGGCTGCTGGACGAGGCCTTCGTGGCCCTGGGCCTGTTGCGCAAGCGGCGGCTGCCGCTGGCGCCCAGCCGCGTACGGGACACCGAGCGGCTGCGGAGGGTGCTGGCCAGGATCGTCCCGATCGGGAGGGCCGCATGAGAACCTACAGTTACTTCCCCGGCTGCGCCCTGGAGCGCATGGCCGCCTCCTACCACGTCTCCACCCTGGAGACCGCGCAGCGCCTGGGCGTGGAACTCAAGGAGCTGGAGGACTGGAACTGCTGCGGCGCCACGGCCTACTTCCACGTGGACGAGCTGCTGGCCTACACGCTATGCGCGCGGAATCTGGCCATCGCCGAACGCGAGGGCCACGACCTGATCGCCCCGTGCAGCGGGTGCTACAAGAACATGTACTTCACCAACGCGCACCTGCAGAAGGAGCCAGACCTGGCCGAGCACGTCAACCACGCCCTGGAGGCCGACGGCCTCAGGTTCACGGGCGCCATCCAGGTCCGGCACCTGATCAACGTGTTCGCCGAGGACGTGGGACTGGAGGAGATCAAGAAGCGCGCGGTCCGGCCGCTGACCGGCCTGCGGGTGGCCGCGTACTACGGGTGCCAGGTGGTGCGGCCGAGGAAGGAGCATGCGGAGCTCGACGAGGTGGAACAGCCGCACTTCTTCGAGGACCTGATGACCGCCATCGGCGCCACCCCTGTGCCGTTCGCCCACCGCCTCCGCTGTTGCGGGGGTTCGCTGATCGTCACCGCTCGCAAGGCGGCGCTGGCCATGGTGCGCGATCTGCTCCAGAGCGCCACCGACGGGCAGGCGCAGGTGATCGCCACGGTCTGCCCGCTCTGCCAGCTCAACCTGGAATGCTACCAGCGGCACGTGAACCGCACCTTCCGGACCGGCTTTGCCATGCCGGTTCTCTACTTCACCCAGTTGATGGGCCTGGCGCTCGGCGCATCCCCGCAGCGGTTGGGGATCGGCACCGAGCTGGTGCCGGCCGCGCTGGCGGTGGCCTGAGGAGGCTGGACAGCCATGGAAGAAGCGACGCAGCAGGCATGGAATCTGGCGCAGCAGCGCAGCAATGAGGCGTACATGCGCCGCCGTCGGGTGACGGTGGACCCAGTCACCCGCCTGGAGGGCCACGGCAAGATCGACATCTTCCTGGACGAGTCCGGTGAGGTGGAGCGCGCGTACTTCCAGGTCCCGGAGCTGCGCGGGTTCGAGGCGTTCGCGCGCGGCCGCCCGGCCGAAGACATGCCCCAGATCACCTCCCGCATCTGCGGGGTGTGCCCGACGGCCCACCACATGGCGGCCACCAAGGCCCTGGACGACCTGTACAAGGTCGACCCACCGCTCGCGGCCAAGAAGGTCCGGGAACTCTTCTACTCGCTGTTCATGATCGAGGACCACGCGATCCACTTCTACTTCCTGGGAGGCCCCGACTTCGTCGTGGGCCCCACCGCGCCCAAGGAGCAGCGCAACGTGCTGGGGGTCGTGGCCACCGTGGGGGTCGAGGTCGGCAAGCAGGTCATCGCCATGCGGCGGGAGATCCGCGAGCTGATGACGCTGCTGGGCGGCAAGGCGATCCACCCGGTCTTTGGCCTCCCGGGCGGCATCGCCAAGGGCATTACGCCCGACGAGCTCCCGCGGTTCCAGGACGTGGCGGCGCGGGCCGTCGAGTTCGGCAAGTTCACCCTGGACGTGCTGCGCAAGGTCGTGCTGGGCAACGCCGAGTACGTGAAGCTGATTACGTCCGACGCCTACACCCACAAGACCTACTACATGGGCCTCGTGGACGCCGCCAACCGTGTGAACTTCTACGACGGCGAGCTGCGGGTGGTCGACCCGGCCGGCCGGGAGTACGCGAAGTTCAAGACCCAGGACTACCTGAGCTACGTCGCCGAGCACGTGGAGCCGTGGAGCTACATCAAGTTCTGCTATCTCAAACCCGTGGGCTGGAGAGGTTTCGCGGAGGGACCGGACAGCGGGGTGTACGCCGTGGCGCCGCTGGCGCGCCTGAACGCGGCCGACGGCATGGCCACGCCGTTGGCCCAAGCGGCCTACCAGGAGTTCTTCGCCACCCTGGGCGGCAAGCCCGTGCACCACACCCTGGCCACCCACTGGGCCCGCGTCATCGAGTTGCTGTACGCGGCCGAGCGCCTGCAAGAGCTGGCCCACGACCCGGACATTACCAGCTCTGAGATCCGCGTGCTGCCCACCGCCGTGCCCACTGTGGGCGTCGGCGTCGTGGAAGCCCCGCGCGGCACCCTCATCCACCACTACGAGACCGACGAGCAGGGGTTGATCACCAAGGCCAACCTGATCGTCGCCACGCAGAACAATGCCGCGCGCATCGCCATGTCGGTGGATCGGGCGGCGAAGTCGCTGATCCACAAGGGCCAGGTGGACGACGGACTGCTGAACATGGTGGAGATGGCGTTTCGCGCCTACGACCCCTGCCATGGCTGCGGCACGCACTCGCTCCCGGGCCAGATGCCGCTGCTGGTCTCCATCTATGACCACCAGGGCAGCCTGGTGCGGGAGATCCGGCGATGAGGAGGTACAGCGTCAGCCGGCGCGATGATTGCTGAACGGGTGCTGGTACTGGGAGTCGGCAACGACCTGCTGGGCGACGACGCCGTGGGGCTCCTGGCGGCCGAGGCGCTGCGGGAGGAGGGGCTGCCCGTGGAGACGACCACCCGATCGGGGCTGGCGTTGCTGGACGCGGTCGTCGGAGTCCGGAAGGTTCTGCTGCTGGACAGCCAAGTCGCCGGCGCGGCGGTCGGCGAAGTCCAGGAGTTCACCCTGGCACCGGATGCGGTGCGCAGCCCTTCGGCGCACTACGTGGGGTACGGCGAGGCCCTGGCTATCGGCGCGGCCGCCGGACTCGATCTCCCCGACGAGATTCGCGTGCTGGCAGTGGAGCGGTCGCCCGAGGTCTGGTTGGGGACCGACCTCTCAGACCCGGTGCGGGCCGCCCTGCCAGCGGTCGTCAGACGGGCGCGGGAGATCATCAGGGGGTGGATGCTGGCAGACGGCGCCTCGCTCGCCAGGCCTTGCGTCACGGAACCAGGGGTCTGATCATCTAGTCATAGGAGGAAGGGACATGAGAGTCGTACCGATCCTGCTGCTCTTGATCGCGTGCATGGCCAGGGTGTCGCCAGCGATGGCGCAGCCCCGGAGGGTCGTGGTGTATGCGGCCATGGACGAGACGGTCATCAGCCGGATCGTGCGGGCGTTCACCGAGCGCACGGGAATTCAGGTGGAGATGCTCACCGTGGCAGCGGCGGGAACCGTCGCGGCCCGCATCGTCGCCGAGAAGGCCCGACCCAGGGCTGATATCTTCGTGGGCGGGTCCATCGACTTCCACGCGCCGCTCGCCGCCGAGGGGATCCTGATGCCGTACCGGTCGCCGGCCGTCGGCGAGGCAAAGGTCAGCAAGGACTTCCTCGATCCTCAGGGTCGTTGGAGCGGCTGGTACCTGGGGGTCCTCGGCATCGTGGTGAACCGTCCGCTGTTCGACCGCACGCTAGGAGCGGCGGGCGTTCCCCTGCCGAGGACATGGGACGACTTGCTGCAACCGGCGTTCAAGGGGCATCTGGCGCTACCCAGTCCTGTCACCACCGGCGGCGGGTACATCTTCCTGGCCACCCAGTTCTTCAGGCTGGGGGAGGAGCGAGGCTGGGCATATCTCAAGGCCCTCAGCGTGAACACCTCCCAGTTTGCCCCGACGGTGCCCGCGGCCATGACGCTGGTCGAGCGCGGAGAAGCAATCCTGGGCATGAACTGGGCTCACGTCGGCCTGATCGCCAGGAACCGCGGCGTCCCCATCGATATCGTCATCCCCGCCGACACCGGGTTCGAGATCGGTGGAGTCTCGATCATCAAGGGAGGCCCCAACCCCGATGGCGCCAGAGAGTTCGTGGACTTCGTGTTCTCCCGCCTCGCCCAGGACATTGCCGTGAAGTACCATCTCACCTACCCTGTGCGTCCCGACGTTCCCAGCCCGATGGGCATGCCCGCCTTCGAAGGCATCAGGCTTGTCAAGTACGACAGGGAGTGGGCCATCGCCCATATGACCCGCATCCGCGAGCGGTGGACCAGAGACATCGGCCGGTAGCTCCCAGTCTCGCTCCCGCCGCATGCGCCGCGCCCTGAGGGACCCAGGCCTCCTGGCAGCGTTTGCCGGGATGGGCCTCCTCTTACTGGTGTTCGTGTTACACCCCACGGTCCGGGTGCTCCTGTTCCCGCGCCTGACAGACTACCTGGCGATTCCAACCAGCGTCCGGTGGATGGAGGCTACCAGGAACAGTCTGATCATGATGGTGCTGTCCAGTGCGACCGCTACGGCCGTAGGGGCCGTGTTTGCGCTCGCCTTCACCAGAGACGACATCCCCTGGGCCGGCCTGTTCCGAGCCGTCGCTCAGCTTCCGCTGTTCGCACCGCCGTTCATGGTGGCGTTCGCCTATATCCTCCTGTTTGGCCGGCAGGGCCTGATCACCCGGTCGCTGTTAGGGCTCGACGTGAACATTTTCGGATGGCCCGGCCTGTGGATCGTCCAGACGGTGGCATTCTTCCCTTACGCCGCCCTGGTGGTCACCGGCGTCCTGAGGGGCATCAACCCCACCCTGGAGTACGCCGCGGCCGATCTGGGGGCCGATGAGGCTGCGGCCCTCCGGGACATCACCCTGGGATTGGCCCGTCCTGGGATCACCGGCGCGCTGCTCGTGGTGGCCATCACGGTCCTGGCAGACTTCGGCAACGCGGTGATCATCGCAGGCGGGTTTCCTCTGCTGGCCACGGAAGCATGGTTCCGGTTGGAAGGGATGGGCGACCTGCGCGGCGCGGCATTGGTGGTCTCCATTCTCATACTGCCCACCACGGCGCTGTTTCTCCTCGAGCGCTACGTGGTGGGGCGGCGGCAGTACGTCACGATCACCGGCCGGGGCGGGCGGATCGAGCCTCCTCCGACACCTTCGCGGTGGCGGTGGACGGTCTTTGCGGTGTGCGCCACCATGTCGGTGCTGGTGGTGCTGGTCTACGCGGCCATCGCCGTCGGAGCGTGCGTGACCGCCTGGGGATACAACTGGAGTCTCACGCTGGAGCACTGGCGCCTGTCCGCGGATCGCCTGGGCACCCTGGTCAATAGTCTGAAGCTGGCCGGGACCAGCGCACTGATGACGGCGACCTTGGCGCTACTGGCCGCGTTCCTGGTCTCTCGAGACACACCACTGCGGCGCGCCATGGATTTTCTGTCCATGCTACCGGGCGCGCTGCCCGGAGTGTTCGTCGGGGTCGGGTACGTGCTGGCGTTCAACCAGCCTCCGCTGGACCTGGCCGGAACCTTCTGGATCCTCCCCCTGGCCCTGGCCTTTTGGCACCTCCCGCTGGGCTACCAGACGGCGCTGGCGGGACTCCGGCAGATCGAGCGCGCCATCGAGGAAGCCGCCAGCAACCTGGGCGCCACGGGCCTGCACCTCGTCTGGGACATCTACCTGCCGCTGCTGCGGAAGGCATTCGCCGATACGTTCGCGGTGTCGTTCATCCGCTCGGTGGTCAATGTGAGCATTGTGGTGTTTCTCGTGTCGCCTGGCCACGTGGTGGCCACCTTTGCCATCTTGTCGCTCATCGTCAATGGAGCGTGGGGAGGCGCGGCTGCCCTCACGGCTTCGCTGCTGGTGGTGACACTCACGGCAGCCGGCGTGGCCCGGGTCGTGCTGGGGTACGAAGTCCGGGCCGCCAGGGTCGGGTGAGATGGCGCACGTCGAGATCGTCAACGTCACCAAGCGGCTCGGGACTACCCTGGCGGTCCAGGACTTCTCCCTGACCGTGCGGGAAGGGAGCTTCACCACCCTGCTGGGTCCATCGGGTTGCGGGAAGACGACGCTGCTGCGGATGGTGGCCGGTTTCTATCGCCCCGACCGGGGTGAGATTCGTATCGGTGGGCGGACGGTGAACGACGTGCCTCCGCACCAGCGCGCCACCGCCATGGTATTCCAGGAGTATGCGTTGTTCCCGCACATGACCGTCGCCGAGAATGTGGCCTACGGTCTTCGGAAGCGGCGCGTCCCGCCGGAGCGAGTCCACAAGAAGGTAGCGGAAGTGCTCGCCCTGGTGGACCTGCAAGGGCTGGACGATAAGTTTCCCCACCAGCTCTCGGGCGGCCAGCAGCAGCGCGTGGCCCTGGCCCGGGCGCTGGCCGTCGAACCTGAGGTACTACTGCTCGATGAACCGCTCAGCAACCTGGACGCCAAGCTGAGGGTACGGGTGCGCGCGGAGATACGCGCGCTCCAACGAAAGATCGGGAAGACCACGCTGTATGTCACGCACGATCAGGAGGAAGCGCTGGCCATCTCCGACACTGTGGCGGTCATGCACCGGGGTCACCTCATCCAGGTCGGGGACCCGATGGAAGTCTACTATAAACCCCGAACAGCCTTTGTCGCAGACTTTGTGGGCATCGCGAACTTCGTTCGGGGCCGCGCATGCGGGGATGCGGTCGAGGCGGATGGTGTACGGGTCCAGGTCCCGAGGTCCAGGCTACCCTCCAGCGCACAGGTGACGCTCGTGTTCCGTCCCGAAGCGGCCCGCCTGTGGGCCACCCCGCCCGCAGCGCCCAACGTGTTCCCAGCGGCGATTGTGGGCCGGGTCTTTCAGGGGCCAGTCGCGCGCTACTGGGTCCAGGTGGAAGCGTGGGTGTGGACGGTTGACGTGCACGACCCCCACATGGGGCTGCTGGACGGCGGGATCTATGTGGAGATCCCGCCCAACCGCGTCCATGTCCTTGCGGAATAGGCCCTGATGCCCGCTGGCGCCGGCGCCCCGGCCGGCCGGTCCCGTGCCGGAGCGGTCGCGACAGGCCGGCTGGCGGCCTCGAAGACCGGTAGGTGCTCCACGGCCCAGCGGTAGGCCAGCAGGCCAGCGGCCACGATGGCCAGGGTGATCTGCACCTCCATCCACGTGGGGACGTAGCGCGCATGGCTGCCGGCCAGCATCCCCGTGATGGAGACGTTGAGGCGGTTGAGCACGACCCCCGCCACCACGAGCACCGCTGCCGAGGTCAGGCCCCGCTCTGAGCGTCGGAGCCGGGGTGAGGCCAGCAGGACCAGGGGGGGCCACGCCGCCGACCCACAGCTCGACCCGGAAGAGCTGGGCCGCGACGGACGCACCCGACGCCAACACCCAGGCGCCGCGCTGGACCAGGTCGGCCATCCGGACCGCCAGGTAGACCGCCAGTACTACGAACGTGGCTTTCCCCAGCTCGGCCAGTAGGGGTAGTTCCAGGGTGCGGCCGTAGGCACGGGCGCTGAGGGAGGCCTCAACGGTCACGGCGGCCATGCCCACCGCGAGCGCCGAGAGCATCAACAACACCGGCAGCAGCGGCGTGTACCACAGCGGATGCAACTTGCCGGGCACGATGAGGAAGAGCGATCCGAGCGACGACTGGTGGAGCGTGGACAGGATCACGCCGGCTGTGACCAACGGCGGAAGCGCCAGGTGCGCAAGCCGCAGCAGCGTGGTCCGCCCCATGCGCTCGAGGACCACCTAGCCGAACTCCAGGGCCAGGACGGCCGTGTAGAGCATGACGCACCAGGCCACCTCGAACATGACCGAGCGGGGATTCCACATGACGAGCGCATGCCAGATACGGTAGGGCCGCCCCAGGTCCACCAGCAGTGCGATGATGACGAGCAGATACCCAAGGAAGCCGGTGAGGACGGCCGGGCGCACCAACGGCTGATAGCGCCTGGCGTGCAGCACGTGCGCGATGGCGGCCATGGTGAATCCCCCTGCGGCCAGCGCCACCCCACAGAGGATGTCGAAGCCGACCCACAGCCCCCAGGGGAATCGGTCCGAGAGCGCGGTCACCGCACCGATGCCGTACAGGTAGCGCCGAACCGCGATCGCCACCCCGCCCAGCACCATCAGCCACAGGCAGAGACGGCCGGACGAGCGGTGACGGCCGGGCGTCATGGAGGGGTCCCTCCCTTCCGGTCGGCCAGAGCTGCGGACTCCTGGCGCTCGCGTCGCCTCCGGCTGAGGGCCTCCACGGCGGTGAGCGTGGCGCCCAGGCCTACCACGACGCCGGGGACCTTGCCGAGCGCCTTCCAGGTGTACGCCGACAGGGGCCTCTCTGACCACCACCGGGAACCCGAGCTCTTCGAACGGCACGTCCGAGATGTACAGGACCGAGGTCCCGCCGGCCTCCTCGGCGCCGTAGACGGCCGGCACGTAGCGTCCGGGGTGAGCACGCATGCGCCGGGCGGCCTCCAGGAGCAGGTCGGCCCGCGGGCCAAACTGCAGGGCCCCGGCGGGACAGGCCTCCACGCAGACGGGTTGGGCTCCGCGCGCCTGGCGCTCGGCGCACATGTTGCACTTGGTGATCACCGGGAGCGGCCTGTGCCATTCGAAGCGAGGGACCTGGAACGGACAGGCCACCATGCAGTACCGGCAGCCGATGCAGCGCCCGGCGTCGTAGATGACGGGTCCTCTCGCGCTCTTGCGCAGCGCGCCCACCGGGCACGCGGAGGCGCAGGCCGGGTCCAGACAGTGCATGCACTGGACCTTGAACGTACGCTGGTGCTTGCCGCCGTCACCAAGGCTCATGTGCGGACGTGCAGTGCGCAGCCGCCGGAGAGCCACATAGGTCCAGGCCTGCGGTCCCAGGTCGGCCGCCGGACCGGGCGGAAACCCGTGGTAGGTCTGGCATGCGGCCTCGCAGCTACGGCATCCGATGCAGCGCGCGATGTCGACCAGGATGCCTGCAGGCGCCACAGCGTCAGGCCGCACATCTGCAGCCGTCACCGGCGACGCGGAGAAGTAGTGATGCCCAGGCTCCCGGCACCGACATACTGGAGAAACTGGCGGCGCGTCAGCCGCATGGTCGTCGCCTAGGAGCCCGTCCCGGAAATGGCGTCGAGATGAGATGCTATGAGACCTGACCTGCTTGTGAAGCGAGTACCAGGCCAGGAAAGCTCTTGGGCCGGGATCATCCCGTGCTCACCCTCACCATCTC
>JAVKIJ010000042.1:0-26653 GCA_031459535.1 Candidatus Fervidifonticultor quintus | reverse complement strand
CTGAACGGCCCGTACAAGAGGCGCGGGTGGGCTGCCGGGAGTCACCTCACCCTCGAGGCCTACGACCCGTTCCCCGGTGGTCCCCCCAAGATCAAGCGGCAGACCTGGCGGTTCATCCTGGACGGCACCGTGCTGCAGGCCAACGCCATTGCTGGCCAGGTGGACGTCACGGAGATCAACAACATCAATGACTGCGCCTCCATCGAGGAGATCGAGAAGCGCAACCCGCAAGTGAACGGCAACTACACCCCGGCGCTGATCTGGGAGCATGTGGACCTGAACCTGGACAATGAGTGGCTGCGGGACAAGCGGGTCCGGCAGGCCATCGCGTACGGGTTGAACCGGGAGGCCATTGCCGAGGTCGCCTGCTCGGGGGGCCGTCAGCCGGTGGCGCACACGTGGCTGCCGGAGCGGCATGAGGGCTTCAACAAGGACGTCAAGAAGTACAACTTTGACCCCGCCCGCGCCCGCGCGCTGCTCGCCGAGGCTGGCTTTACCATGGGTCCTGATGGGATCCTCCGCGACCGGAGCGGCAAGCGGTTCGAGATGACCATCATGACCACCGCGGGCAACGCCCTGCGCGAGCAGGTGCAGCAGATCATGAAGGAGCAGCTCAAGGGCATCGGGATTGATCTGCGCATCGACAACCGCCCGGCCAGCGTTCTCTTCGGTCAGGTGACCGCGCGCCGCCAGTTTCCCCACATGGTGATGTACGCCTGGTTGATGACCCCGCTGAGCCTGGGCAACACCCTGTGGAAGTCGAACCAGATTCCCACGGCGGCCAATAACTGGGAGGGCCAGAACTATCCTGGCTTCCGACACGAGGAGAACGATCGCCTCCTGACCCAGATCGAGACCGAGATCGAGACGGCCAAACGGGTACAGATGCTCAAGCGGCAGCAGGAGATCTGGGCCGAGGAACTGCCCGCGATCCCGCTCTACTTCCGCCTGCACCTGACCACGTCGGCCAAGCGCCTGACCAACGTGAAGCCCACCGGCCTGGCCGGCACCTATATCAACTGGAACTCCCACGAGTGGGCGTGGGCGCAGTAGGCAGGTATCCGGATCGGCCGGGCGGGTAGGCAGACCGCACCCGCCCGGCCGGAGGGCACGACATGCAGCGATTCGTGGCGCGGCGGCTGGTGCATGGGGTGATCATCCTCGTGGGGCTGTCGCTCCTGATGTTCACCCTGCTGGTGTTCACGCCCGGCGACCCCGTGGAGTTGATCGCCGCCAGCACCCCCGACATCAAGCCGGAGGATGTGGCCGCGCTGCGCAAGTACTACGGGCTCGACGATGCGGTGTACGTGCGGTATTTCAAGTGGCTGCGCTCGGTGGTCCGCGGAGACCTCGGCTACTCCCGCACTTACGGGACGCCGGTCACGAAGATCATCGGTGAGAGGCTGGTGAATACTCTTCAGCTGGTGGCCGCGGCCATCGTGTTGGCCTTCATCGTCGGAGTGTCGGCCGGCATCTACTCGGCACTCCACCAGTACTCGAAGGCCGACTACGCGCTCACGGTGTTCGCCTTTGCCGGCCACTCGGTACCCGTGTTCTGGCAGGGGATCGTTTTCATTCTCTTGTTTGCGGTCTGGATCCCGTGGTTCCCGGCCGGCGGGATGCTCACGCCGGGCGTGGAACCGGGCTGGCCCAGGGTCCTGGATCGCCTGTGGCACCTGGTCCTGCCCGTGTCGGTGCTGGCCACGTTCAACATGGCAGGCTGGGCCCGCTACATGCGGAGCAGCATGCTGGAGGTCATCCGCCAGGACTACGTGCGGACCGCGCGGGCCAAGGGCAATCCCGAGCAGGTGGTCATCAACAGGCACGCCCTGCGCAACGCGCTGATCCCCATCATTACCCTGATCGCGCTCTCCATCCCCGCGACCCTGAGCGGCGCGGTCCTGACCGAGACGGTGTTCTCCTGGCCCGGGATGGGCCTACTGCTGTTCCAGGCCGTGCTCGGGCACGATTACAACGTGGCCATGGCGGTGTTGCTCTTCACGGCGCTGATGACGGTGACGTTCAACCTGGTCGCCGATATCGCCTACGCCGTGGCGGACCCACGGATTCGGTACGAATAGGCTGACCGGGAGGGACGCGATGGCTCGAGCGGTCACACCTCGCCAGACGGCCCTGGATCTGGAGCGACGGCGCCTGGAGGCCGCCGGCGTCATGGCCGGGCAGTCGTACTGGCAGCTCGTGCGGCGTCGGTTCCTCAAACACCGCCTGGCCATGGTCGGCGGCAGCATCGCCGTGCTCCTGACGCTCATGGCGCTGCTGGCGCCCTGGATCGCGCCCTCGGCCTTTGACCGGATCGATCTCCAGAAACGGTGGCACGAGCCCAGCCTGGGCGGGCACGTGTTCGGCACCGATGAGCTGGGCCGGGACGTGCTGACCCGCATCATGTACGCCGGCCGCATCTCCCTCGTGGTGGGCTATGTGGTGGCCGTGGCGATCTCGGCGGTGGGTGCGTTCGTGGGCGCCATTGCGGGCTTCTACGGCGGCTGGCTCGACAGCGTGCTGATGCGGCTGGTAGACATGTTGCTGGCGGTCCCGACGCTCCCGCTCTACCTCATCCTGTCGGCCCTGATCCCCGGCGGCGGGGTGGGACGAATCGTCTTGATCTTCACGGTCTTCGGGTGGACCACGGTGGCCCGCTTGGTTCGCGGGCAGATCCTCTCCCTGAAGAGCCAGGACTTCGTGGAGGCCGGCCGGGCCATGGGGGCCTCGGAAACCCGGATCATCTTCAAACACCTGATTCCCAACTCGCTGGCCCCGGTCATCGTGGCCGCCACCCTCGCGGTCGGCAACGCTATCCTGGGGGAGTCCGGGCTGTCGTACCTGGGGCTGGGGATCCAACCGCCCGTGCCATCGTGGGGCAACATGCTCCAGCGGGCACAGGAGTATCTCCTGAAGGCCTCGTGGCTGGCCGTGTTCCCCGGGCTGTTCATCTTCATTACGGTGCTCTCGTTCAATTTCCTCGGGGACGGGCTGAGGGATGCGCTCGATCCCCGGCTGAAGACCTAGAGACCGCGGAAGGAGGCATCGCATGACGCGCACGCTGCTGCAAAAGGTCCTGCTGGCCGCGCTCCTAGTGGTGGCATCGGCCCTGGCGCCGGCCGCGCAGGCCCAGCGCCGTGATACGGTGACGCTGGCCATGGCCCAGGAGCCCGACATCCTGGGGCCGATGGGCGTCATGGCCGCGGCTGGGGTCATCCACAACATCGTCTTCGGCGACATTACGCCGTTCAACGAGAAGTGGCAGCGCATTCCGCTCATGGTCGAGAAGTTTCCGACCCTGAAGGACGGCGACTGGGTGGTCCTGCCCAACAAGAAGATGCGCGTGACCTGGAAGCTCAAGCGCGGCTTCACGTGGCACGACGGGAGACCGGTCACGGCGCTGGACTGGCGGTTCACCTATGGTATGATGCGCAACCCGCAGGTGCCCAGTATCGCCCGGTTCGTCCTGAACAAGGTGGACAATATCCTGGTCCCCGACGTGAACGATCCCTACACCATGGTCGTGCAGTGGAACGAGCTCTGGCCGTTCGCAGGCAGCCAGCCGTTCGGCCAGAACTACGTCCTGCCGCGCCATGTCCTGGAGCGGCCGTATCTGGCCAACCCTGCCCAGTTGAAGGCGCATCCCTTCTGGCGGCTGCCCGTGGGGGCGGGCCCCTACAAGATGACCGAGTGGGTGGCCGGGAGCCACATGTCCTTCGAGGCCCACGAGAAGTGGCCCCTGGGCGCGCCGGCCATCAAGAAGGTCACGTTGCGGTTTATCTTGGACAGCACGGTGCTGCAGGCCAATGTGATCTCCGGCAGCGTGGACGCCACCGACATCAACAACTTCAGTTGCCTGCAGATGGAGCAGATTGCCCAGCGCAACCCGCGGGTGGAGGCCCACTACCGAGAGGCCATGGTGTGGGAACGGATCGACTTCAACAACGACGACGTCTGGCTGAAGGACAAGCGGGTCCGCCAGGCGATCGGCTACGCCCTGGACCGCAAGGCCATCGCCGAGGTCTCGTGCTCCGGCGGTCGCCAGCCGGTGGCGCACTCCTGGATGGCGCCCGGCCACCCCGCCGCGAACCCGAATGTTAAGAAGTATGAGTACGATCCCGTCAAGGCCCGTGCCCTGCTGGCAGAAGCGGGGTTCCGGTCCGGGCCCGACGGGATCCTCCGGGACAGCGCTGGCAGGCGGGTCGAGATGTCCCTGTCCACCACGTCGGGGAACTCCATTCGGGAGCAGATCGAGCAGATCGTAAAGGAGCAGCTCCGGCAGGTCGGGATTGACGTCCGGATCGACAACCGGCCGGCCAGCGTCTTCTTCGGGGCCTGGGTGACGCGTCGGCAGTTCCCCCACATGGCCATGTACGCCAGCCTGTTCACCCCCGAGTCGGTGCCCTCCGACCGGTTCCACAGCAACGACATCCCCTCAGCGGCCAACGCGTGGTCCGGCAACAACCGGGTGGGGTGGCGCAATGCCGAGAACGACCGGCTCTGGGAGCAGATCATCGCCGAGCTGGATGCCGAGAAGCGCAACGCGCTCCTCAAGAAGCAGCAGGAGATCTTCGCCGAAGATCTGCCCAGCCTGCCCCTGTACTTCCGGCTCGACCTGACCACCTACCCTAAGGCGATGCGCAACGTGAAGCCGGTCGGGCTGGGCTCGTACTACATCCCCTGGAACATCTGGGAGTGGAGGTGGGGCGACCAGTAGGGGGGTGCACGGAGGATTCGTGACCGCTGCGGAGAAATTCACCGGGACATCGGAGAGGTGAGTGGCGTGGCGGAACCGCTGCTGTCCGTTCGGAATCTCAAGACCTACTTCTACACCGATGAGGGGGTCGTCAAGGCGGTCGACGGCCTCTCCTATGACCTGCCCAGGGGCGGCACCCTGGGGATCGTGGGCGAGTCGGGCTGCGGCAAGAGCGTGCACGCGCTGTCCGTGATGCGGCTCATTGCCAGCCCCCCGGGCAAGATCGTAGAGGGCGAGATCATCTTCGAGGGCAGGGACCTGCTCAAGCTCTCAGACGAGGAGATGCGCCACATCCGGGGCAACCGGATCGCCATGATCTTCCAGGAGCCGATGACCTCCCTCAACCCGGTGCTGACCATCGGGGAGCAGATCGCCGAGGCGGTGATCCTGCACCAGAAGCTGGACAAGAAGGCGGCCTGGGAGCGCGCCATCGAGATGCTGGAGCGGGTCAAGATCCCCCTGGCCCGCGAGCGCGTCAAGGACTACCCGCACCAGTTCTCGGGCGGCATGCGGCAGCGCGTCATGATCGCCATGGCCCTGTCGTGCAACCCTTCGATCCTGATCGCCGACGAGCCCACCACGGCCCTGGACGTGACCATCCAGGCGCAGATCCTCGAGCTGATCCGGGAGCTGCAGCGGGAGTTCCACATGGCGGTCATCATGATCACCCACAACCTGGGCGTGGTGGCCGAGATGTGCGACAACGTGGTCGTCATGTACGCTGGCAAGCCGGTGGAGCACACCGATGTTCGGCGGACCTTCCAGGATCCCAAGCACCCGTACACCTGGGGTCTGCTCCACTCCATTCCGAAGCTCTACGAGCGCAAGGAGCGCCTGATCCCCATCGAGGGGCAGCCACCGAGCCTGATTGACCTGCCGCCCGGCTGTCCGTTCGCGCCCCGGTGCCCCTTCGCCATGGAGATCTGCGTCCAGGAGGATCCGCCAGACGTGGACATCGCCGCCGGGCACTACGCCAAGTGCTACCTGTACACCGAGCACGCCACGCCCGAGGAGAAGAAGGCCGCGGAGCAGGCTGGACTGCTGGCATCAACGCGGGGATCGTAGGAGGTACGCTGTGGCAACCGGAAGCACCAACGGCGAGATCATCCTGGAGGTCAAGAACCTCAGGAAGTACTTTCCGATCACGAAGGGGTTCATCTTCCAGCGGCAGGTCGGAGCCGTGAAGGCCGTCGACGACGTCTCGTTCTTCATTCGAAAGGGCGAGACCCTGGGCCTCGTGGGCGAGTCGGGCTGTGGCAAGACGACTACCGGCCGGGTTATCCTGCGGTTGATGGAACCCACGGCGGGCGAAGCGTACTTCGAAGGCCGTAACATCTTCGCGCTCACCAAGGAAGAGCTGCGTCGAATGCGGCGCAACATGCAGATCATCTTTCAGGACCCGTACTCGTCCCTCAACCCCCGCATGACGGTGGGCGACATCATCGGCGAACCCCTGGAGATCCACAACCTGGCCCGGGGGAAGGAGAAGGTCCGCCGGGTCCAGGAGCTGCTCGAGGTCGTGGGGCTGTCACCCTATCACGCCAACCGCTATCCCCACGAGTTCTCCGGCGGCCAGCGGCAGCGTATTGGGATCGCACGGGCCCTGGCGGTGAATCCGAAGCTCATCATCTGCGACGAGCCCGTCTCGGCCCTGGACGTCTCGATCCAGGCCCAGGTCCTGAACCTGCTGGAGGAGCTGCAGCGGGAGTTTGGGCTTACCTACCTGTTCATCGCCCACGACCTGTCGGTCGTCAAGCACATCAGCGACCGCATCGCGGTCATGTATCTGGGCAAGATCGTCGAGGTCGCGCCCGCCGAGGAACTCTTTGCCAATCCCCAGCACCCATACACCGAGGCGCTGCTGTCGGCGGTGCCGATTCCCGACCCGGCGATCCGCCGTGAGCGCATCATCCTGCCCGGCGACGTGCCGAGCCCGGTCAATCCCCCCAAGGGCTGCCGGTTCCACACCCGCTGCCTGTACGCCAAGGAGTCCTGCAAGGTCAACGACCAGGAGCTAGTGGATATTGGCGGCGGGCACTATGTGGCGTGTGAGGTGCTGCCGTTCCGGCACCAGCGCAGCCGGGCGGCGGTGCTCAAGGTGTCGACGGCGTAGGTCATGTGGGGGAGGTCAGCCGACCTCCCCCGGGCGTTGACGGCACTCCGCGTTTCCCCTCTTTCGGAAGGGTTGCTCCGGGCTCATCCCGGCGAGCCTGCCCGATCGGTGAATGTGTGATGGTGATTGACGGGGCGACGGTAGAGCACGTGGCGCAACTCGCGCGGCTCGCGCTGAGCGATGACGAGCGGGAGCGGTTCGCCGGTCAGTTGGCCCGGATCCTGGAGTACTGTGCCAGTCTCGACCGGATACCCATCGAGGGCGTACCCGCCACCTCCCACGTGCTGCCCCTGACCAACGTGATGCGGCCCGACATGGTGACACCCTCGCTTCCGCGGGACGAAGTCCTGGCCGGGGCGCCAGCGCACGCGGAGGGCTTCTTCGTCGTGCCACGGGTCTTCGAGGCCGAGTAGCCCAACCATGATCCCCTCGCCGTACATGACCGCGAGGGCGCTGCGCGCCGCGTACGCCGCCGGCTCCCTGAAGCCGTCCGAGGTCGCAGACGCCGCCCTGGACCGCATCGCCCGCCTGGATGGCGATCTGGGGGCGTTCCTGCATCTCGACCCGGAGGGGGTGCGCGCCGAGGCGCGCCGCTGGGACGACGAGTTCGCCCGGGCGGGTTCGGCCGATGGGTTGCCGCCCCTGGCCGGGGTGCCGGCGGCGCTCAAGGACAACCTGTGCACGCGGGGCGTCCCCACCACCTGTGGTTCCCGGATCCTGGACGGGTGGCGGCCGCCCTATGATGCCACGGTGGTGGCGCGCCTCCGGCAGGCCGGGGCGGTCATCGTGGGCAAGACCAACATGGACGAGTTCGCCATGGGCTCGTCCACGGAGAACTCGGCCTACGGACCGACGAGGAATCCGTGGGATCGGACCAGGGTGCCCGGAGGCTCCAGTGGTGGCTCCGCGGCAGCAGTGGCCGCGGGGTTCGTGCCACTGGCGCTGGGGTCGGACACGGGGGGTTCTGTCCGGCTGCCGGCTGCCTATTGCGGCGTCACCGGCCTGAAACCTACCTACGGCCGCGTCTCGCGCTACGGCCTGGTCGCCTTCGCCTCGTCGCTGGATCAGATCGGCCCTCTCGCGCGCGATGTCGCCGACTGCGCCCTGCTTCTGACGGTGATCGCAGGCCACGATCCGCTGGACTCCACCTCGGTGGAGGTGTCGGTGCCCAACTACCTGGCCGAGCTCGAGGTCGGGGCCAGGGGGCTCCGTCTCGGTGTGCCCGCCGAGGCCCTGGGCTCGGGCGTGGAGCCGGGCGTGGCCGAGGCGCTGCGCCGTGCGCTGCGCGTCTTCGAGTCGCTGGGCCTGCCGGTCGAGGAGATCACCTTGCCGACCCTGGACGCCGCCCTGCCGACCTACTACATCCTGGCGCCGGCGGAGGCCTCGTCGAACCTGGCGCGCTATGACGGCGTGCAATACGGCCTGCGGGTGCCCGGTGACGACCTCTTGACCATGTACGCGCAGACCCGGCGGCAGGGGTTTGGCGCGGAGGTCAAGCGACGGATCATGCTGGGCACCTACGCCCTGTCGGCCGGCTACTACGAGGCCTATTACATCAAGGCGCAGAAGGTCAGAACGCTGGTCGCCAGAGACTTCGAGCGCGCCTTCCAGCGCGTGGACCTGGTGGTGATGCCGGTGGCCCCCGGGCCAGCGTTCGGGCTCGGCGAGAAGGTGGAAGATCCGCTGACCATGTATCTTTCCGACATCTTCACCATTCCGGTCAATCTGGCAGGACTGCCCGGTCTGGCGATTCCGTGCGGGTTCGATCGCGGCCTGCCGGTCGGGTTGCAGCTCATCGCCCGCCCGTTCGCCGAGTCCGTGGCGCTGCGTGCCGGGTGGGCCTTCCAGCAGGCGACCAGCTGGCACCGGCAGCGCCCGCCGCTGGACGGCGCTGCATCGTCAACATGATGGCCCACCCGCCGTTGGCCTACGAGACGATCATCGGCCTGGAGATCCATGTCCAGCTCCTGACCGCGTCGAAGATGTTCTGCGGCTGCGCCACCACGTTCGGTGCGCCCCCCAACACGCTGGTCTGTCCCGTCTGCCTGGGCCTGCCCGGTGCGCTACCGGTCATCAACCGGCGTGCGGTGGAGCTGGCGCTCCGTACCGCCCTGGCGCTGAACTGCCGCGTCTGGACCCGCAGCCAGTTCCACCGCAAGAACTACTACTACCCCGACCTGCCGAAGAACTACCAGATCTCCCAGTACCAGTATGCCGATCACCCGCCGCTGGCCACTGACGGGCTGCTCGAGATTGCCGTCGCCGGCGAGCGCCGCCCCATCCGCATCCGACGCGTGCACCTGGAAGAGGACACCGGGCGGCTCGTGCATCCTGACGGGCCGGAGGCCGGCGATCGGAGCCTCGTGGACTACAACCGGTCGGGCATCCCGCTGATGGAGGTCGTGACCGAGCCCGATCTCCGGTCACCCGCCGAGGCGAGGGAGTACCTGCTGGCCTTACGACGGCTGCTCCAGTTTGCCGAGGTCAGCACGGGCCGGATGGAAGAGGGAACCCTGCGCTGCGATGCCAACGTGTCACTGCGGCTCCCAGGTGGCCCGCCCGGGACCAGGACCGAAGTCAAGAACATGAACTCGATCCGCTCGGTCGAGCGCGCCCTCGCCTTCGAGGTGGCACGCCAGGCCGAGGGGTTGGCCCGCGGGGAGCCCGTCGTACAGGAGACTCGCCACTGGGACGAGCGCCGGGCCGTCACGTTCGGGTCGCGCTCCAAGGAGGAGGCCCAGGACTACCGCTATTTCCCCGAGCCGGACCTGGTGCCGCTCGAGGTGGATGCGGCCTGGCTGGAGCGGATTCGGGCTGAACTGCCCGAGCTGCCCGCTGCGCGCCGCGAACGGTTCATGGTGGCCTACGGCCTGTCGGCCTACGATGCTGACCTGCTCACCTCGTCGCCGGCGATGGCCGGGTTCTTCGAGGCGACCGTCGCACGGTTCGCCCAGCCCAAGATGGTGGCCAACTGGCTCACCGGTGAGGTGGCCGCGTACCTCAACGAGCGCAACGTCGAGATCGATCAGATCTCGCTGACCCCGGTGCGCCTGGCTGACCTGCTCCGCCTCGTCGAAGACGGCACGCTCAGCGGCCGCACCGCCAAGGACGTGCTGGTCGAGATGATCGCGACCGATCAGGAGGCGTCGGCGATCGTGGCGGCCCGGGGGCTGCGGCAGATCAGCGATGAGGAGACGCTGCGGCAGGTCGTGGCTGGCGTCATCGCCCAGCATCCCGGGCCGGTCGCCGACGTCCGGGCCGGCAAGGAGCGGGCTCTGGGCTTCCTGGTGGGGCAGATCATGAAGGCCACCGGGGGCAGGGCGAACCCCGAGACCGTGCAGCGCCTGCTGCGCGAGCACCTGGGCCGATGAGCGCCTCCCCCTCGCCCGCGCACCGGTCGCGCAGAACCCGCGCCAGCCGTCTGATCCCCGGGCCCCAGGCTCCCACCCGCCATCCGCGCCGGGACGGTCTGGGCACCGTCCGGGTCGGCGACCGGCTGACGGTGCGCTTTTCAGGCGTCGACCCCGACGGTGCGGCTACGGTCCGCCTGGGCGCTGTGCGCCTCTCGGTGCCCTTCGGGGTGCCCGGAGAAGAAGCCGTGGTCGAAGTCACCAAGGGTGGTCGCCGCGCCGATGGCCGGCTGGTGGCATTGCTGCGGAAGTCGCCCGACGTCCATCCCGCGCGATGCGTGCACTTCGGGCGCTGCGGGGGCTGTCAGTGGCAGCACTTGGCCCTGGAGGCTCAGCGGCGCCTCAAGACGCGGCTGGTCAAGGACTACCTGAAGGAGCACGCCAACCTGCGCCGCGACCTGGTGGCGGACACCCTTGGCGGCGAGGCGTGGGCGTACCGCAACGTCATGCGGGTCGTCTTCGCCGAGCGCGGCGGCGAGGTGGTCCTCGGCTATCACGGGTCAGGCTCGTCGCGGGTGCTCGACATCGTTCAGTGCCCGGTGCAGCATCCGCTCAACGAGGTCGCGCTGCGGGTAGCCAAGGAGGCTGTCTGTGGATTGCGGTTGTCCATCTACGACCGCGCCAGAGCCACGGGGCTCGTGCGGGGGATCGTGGGCATCGTCTCCTTCACCACCGGCGAGGGCCTGCTCACTCTCTCGACCACGGCCCCGCTGCCCGATCCCACCGGCGCCGTGCGTGCCTTCATCGATCGAGTACCCGGCCTGGTGGGTATCCTCAACTGTGTGCAGCCGGGGCCCTCACCCGATCTGCTGGGCCCGAGGCTGCGGCTGCTCTGGGGCCGTGATCACCTGGAGGAACAGATCAGGGGGTTCCGCGTGCGGGTGCGACCGACGACCGAGATGCCCGCCAACCCCCGGGCGATGGATCTGCTGATTGAGGCCATCGTGCGGGCCGCTGAGGTCCGCGCCGGCGACGTGGCCCTGGATCTGGCAGCCCAGACGCCAGTTGTGGCGCTGGCCCTGGCGCAGACCTGCGAAGGGGTCACGGGTGTCGTCTCAGGGCGCCGGGCGGCTGCCGACGCCTGGGATGCCGCGCGTGCGAACGGCGTACCCAACGCCCTGTTCACCGTGCGGGATCCGCCCGACGTCCTGGCGGCGATCGCGGCTCGCCGGCAGCCCGATGTGGTGGTGGTGACGGCCGAGGGGCCGGGCGTCGCCGGTCCGATGATCGGCGCCGTGGCTGCGGCGGGCGTGCCCCGAGTGGTCTATGTGGCCAGGGCTCTGGGCACCTGCGCTCGGGACTTGGTGGCGTGGCGGCGCGCCGGCTACGAGGCCGTGCTGATCCAGCCCGTGGATCTGTTGCCGCAGACCAGCCACGTCCACATCGTGGCGGCGCTGCGGCGGGCCGGGTAGGCGACACCCGCGCCCCGGCCCCCGGGCCGGCTGTGCTACAATCCTCGTGAGCCCATGCCCGATCCATTCGTACACTGCCACCTGCACACCGAGTACTCCTTGCTGGATGGAGCCAGCCGGATCGAGCCGCTGATGCGGGCCGCGGTTGCGGCCGGCATGCCCGCCATCGCCGTGACCGATCACGGCGCCATGTACGGCGTCATCGAGTTCTACCTCCAGGCCCGCCAACATGGTCTGACACCCATCATTGGCGTAGAGGCCTACGTGGCGCCGCGCCGGCACACCGACCGCGACCCCAAGCTCGATACGAACCCCTACCATCTGGTCCTGCTGGCCATGGACCAGGAAGGGTACCGCAACCTGCTGCGCCTGACCAGTATCGCGCACCTGGACGGCTTCTACTACAAGCCGCGCGTGGACCGCGATCTACTGGCAACGTACAGCAAGGGGCTGGTGGCACTCTCGGGCTGTCTGCAGGGCGAGGTCCCCAGGGCAATCCTGCGGGACGACCTGGCGGAAGCCCGTAGGGTCGCCGCTGCCTACCGCGACATCTTCGGTCCCGGCAACTACTTCCTCGAGATTCAGGACCACGGGCTCCCGGAGCAGAAGCGTAACATCTTGGGGATGGTGCAGCTGGCCCGCGAGCTGGACCTCCCGCTCGTCGCCACCAACGATGTCCACTATGTGCACCGGGACGAGGCGGAGGCCCAGGACGCCCTGATGTGCATCCAGATGAACGTCACGCTGGATGCCACCCACAAGCCGCGGATGGGCGAGACCCCGGAGTTCTACCTCAAGAATCCGGAAGAGATGGCGCGCCGGTTCAGCGAGGTGCCCCAGGCCCTGCGGGCGACGTGCGACATCGCGGGTCGCGTCAACCTCGACCTGGATCTGGGACGGGTCAAGCTGCCGCACTTCCCGGTTCCCGAGGGCGAGACCGCCGACTCGTATCTGCGCAAGCTGTGCGAAGCCGGGCTGCGGCGCCTCTACGGCCGGCCGACGGATGAACAGCGGGCGCGGCTGGACACGGAGCTGCGGGTCATCGAGCAGACGGGGTACGCAGCCTACTTTCTCATCGTGATGGACTTCGTCAAGTTCGCGCGCGACCGGGGGATTCTGACCACGGTGCGCGGCTCGGCCGCCGGCAGCCTGGTGCTCTACAGCCTGGGCGTGACCGATGTGGACCCGCTGAAGTACCGGCTTCCGTTCGAGCGGTTCCTCAACCTCGAGCGATTCACCATGCCGGACATCGATGTGGACTTCATGGACAGCCGACGTGACGAGGTCATCCGTTACGTCATCGACAAGTATGGAGCCGACCATGTGGCCCAGATCATCACCTTCGGCACCATGGGGGCCCGGCAGGCCGTCCGCGACATCGGCCGGGTCATGGGGTTGCCCTACGCCGACGTGGATCGCATCGCCAAGCTGATTCCCTTCAACGCTTCTCTCGATGAGGCTCTGCGCGCCGATCCCGACCTGCGCCGCTCCAAAGAGGAAAGCCCAACCGTGGGCCGGCTGCTGGATCTGGCTCAGAAACTGGAAGGCGTCGCGCGCCACGCCAGCACCCACGCCGCCGGTGTGATCATCTCCCGCGATCCGTTGATGGACCTGGTGCCGCTCCAGCGTGCGACCCGCGGTGACCTGGTCATGACCCAGTACGACATGGACGCGGTAGAGAAGATCGGCCTGCTCAAGATGGACTTCCTGGGTCTGTCGTACCTGACCATCCTTGATCGTGCGCTCAAGATCATCGAGAAAGTCCGGGGCATCACCATCGACCTCAAGGAGATCCCGCTGGACGATCGGGCGACGTTCGAGCTGCTGTCACGCGGCGACACGGTGGGGATCTTCCAACTCGAGGGCGCGGGGATGACCCGGCACCTCCGGGACCTCAAGCCCACGCGTATCGAGGACATCATGGCCATGGTGGCGCTGTTCCGGCCTGGCCCCATGGCCAACATCCCGTCCTACATCCGACGCAAGCACGGGCTGGAGAAGATCACCACCCTGCACCCGCTCATGGAGCCGGTGCTCGCCGACACCTACGGGGTGATGGTCTACCAGGAGGACGTCATGGCCGTCACACAGGCCATTGCGGGATATACCCTGGCCCAGGCCGATGTCCTCTGTTATGCCATACGCAAGAAGATCAAGGACAAACTTGAGGCCCAGAAGGAAGGGTTCTTGGCCGGCGCGCGCAAGCGGGGCGTGCCCAAGCGCACGGCCGAGGCCATTTGGGAGCAGTTCGAGCCGTTCGCCCGGTACGGGTTCAACCGGGCGCACGCAGCGTGCTACGGGCTCATCGCCTACCAGACCGCCTATCTGAAGGCGAACTTCCCGGTCGAGTACATGGCAGCGGTGCTGACCACCGAGGCCCTGGGCCAGGACTGGATGGTCAAAGTGGCCAACGCGGTGGCCGAGTGCGAGCGCATCGGCATTCGGGTGCTGCCGCCCGACATCAATGAGTCCGCGGACACCTTCACCGTGGTGGGCCAGGCGATCCGGTTCGGGCTCGCGGCGGTGAAGAACGTGGGCGCCAGCGCCGTGGAGTCCATCCTCCGCGCCCGGCAGACCGGCGGCCCGTTTCGCTCGCTAGTAGATCTGGTCGCCCGCGTTGACACCCGCACGGTCAACAAGCGCGTGCTGGAGAGCCTGATCAAGGCCGGGGCCCTCGACTCACTGGGCCGGCCGCGCGCTGCGCTGCTCGGGGAGATCGATGCCGTCCTGACCACGGGTCAGCGGCTGGCCCGGGCACGCGCGGAGTCCCAGACCGGGCTCTTCGAGTTGGACGACGGCACGCAGGCGCCGACGGCCGGCCAAGCGGTGGAGGTCGAGGAGTTCTCCAGAGCCGAACTGCTGGCCATGGAGCGGGACATGCTGGGCATGTACGTCTCGGGCCATCCATTGGGTCACGTCCGAGACCTCCTGGAGCAGCGGACCACCGCGGTGATCGGCCAGTTGGCCGAGATGCGCGACCGCACCGAGGTGGTCATCGGCGGCCTGATCACAGCCTTGAAGCGGACGACCACCAAGAGTGGCGCCGCCATGGCCTTCGCCACCGTGGAAGACCTCACTGGCGCGGTGGAGGTCATCGTCTTTCCCAAGACGTACGAACAATCCCATCTGGCGCTGCGCCGCGATGCCGTGGTGGTCGTGAGCGGCCGCGTGGACGTCGCCGAGCAACAGGTCAAGGTCCTGGCGGACGCGGTGACCCCGCTCGACGAAGCGCCGGTTCCAGCCGGCGTCGCCGATGGTCACTCTGGAGACGGTCCGGGCGCCCGTCCTCTGCCCGCTGACACCGTGGATGCCGATGCTGCGCTGCACGTGCGCCTGGACGCCGACCGTCACGGGGACGCCGGTCTCCGCCGGCTCAGAGACCTCTTGGCGCGCTACCCGGGAGACCGAACGGTCCTCCTGTCCGTCCACGCCGGCGGCCGCGAGGTCAAGATGCAGGCGGGTGAGCTGCGCGTGGCGGCCTCGCCGCGTGTGGTCCAGGAGATCGAGGGGCTGCTGGGCCCCCAGTCTGCGGCCTGGGTCACCCATCGTCATGGCTGAGGGCCCGGGGCGGGACGCACCGCCGGAGCCGCCCCGCACCGCGTCACCCGCCCGCGCGCTGCTCGCCCTCGCCGGGGCCTGCGTCCTGCTGGCGGCCGTCGTGGTGGCGTATTCGCTGGGGCAGCGCCGGGCGACGGCACCCGGCAGACCGACGGGGTCCCAATTGCCGGAGACGGTTCCGCCGTCGCGCTTGGCGCCCGACTTCTCGCTGCCGTCGCTGCGCGACGCCAGCCGCATCGCGGTGAAGGACTTCCGCGGCGACGTGGTGGTCATCAACTTCTTTGCGTCGTGGTGCGGCCCGTGCGCGCTGGAGGCGGCCGACCTCGAGCGAGCGTGGCAGGCCGGCAGGGGACGCGGTGTCACATTCCTGGGGATCGCCATTCAAGATGAGCCTGAGGCGGCGCGAGCGTTTCTCGCCCGGTATGGTGTCACGTACCCGGCGGCCATTGACATGACAGGGGACGTCATGCGGGCTTACCGGGTCACGGCCATCCCTACCACGTTCTTCGTGGATCCGGCTGGCCGCGTCGCCGGGTCCCACGCGGGCATCTTCGTGGGCGACGAGGGGGTCAGGCGGTTGCAGGAGCGCATCGCACGATCCAGGGGGCAGGGGCAGTGAGCGCCCGGCGGCCGGCCCGTATCACCTGGCTGCAGGTTGTGGCAGCCCTGGTGCTGCTCGGCCTGGGGTTCCTCTTCGTGGTGCAGGTCCGCGCCGGTCGGCTCCTCCGCTCCCAACCCGAGGTACCCACGCGGAATGTCTACGCCCTGGCCACACTGCTGCGCCAGGAGCGCGACGCGCGAGCGGATCTGGAGCGCAAGGTCGAAGAGCTGCAGCGGCGTCAGGCGGAGTACGAGCGGGCAACAGCCGAGGGCCGGACGCTGGCCTCGGCCATGAGCAAGGAGCTCGACAGCCTGCGGATGGCGGTGGGCCTCAAGGCCATGCGCGGGCCAGGGGTCGTCGTGACCCTTGAGGACGCCAAGGCGCAGCCGGCAGGCAGTACCCCCGTGGTGGTGACCTATCAGGATCTCGTGGCCGTCATCAACGAGCTGTGGGCGGCAGGTGCCGAGGCCGTGGCCGTCAACGGGCAGCGCGTGACGGCCACGACCGGGTTCGGGCAGGTCGGTGGTACGGTCGTGGTCAACCTTCAACGCCTGACAGGGCCGTTCACCATCGCCGCGATCGGCGACCCGGCGACCCTCGAGGGCGCCCTGAACATTCGGGGCGGGCTGATCGATGGGCTCCGCGCGCTCGGGCTCCTGATCGCCATTAGCCGGCAGAAGGACCTCACCGTGCCCGCCTATCGCGGCGTGACGAAGTTCGAGCATGCCCGGCCGGTCGAGTAGCCAGCCCTACGACGTCATCATCGCAGGCGCCTCGTTTGCGGGTCTGGCCGCAGCCCAGCGGCTTCGGGGCCGCGTCCTGCTGCTGGATCGTCAGCCGATCGGAGATGGAGTGGCCTCAGCGTGCGCGGCGCCGGTGCGCATCGTGCGCATGATGGGCGCGGAGGCGGCGGTTTTGCAGGAGCACGGGATGCTGGTCATCCACGCCTGCGGCCGGCGCGTCGCGTGGCGGCTCCCCGAGCCGTTCTGCACGTTCGACTATCGGGCCTTCTGTCTGGAGGCGGCGGCGCGAACCTGGGCGGAGTTCCGCCGGGCCTCGGTGCTCGGCCGTGACGGGTCCAGGGTTCTCACCTCGGCGGGTGCCTTCGCGGGCCGGTTCCTTATTGACGCCACGGGCCCACGGGCCGCGCTGGCGGGTCGAGGCCGGCCGCGGTACGTCGCGTTTGGGATCGAGAGCGAAGTCCCGCTGGCCGTGGAGCCCGGCCTGCACTTTCACTTCACGCCCGAGGTCGGCGATGGCTACGCGTGGGCGTTTCCCTGCGGCCAAGCGGCGCGGTTCGGCGTCCTCTCGTATCGCGGCCGAACGAAACTGCTCCCCGCCCTGGGGCGGTTCATGGCGCGCTTCGGGGCCGCACCGGCAAGGGTGCACGGCGGATATCTCGTCACGGGCTGGACCCCGAGCGTGGTGGATGGCGTGTTCGCTGCTGGCGACGCGGCGGGACACTGTCTTCCGCTGTCAGGTGAGGGCATCCGTACCGCAGCCCTGGCCGGCGCGCGGTGTGGGGCGCTGATCCAGCAGGTCTTGGATGGCCGCATTTCGCCCGCGGAGGCAGAGGCAGGGTACCGGACGTTCGTGGCGACGGACCGGAGGCGGTATAGAGCACTGCTGTGGGCGAATCTGGTGGTGCTGTGCCTGCCTCGGGGGTGGGTGGGGCTGGCGGCGGCGGTGATGGCGAGGCCGGGTCTGCTCCGGTTGTTCTTCGATCGCTACCTGGCCATGGGGACGACGGCCGCTACCGGATCCGTGGATCTTCCCCCCGGTCTCCGGGAAAGGGATGCATAAACCGGGCAGCGATGGTGTCGAGGTCGCCGATGGTGCCGGGGGCGGGAGTTGAACCCGCACGAGGTTTCCCTCACGGGTTTTTGAGACCCGCGTGTCTGCCGTTTCACCACCCCGGCCTTCATCCGCGAATATAGCACGAGGTGGCGCTCGGATGCCATCCGGTCATTGACGCCTGGCGCCGCCGTGGCCCCGGTAGCCCCTGCTATACTACGGAACGGTGATTGGCGTGCCCGGGAAGCTTGTCCTCCTTGATACCAACGGCCTGATCTACCGCGCCTTCTACGCCCTGCCCTATCTCACCACGTCCACGGGCCGGCCGACCAATGCGGTCTACGGCTTCACCACCATGCTGCTGAAGGTGCTGGAGGAGGAGCGGCCCGAGTTCATCGCTGCGGCCCTCGATCGCCCCGAGCCCACGTTCCGGCACCAAGCGTTCGCCGGATACAAGGCCCATCGCGATGCCATGCCCGACGACCTGCGGCCGCAGATCGCCTTGAGCCGGCAGGTCCTCGAGACCCTGCGCATCCCGACCCTGGAATCGCCGGGCTACGAGGCCGATGACGTCATTGCCACGGTGGCACGGCGCGCCAGCCAGCAGGGCTTCGACGTGCTCATCGTCAGCGGTGACCTGGACACCCTGCAGCTCGTCGAGGCTCGGGTGAGCGTCATGGTCACGAGCCGGGGCGTCACCGAGACCGTGGTGTACGACGCAGCCCGAGTGCGCCAGCGTTTCGGGTTCGAGCCTCGACAGCTCCCCGACTTCAAGAGCCTGCGGGGGGATCCCAGCGACAACATCCCGGGCGTGCCCGGCATCGGCGACAAGACCGCGAGCGCGCTGGTCAAGCAGTTCGGCAGCGTCGAGCTGCTCTTCGAGCACCTGGACCAAGTGCCCGCCCGGTATCGTGGGGCCCTGGCCGCACGCCGTGACCAGGTGCTCCAGAGCAAGCGACTGGCGACGCTGGTCGAGGAGGTACCCGTCGGAACCGACTGGGAGGCGCTGCGGCGTCGGGATCCGGATCCCGAGGCGGTGGAGGCCCTGTTTCGCGAGCTGGAGTTCCGCGGCCTGCTGGAACGCTTCCGTCACGGCGACGGCCCGCCGGTGCCCGCGCCAGCGCCGGGGCCCCCGCGGGCCCAGGGGTGGTCTGCGGTCGAAGCCTGCATTCGTGGCGCCGCCGAACTCGGCGTGGTTTTCCTGCGCGGAGCCGGCCATCCGCTGGTGGCGCCGGTCCTGGCGATCGGGGTGGCCGCAGACGGCCGGGCCGCATGGGTGCCGGCCTCCGGCCGCGTGCCCGAGGCGCTGAGGGGGGTGTTGGAAGACGCCGCGGTGCGGAAGATCAGCGCCGACCTGAAGGCCGATCTGTTGAGCCTCCGCCGCGACGGGCTGGTGCCTGCTGGCTTTGACTTCGACGTGGCGATCGCGTCCTATCTCCTCAACCCGGGGAAGCGTACACACTCCCTGGGCACCGCCGTCCGCGAGTTCCTGGGCCGGGAGCTGGAGGGTGAAGGCGCCGACGCCGGTGCGTCCGTTGCCAGCCACGCCGAAGCGCTCGTGCATCTGCGCCGTGTGCTGGAGGAGCGGATGCGTCAGCGCGAGGTGGACACCTTGTTTCGCCAGGTGGAGATTCCGCTGGCAGCCGTCCTGGCGGAGATGGAGGAGGCCGGCGTCGCTGTCGATGTGCCATATCTGAGTGCCCTGGGCGAAGAACTGGCCGAGCGGCTCCGGGCGCTGGAGGCCCAGATCTACCGCCTGGCAGGCACCGAGTTCAACATCGGATCACCCAAGCAACTGGCCTTTGTCCTGTTCGAGAAGCTCCGCCTCCCGCCGCTGAAGCGCACAAAGACCGGGTACTCGACCGATGCGGAGGTGTTAGAGAGCCTGGCGCCGCGCCATGAGGTCGTCGCTAAGATCGTCGAGTACCGGGAACTGAGCAAGTTGAAGTCCACCTACGTTGATGTGCTCCCGCGGCTGGCAGACCCGCGCACCGGCCGGGTGCACACCACCTTCAATCAGACCCTGGCGGCCACCGGTCGGGTTATCACCGAGGAGCCCAACCTGCAGAACCTGCCGATCCGCTCCGAGGAAGGGCGCCGGATTCGCCGCGCCATCATCGCGCCGACTGGAGCCACCCTGCTCAGCGTGGACTACTCGCAGATTGACCTGAGGGTGCTGGCGCACATCACGCGGGACCCCGGCCTGGTGGCCGCCTTCGAGCGGGGCGAGGACGTTCACACCGTGACCGCCTCGCAGGTGTTCGGGCTTCCGCCCGAGGCCGTGACCGCCGACCTGCGGCGCCGCGCCAAGGCCATCGTGTTCGGGGTCGCCTACGGCATGAGCGAGCATGGTCTGGCCAGCCAGCTCGGCATCTCACGGGAAGAGGCCCGGGCGTTCATCGAGCAGTACTACCTGCGGTTCCCCAAAGTGTACGAGTACATGCAGCAGGTGGTGGAGCAGGCGCGGCGCGACGGCTATGTCACCACCGTGCTCAACCGTCGGCGCTATCTGCCCGATCTACTGAGCCGCAACCGGCAGGTGAGAGAGGCCGCGGAGCGCACCGCGATCAATACGCCCATTCAAGGCTCCAGCGCCGATATCATCAAGCTGGCCATGCTGGGCATCGCCCGCGACGTGCTACCGGCCTTCCCAGGCGCGCGGATGACCCTTCAGATCCACGACGAGTTGCTGTTCGAGGTGCCCGAGCCCGTTGTGGTGTCGGTGGCGGCCCGCGTGCGAGAGGTCATGCAGGACGCCTTCCCCCTGTCCGTGCCCCTGGTCGCCGAGGCGAAGGCCGGGCCCAACTGGGCCGAGATGCAGCCGGTGGCGGTCTCGGCTGCGGCATCGTGAGGGTCATCGGCCTCACTGGCGGGATCGCCAGTGGCAAGAGCCTGGTTGCTGCCACCTTCCGCGAGCTGGGCGCCGAGGTCATCGATGCGGACCACGTCGCGCGGGACGTGGTCGCGCCCGGCAGCCCGATCCTCGGAGACATCGCCGCCGCCTTGGGACCCTCGCTCATCCTGCCAGATGGCACGCTGGACCGCAGGGCGCTGGCCGACCGCGTCTTCAACGATCCCGAGGCCCGCCGCACCCTCAATGCCATCACCCACCCTGCGATCCGCGCGAGGATCCTCGAGGCTATTGCCAGGATCGGCCGCCAGAGGCCCGACGCCGTCGTGATCGTGGACATCCCCTTGCTGCTGGATGTGACGCCGGCCGACGCGTATCCCCTCGATGGGATCGTGGTGGTCTATGCGGACGAGGGCACGCAGCTCCAGCGGTTGATGCACCGCGACCGGCTCTCAGAGGAAGAGGCCCGACGACGGCTGGCGGCGCAGCGGCCCCTGGGCGAGAAGATTCCGGCTGCCACGTGGGTCATCGACAACTCGGGGGCTCCGGAGGCAACCCGCGAACAGGTCGTCGCCCTCTGGCGGCGCTGGCAGACCGCTTCCTGACATTCCGCCGATCACCCGTTCCACCGGTCCTGCGCGCCACCGGTGGAGCAACCATCGGGCGTGCTGGTATACTATCTTTATGCTCATGTTCCAGATGGTCACGGATATGCCCGCGCGCGGCGATCAGCCCAAGGCGATCGCCGAGTTGACCGAGAGCATCCGGGCGGGGAACCGATACCAAACGCTGTTGGGCGTGACGGGATCGGGCAAGACGTTCACCGTGGCCCGCGTCATCGAGCAGGTCCAGCGGCCCACCCTGGTCCTGGCCCACAACAAGACCCTGGCTGCGCAACTGTACAGCGAGTTCCGCGAGTTCTTCCCCAACAACGCGGTCCGCTACTTCGTCTCGTACTACGACTACTACCAGCCGGAAGCGTATGTCCCCCAGACCGATCTCTACATCGCCAAGGACGCCTCCATCAACGACGAGATCGACCGGCTGCGGCACGCGGCGACCAAGGCCCTGATGGAGCGCCGGGACGTGATCGTGGTGGCCTCGGTCTCCTGCATCTACGGCCTGGGCCGGCCGGAGGACTACAAGGAAGTCATGCTGCTGGTACGGAGAGGCGAGCGCCGCACGCGCGAGGAGCTGGTCCGGCGGCTGGTGGACATCCAGTACGAACGCAACGACATCGACTTCGCCCGGGGCCGCTTCCGGGTGCGCGGCGACGTCATCGAGGTGTTTCCCGCCTACGAGGAACGCGCGGTGCGTATCGACCTCTTCGGCGACGAGGTCGAGCGCATCATCGAGATCGACCCGCTTACCGGCGAGGTCCTGGAGAGCAAGGACGCGGTGGCGCTGTGGCCGGCCAAGCACTGGGTGACCACGGAGTGGCGGCTGGAGCGGGCGCTCAGGACCATCGAGGAGGAGCTGCAGGAGCGGCTGGCGTGGTTCCGCGGGCAGGGGAAATTGCTGGAGGCCCAGCGCCTGGAGTTCCGCACCCGGTACGACATGGAGCTGCTACGAGAGGCCGGGACCTGTCCGGGGATCGAGAACTACTCTCGCCATCTGGACGGCCGAAATCCCGGAGAGCGGCCCGGCTGCCTCATCGACTACTTCCCCAAGGACTTTCTCCTGGTGGTGGACGAGAGCCACGTGACCATCCCGCAGGTGCGCGGTATGCTCGAGGGCGACCGGTCGCGCAAGAAGAACTTGGTGGACTTTGGATTCCGCCTGCCCTCGGCGTTCGACAACCGGCCCCTGGCCTGGGAGGAGTTCGAGTCGCTCATTCCCCAGGCGGTCTTCGTCTCGGCCACGCCAGGCCCCTACGAGATGCAGGTGAGCGACCGGATCGTCGAGCAGATCGTTCGGCCCACGGGCCTAGTGGACCCCTACGTCGAGGTCCGTCCCGCCCAGGGCCAGGTGGATGATCTCATCGCCGAGATCAAGGCCCAGGTCGCCCGCGGCGAGCGCACGTTGGTGACCACCCTGACCAAGCGCATGGCTGAGGATCTCAGCGCCTACCTGCAAGAGCTCGACTTTAAGGTTCACTACCTGCACGCCGAGATCGACACACTCCAGCGGGTGCAGATCCTCAAGGACCTACGGCAGGGCACGTACGATGTGCTGGTGGGGATCAACCTCCTGCGGGAGGGGCTGGATCTGCCCGAGGTGTCCCTAGTGGCCATCCTCGATGCCGACCGGGAGGGATACCTGCGGTCGGAGACGGCGCTGATCCAGACCATGGGGCGCGCGGCCCGGCACATCTCCGGTCGGGTGCTTCTCTATGCCGACGAGGTCACAGACTCCATGCGCCGCGCCATCGACGAGACCAACCGCCGGCGCCAGATTCAGCTCCAGTACAACGAGGTGCACGGGATCACCCCCCAGTCGATCCACAAGCCGATCCGCGACCTGATCGACCTGCAGAGCGTCACCGAGGAGATGGAGACCTCGGAGGCGACAGGGGAGATCCTGACGGCCGAGGAGCTCATCAAGCTGGCCGAGACCCGTCGTGCCAAGGTCCCGTGGGACGTGGCGCGGCTGCTCATGCTCTCACCGGCCGAACTGGAGCAGACCATCGAGGCGCTGGAGCGGGCCATGCGACGGGCAGCGGCCGACCTGCAGTTCGAGAAGGCCGCAGTCCTGAGGGACCAGATCGCCGAGCTGCGCAAGGGACTCGGCGAGCCGTTCTTCGCGCCGGCCGGGCGGCGGCGCGGTGGCCCCGGTCGGGGACCGGGCCGGGACTCACCCGCAGGACATCCGCGCCGGGCCGGCGCCGCCGTGCGAGGAGGGCGTCGTGGCGTTGACCCGCGCCGGTAGCCCCATGGCGCGCGGGCTCACCGGCTGACACTCCGGAGACAGATATGCCGCTTGACCGTATCGTCGTCCGCGGAGCCCGCGAGCACAACCTCAAGGGCATCACCGTCGAGATCCCCCGGGATCGGCTGGTGGTCCTCACAGGCATCTCCGGATCGGGGAAGTCGTCGCTGGCCTTCGACACCATCTATGCCGAGGGCCAGCGCAAGTACGTGGAGTCCCTCTCCGCGTACGCTCGCCAGTTCCTCGGCCTGATGGAGAAGCCGGACGTAGACAGTATCGACGGGCTGTCGCCGGCCGTCTCGATCGACCAGAAGGGTGCGCCCCGCAATCCCCGATCCACGGTGGGGACCGTGACCGAGGTCTACGACTACCTCCGACTGCTCTACGCCCGCATCGGCCAGCCGCACTGTCCCAGGTGCGGCCGGCCGATCAGGCGGCAGACGCGCGAGCAGATCGTGGATCAGGTCCTGGGCCTGAGCGACGGTACCCGCGTGCAGGTCCTCGGCCCCGTGGTCCGGGGGCGCAAGGGTGAGTACCGGCAGCTCTTCGACGATCTCCGGCGGCAGGGCTTCGCCCGCGTTCGGGCCGACGGCATCATCTACGATCTGTCCGAGGAGATCCCGCTGGACAAGAACCGCAAGCATCACATCGAGGTCGTGGTGGACCGGCTGGTGGTCCACGCCGAGATCCGATCCAGGCTGGCCGATTCCGTCGAGACCGCGCTCAAACTGGGGCAGGGCATCGTCTACATTGACGTGGTCGGCGACGGTGGGGACGGCCAGGACCGCCTGCTGATCTTCAGCCAGCAGTTTGCCTGTCCCGAGGACGGCGTCAGTCTGCCCGAAATCGAGCCGCGCATCTTCTCCTTCAACAGCCCCTATGGGGCCTGTGCGACGTGCACCGGGCTGGGCTTCAAACAGGAGATCGACGAAGACCTGGTCCTGGACCGCGACAAGAGCCTGCTGGACGGCGCGGTGGCACCCTGGGCGGCGTCCACCAGCGAGTACTACCAGGAACTGCTACAGTCCCTGGCGGCGCACTATGGCGTGGACATGAAGGTACCAGTCCGGAAGCTGCCGCGCGCGTTCGTGGACGTGCTGCTCCACGGGTCCGATGAGCCGATCCGCATTCGCTACCACAACAAGTGGGGGGTGCTGCGCAGCTACGATAGCACCTTCGAGGGTGTGGTCCCCCAGCTCATGCGGCGCTATCAGGAGACGGACTCCGAGTACGTCCGGGAGGAGATCGAGCAGTACATGACCAGCGCGGCCTGCCCCGACTGCCGGGGCACGCGCCTGAAACCCGAGTCCCTCAGCGTCCGCGTGGGCGGGCTGAACATCGCGGAGCTCACGGCGCTCACGGTCCGGGGAGCCCTGGAGTTCTTCGACCGCCTGACGCTGTCCGAGCGCGACCAGCGCATCGCCCACCAGATCCTGAAGGAGATCAAGGCACGGCTGGGCTTCATGGTCAACGTCGGCCTCGACTACCTTACGCTGGACCGGACGGCGACCACGCTCTCCGGCGGAGAGGCGCAGCGCATCCGGCTGGCGACGCAGATCGGCAGCGGGCTGATGGGCGTGCTCTATGTCCTGGACGAGCCCAGCATTGGCCTCCACCATCGCGACAACCGCCGGCTGATCCACACCCTCGAGGGCCTGCGGGATCTGGGCAATACCATCCTGGTCGTTGAGCACGACGAGGAGACGATTCGCTCCGCGGACTGGGTGGTGGACATCGGGCCGGGCGCCGGCGCCGACGGCGGATATGTGGTGGTCGCGGGCCCGCCCGCGACCATCGCCAAGCACCCCAGCTCCATTACCGGTCAGTACCTGTCCGGCCGCCGCCGCATCCCAGTGCCACAGCGCCGCCGGCCGGGGACCGGCGAGGCTCTGGTCATCCGGGGCGCCCGGGAGCACAACCTCAAGAACATCGACGTCCGCATCCCCCTGGGCACGTTTGTGGCGATCACGGGCGTCTCGGGTTCGGGGAAGTCCACGCTCATCGACGAGATTCTCTACCGGGCCCTGGTCAGCAAGATCTACGGGGCCCGGGTGCGGCCGGGCGCCCACGACCGCGTCGACGGCGTGGAGCACGTGGACAAGGTCATCGAGATTGACCAGTCACCCATCGGTCGAACCCCGCGCAGCAATCCCGCCACCTATACCAAGACCTTCGACTTGATCCGCGAACTGTTCGCGCAAACCGCCGAGGCCCGATCACGCGGCTACGGACCGGGGCGCTTCTCGTTCAACGTCCGAGGCGGGCGCTGCGAGGCCTGTGAGGGCGATGGCATCGTCCGCATCGAGATGCACTTCCTGCCCGACGTCTACGTGCCGTGCGAGGTCTGCAAGGGCAAGCGGTACAACCGGGAAACGCTGGAGGTGACGTACAGGGGTAAGAACATCAGCGAAGTCCTCGAGATGACCGTGAGCGAGGCGCTGACGTTCTTCGAGGCGATCCCCCGCATCCGCCGGAAGCTGCAGACGCTGGACGACGTGGGCCTGGGGTACATCAAGCTGGGCCAGCCAGCCACCACGCTCTCCGGCGGTGAAGCCCAGCGCGTGAAGCTGGCGACCGAGCTGTCGCGACGGGACACCGGGCAGACGGTCTACATCCTCGATGAGCCCACGGTCGGCCTGCACTTTGCCGATGTGGAACGGCTGCTCGGCGTCCTCCACCGCCTCGTGGACGCCGGCAACACCGTGATCGTTATCGAGCACAACCTGGACATCATCAAGACCGCCGACTGGATCATTGATCTGGGTCCGGAAGGCGGGGAGTACGGCGGACAGGTTGTCGCCGAGGGCACGCCCGAGACCGTTGCCGCCGTGGAAGGGTCGTACACCGGCCAGTTCCTGCGACCGGTGCTGGGCATGGCGGCCGACGGACGCCCGGGCCGCCTGCGCGCCCGGGCCGCCACCCCGGACACGGGCGCCTCGGCCGCGGCCCGCATGTCCCGAGCTGCCGCACGCCGCTAGAGCCCATGCCCTCCGAGGCGCTGCTGACCACCCTCCGGCTGTTGCCGGCGCGGCCAGGCGTCTACCTCATGAAGGACGCGGCGGGCCGCGTCCTCTATGTGGGCAAGGCCGCCTCCCTGCGCGCCCGCGTCCGGCAGTACTTCCAGGACCCCGAGGCACAGGCCAACCCGCGACTGCGGCTCCTCGTCCCCAAGATTGCCGACGTGGACACCATCGTCACGGCCAACGAGGTCGAGGCGCTTATCCTCGAGACCAACCTCATCAAGCAGCACCAGCCGCCCTACAACATCCGGATGGCCGACGACAAGGCCT
>JAVKIJ010000041.1:0-26877 GCA_031459535.1 Candidatus Fervidifonticultor quintus | reverse complement strand
TGCCACCTACGACCGGGCCCGGGCCGGCAATTTCGACATCGGGATCTTCCGGAACACCTGGTGGCTCGCCCAGCCGTACCTCACGTTCCTGACCCATTCGGTGAACATCCCTTCGAGCAACTTCTCACGCTGGCCCAACCCCGTGCTGGACAAGGCGCTGGATACGGCCAGCAACGCGCTCGACGATGCCGAGCGGGAGAAGGCGCTCCAGTTCGCGCAGCGCATCATCGTAGAGTCCGCGGTCTGGGTGCCGCTGGTGTCCAACACGAACCTGCTCGCCGCCAAGAAGTCGGTGGGCGGGCTGGAGGTGCTGGCTCAGCATCCCTGGTGGCCGGTGCACCTGCGGGCGCTGGCGCTGACGCGCAAGTAGGGGCCAGCGGGCGTGGCCCGCTACGTCTTTTATCGGGTCCTGACGCTGGTGCCTGTCGCAATTGGGGTCACCCTGGTGGTGTTCAGCCTGCTCCACCTGACGGGTGACCCCATTCGCCTGCTCTACGGCCTCAACGTCCCTGAGGAGATCGTGCAGCAGCGGCGGGACGAGCTGGGGCTCAACCGCCCGGTCCCGGTGCAGTACGCGCGCTGGCTCGTCCGCGCCGTGCGGGGGGACCTGGGCGACTCCATCACGACCGGCGATCGCGTCACGCGCATGATCCGGCCGCGAATCGGCCCTACGCTGGAGCTGACCCTGCTGGCGTTGCTGACGACGCTGGCGGTCAGCCTGCCAGCCGGGGTGGTCTCGGCCGTGCGGCGCAACACGTGGATGGACAACCTCTCGCGGGTCGCCGCGCTCTTCTGGGTGTCGATGCCCACGTTCTGGCTTGGCCTGCTGTTCATCCTCATCTTCGGCGTGTGGCTGGGCCTGTTGCCCATCTCGGGCCGGGCCGAGACGCTGTGGTCCGCCGACGGCCTACGGACCCACATCCTGCCGGTGTTGACGCTGGGCCTGCCGCCCGCCGCCCTGTTCACGCGTCTGACCCGCTCGAGCATGCTCGAGGTCATCGGCGAGGAGTACGTTCGCACCGCGCGCAGCAAGGGACTGGCCGAACGGGTCGTCATCGTCAAGCACGCCCTGCGCAACGCGCTGATCCCCATCCTCACCCTGATCGGGTTGCGGCTGCCGTGGCTGTTCGGCGGCGCGGTGATCACCGAGACCGTCTTCGCGTGGCCGGGGATGGGCCGTCTCCTGGTGGACGCGGTGCTGAAGCGCGACTATCCCGTCGTGCAGGGCATCGTCATGGCCATGGCCATCCTTGTGGTGGCCAGCAGCCTGCTGGTGGACGTCCTGTACGCCTATGTCGATCCCCGCATCAGGTACGAGTGACACCCCAGGGGCCGTCGGACCGTGGCCGCTGCGCTGGTGGCTGCGGCGGGTGTGGCGCTACCGGTTGATGCTCCTGGGCGTGCTCATCGTGGCGGGGGTGATCGCGGCCGCGCTGCTCGCCGCGGTGGTCGCGCCCTACGATCCCGCAGGGCTGGATATCGACGCGCTGCTGTCCCCGCCCGGGCCGCAGCATCTGTTCGGAACCGACGAACTGGGCCGCGACATCTTCAGCCGGGTGGTCTTTGGCACGCGGTACGCGCTGCTCATCGGGGTCGCGGTGGTCATCATCGAGGCCGCCATTGGGATCGTGCTCGGGGCATGTGCCGGGTTCTTCGGCGGCTGGCTGGACGCGCTGCTGATGCGGATCGTGGACGTGATGCTGGCGGTGCCGACGCTGGTCCTGGCGCTGGCCATCGCCGGGGTGCTGGGCGGCGGCCTGGGCAACATGATCCTGGCCATCGGCGTTACGGGCTGGCGCGAGTTCGCCCGATTGATCCGGGGCCAGGTGCTGGTCATCCGGACGACACAGTATGTGGAGGCCGCCCGGGCCGTGGGCGCCGGCGACGCGCGCGTACTGGCCCGGCACGTCCTGCCCAATGCGCTGGGCACGGTGGTCGTCTTTACCACGCTGGAGATGCCCGCCGCGCTGTTGTGGGCCGCGTCGCTGAGCTTCCTCGGTCTGGGCGCGCAGCCGCCCACGCCGGAGTGGGGCGCGATGGTCTCCGAGGGCCGGGGATTCGTCGGGCAGGCGTGGTGGGTGTCGACTTTTCCGGGCCTGGCCATTATGACCACGGTGCTCGGGTTCAACTTCCTGGGCGACGGCCTGCGGGATCTCCTCGATCCGCGCACAGCACGCGTGCTCCAGTAAACGCGCACATATGGAGGCGCCATGATGACTCCCGCATTCAAGCGCGTCCTCGCTCCGCTGGACGGCTCGCCGCTGGCCGAGCGTGGTCTCGACTACGCCGTCCGCCTAGCGCGTGCGTTGGGCGTCGGCCTCGCGCTGGTCCGCGTCGTGACCAATCGCCGGCAGGCCCCCTCCGCCCGGCTGTACCTCGAGGAGGTGGCCCGGGGAGCAGCGGCGGATCTGGAGACGGGCATTGAGGTCCGCTACGGCGACCCCGCGCGCGAGATCCTGGCCGCCGAGCGTGAGGGCGACCTCTTGGTCATGACGTCTCACGGCGCGACGGGCCTCGAGCGGTTCTTGCTCGGGAGCGTCGCCGATCGGGTCCTGCGCTACGGGCGCGCGCCGGTCTTCCTGGCGCGGGCCTTCCATCCGCCGGCGACGGTCCTCTCGCCGATCCTGGTGCCGCTGGATGGCTCTGAACAGGCCGAGGCCATTCTCCCCTACGCAACGCTGTTGGCACGGACGCTGGGTGCAGATCTGAAGCTCCTCCGGGTGATCCACGCCCGGGCGTTCGACACCGTGGCGTATCCACCCCAGATCGTGGAGATGACGTTGGAGTGGGAACGCGCCGAGGGCCACCGGTACATCGAGCGACTCGTGCAGAGGCTGGCCGCGGACGGCCTCCGGGCGCGCGGCAGCGTGCGCGAAGCCGAACCCTTCCGGGCCATCGTGGAGGCGGCAGGGGAGGAAGAGGGCGGGTTCATCGCCATGGCCACCCATGCCAGGACCGGACTGGTCCGGACGCTGCTGGGCAGCGTGGCCGCCAGCGTCAGTGAGCATGCCTCCGATCCGGTCCTGCTGCTGAAGGTCTAGGTCCCGTCGGTGGATCTGGCGGGGCTGCTGCCGGTCGTCGCCGCAGGCGTGGCCGCGGCCGCTGAGGCGCGGCGCCACTGGGCCTGCCTGCGCAGCATCAGGCACCGCATCCACGTCAACGGGACCAGAGGCAAGTCGAGCGTGGTGCGGCTGATCGCGGCCGGCCTGCGGGTGGGCGGCCTGCGGGTGGTGGCTAAGACCACCGGGTCGGCGCCGCGCGTCATTCTCCCCGACGGGTCAGAACGCGACCTGCGGGGTCGGCGCCGCGCGTCGTTGCTCGAGTACCGCAGCGCAGCCGCGCTGGCGGCGCGGCTGCGCGCCGACGCGCTGGTCGCAGAGTGCATGGCTTTGCGGCCGGAGTCCCAGCGCGTCGCCGAGCACTGCCTGATGCGTTCGACCGTCGGCGTACTCACCGGTGTCGGGCTCGACCACGTGGGGATCATGGGCGACTCCCTCGCCGAGATCGCCGAGGTCCTGGGCCGGACGATCCCTGCAGGCGGCCTGCTCCTGGTGCCGGGCCCGGAGGTGCCGCCGGTCTGGCTGGCGAGGGCGCGGGCGCAGGGAACGGTGGTCCGCGTCGTGCAGGTCGAGTCCGGGGTCGTGATGCCTGAGGCCTATCGCGAATGGCCCGAGAACGTGGCCCTGGCCCTGGCCGCCTGCGAGGCAGTAGGGGTCTCGCGTGAGGCCGCGCTCTCCGGTATCAGGACGGCCTCTCCGGACCCTGGTGCCCTGCGGATCTGGAGACTCCGGGAACCGGGGCGCCAGACCTGGCTCGTCGGAGCGTTCGGCGCCAACGATCCGCACTCGTCTCGGCGGATCATCGAGCGCGTGCGTCGGGAGTCCGGCCTGGCAGACGCGCCGGTGATCGCGGTATTCAACACGCGCGCCGACAGGGGCGAACGCACCCTTCAGTGGTGCGAGGCTCTGCTGGCCGGTGCGGTGCCGGCCAGCCGCGTAATTGTCACTGGGCCGCACGCCCCTGCGGCCGTCCGGGTTCTGGTACGGGGTGGGTGGTCACGGCAGGACGCGGCGGCGCTGCCCCCGCGTCCTGCCGCGATCACCGCTGCCGCGGTGGCCCAGCACGGTGCTACCATTGTAGCTGGCCTGGGCAATGTGCGTGGCGCCGGCGCCGCGCTGTTGGACTACTGGGCGACGGTTGCCGAAGAGATCGTCCGTGGCTGAGCCCATCGGCATCGGTCTGATCGTCTCGCTGGTGCTCTCCGAGGCCGTGGGCCTCTCAGCTGGAGGGCTCATCACCCCGGCCTACCTGGCGCTGCTGGCGGATCAGCCATGGCGGCTCGCCGGGACCCTGATCGCGGCAGCGCTGGCACTTGGTCTCTACCGCGCGATCGCGGCTTTCCTGATCCTGTTCGGGCGGCGGCGGTTCGTCGCCATGGTGCTGCTGGGCATCCTGTGCAAGTGGGCGGTAGCGGCGCTCGCGCCGGGCTTGGCTGCCACCCTGGGCGTGCCCGTGGGCGCGATGGGCTTCGTCCTGCCGGGGCTCATCGCCAACGACTTCGAGCGGCAAGGCGTGCTGGCGACTCTGGCCATGCTGGCACTGACGACCGCGGCCTGCGTCCTGGCCTTGCGCGCCCTGGGGTATTGATATGCGCTCGCGACGCTACGGTCTACGGGCGCTGGTCGCGATGCTCGCCCTGGCTGTGGCCGCAGGCGCTGGGACCCGAGCGGCCTCCCCGTTGCGCGATCCCCATAGCGGCGCCATGCGCCAGGCCGCCGTGCGCGCCGCCGACGCCATCGCGGTTATTCGCCGCGCCAGGCAGGCCAGGGGGTTACCTCTCGATCCATACGCCGACCCGAATCGCACGGGTCTGGTCGGTGTCGAGTCCTCGCCCATCACCACCACGGTGGGTGACCTGGCGGCGAAGCGGACCACCACCAATCCCAACATGGCGGCAGCACTGGTGCGTTGGCTGGCCGACGCTGGCGTGCGGCCCGGAGCCGTGGTGGCGGTCGGGGCGTCTGGTTCGTTTCCCGGGCTCATCATCGCGACCTTGGCAGCCGCGCATGCCCTGGGCGCTGAGCCAGTGGTCATCTCGTCGGTGGCGTCGTCGAGTTGGGGTGCGAACCTCCCGTCGTTCACGTGGCTGGACATGGAAGCCGCCCTGGTCGCCGAGGGATGGGGGCCGCGCTCGGTGGCCGCCTCTCCTGGCGGGGACGCCGATGTCGGCGCGGGCCTGGACGCCGATGGGCGAGCGATGCTACAGGCGGCCATGACCCGCAACCGTGTCCTGCCCATCAGGGGCGAGGGCCTGCGCGAGCGCGTCGCCGCCCGGATGGCCGCCTATGATGCCGCGGTCGCGGGCCGGGCGCTGGCGGCGTTCGTGAACGTGGGCGGGGCCGCCGCCAACGTGGGGACCTGCCCTGAGATCCTCCGCGTCGCGCCGGGCGTGCACCGACGGCTCCCCACGTGCCGGGGCGAACCCGGTGTCCTCTGGCTTATGAGCCTCCGCGGGGTGCCGGTGGTGCACCTGTTGCACGTGGACGGCATTGCTGCTGCGTTCGGCCTGCCCAGGGATCCGGTCCCGCTGCCGGTGCCCGGGCTTGGGGCGCCGTTCGCCCGCATGCCGCGCCGGGCCGCCGTGGCCATGCTGGCGCTCTTGCTGATCGGCACCGCCGTGATCGTGCGCTGGAACGCACGAACTGTGCGTTCCGTGCGCCCGACCCATCAGGTGGAGGCCTGATACGGGCGTCGCGCGGGCCCTGCTATCGTCGGAGCTGGTAGAGGAGATGGTCACCGTGCGTACCTGTCTGGCTGTGTGGCTGGCGATGGCGCTGTTGGTTCTGCCCGACGCCGTCTGGGCGGCGCCATCGTTTACCGCGGAACCGCCGGTCCTGCTCACGTCTGCGGGGCAGAGTGCCGATCTCCAAATCGTCAAGGTCCTCCTCGACCGGCTCAAGGTTCCACTGATCACGAAGGCCCTCGCCAGGCCCGACGACCTCCGCGACGCCAAGACGCTGGTCCTGGCCATCGGCGGTAGTACCAAGGGGCTGGGGGCTGCGGGGATCGACGCCGACGGCGAGCTCGCCCGACTGCAGGCACTCCTGGCCCGGGCCCAGGAGGTCGGGATGAAGATCCTGGCGCTGCACGTGGGTGGCAGCGCCCGGCGGGGCGAACTCTCGGATCGGTTCATCACCGCCGTCGTGCCCAAGAGCGGCCATGTGGTAGTGGTCGCAGAAGGCAATACCGACGGTCTCTTCACGAGGCTGACGGCGCAGTCCAGGGTGACCATGGAGACGGTGGACAGACTCGGCGACCTGGAAGTGGTGCTGCGCCGCATTTTCCGCGTCCGGTAGGTCCGCCAGGCAGTGTCAATTGCGATGGAGGTGAACAGATCATGCCCGCGCGCGCACAGCGAACGGCCATTGCCTGTCTTGGCGTGCTCCTGATGGCGTTCGTGGCGGCGCCCACCCCGGTGGGCGCGCAGACAGCGCGGCCGATCGCCGTGGGTCGTACGGGAATGGTGGCATCGGCCACGCCGCTGGCCACAGAGATTGGCCTGCAGATTCTCGAGCAGGGTGGCAACGCCGTGGATGCCGCGGTGGCCACGGCGTTCGCGCTGGGTGTTGCCGAGCCCAACGCATCGGGTCTCGGCGGCGGTGGGTTTGTGCTCATTCGCCTCAGGTCGGGAGAGGTGGCGTTCATCGACTACCGGGAGGCCGCCCCTGGCAAAGCCACGCCGGACATGTATCTGGGTCCGGACGGCCGCGTGCGGCCCAACGCCACCACCATCGGTCACCTGGCCGTGGCCGTGCCCGGCACGCTGGCTGGCCTGGCCATGGCGCTGCAGCGCTACGGCACCATGAGTCTGCGGCAGGTCATGGCGCCGTCCATCGCCCTGGCCGAGCGCGGGTACGCCGTGACCAAGACGCTCAACGGAATCATGGTCGACAACCTGGCGAAGTTGAATATGTTCCCCGCCGCGGCCGCGGTGTATACCAAGCGGGGGTTGCCCTACGACGTGGGCGACCGTCTGGTGCTCAACGACCTGGCCGCGACCTACCGGCTGATTGCGTCGTGGGGCCCCGACGTCTTCTACAGGGGCGAGATCGCCGACGCCATCGTCGCGGAGATGGCGCGCGGCCGCGGGCTCATCACGAAGGAGGACCTGGCCAACTACCGACCGAAGCTGCGCACACCGGTGCGCTCGACCTACCGCGGGTACGAGATCATCTCCAGCCCTCCGCCGTCCTCTGGCGGCACCCATATCATCGAGGCGCTGAACATCCTTGAGGGGTTCAACATGACGGCCCTGGGATTCCAGACGCCGGCGGCACTCCACGTCACCGCCGAGGCCCTCAAGCGGTCCTTTGCGGACCGGGCGCGGTACATGGCCGACACCGACTTCGTGCCGGTGCCAATCGCCGGGCTGACCTCGAAGGCCTACGCCGAGACGCTGCGGCGGACCATCGATCCGAATCGCGCATCACCGGCCCCTTCGCCCGGCAACCCGGAGCCGTTCGCCAAGTCGGCCAACACCTCGCACATCTCGGTGGTGGACCGCGAGGGGAACATGGTGGCGCTCACGCAGACCATCAATTACTTCTTCGGCTCCGGCGTGCTCGTGCCGGGCACCGGCATCATGCTCAACAACGAGATGGACGACTTCGTACCCACACCGGGATCGGCCAACTCGGTGCAGGCGGGCAAGCGGCCGCTCTCCAGTATGGCGCCCACCATCGTGCTCAAGGACGGCCGGCCGTTCATGAGCGTGGGAACGCCGGGTGCCACCCGGATCATCTCGGCCCTGACCCAGATCATCATGAACATCGTGGACTACAACCTGGACATCCAGACGGCCATCGAGGCACCGCGCATCCACGCCATGACCCGGGATGTCTTCCTGGAATCCCGCATCCCCCCCGACGTGCGCGAGGCACTAGCCCGCATGGGGCATCCCCTGCAGGTGCGGGGCGAGATGGACCTCTATTTCGGCGGCGCCCAGGGAATTGTGGTGGCGCCCAACGGCACGCTCTTCGGCGGTGCCGACCCACGCCGGGACGGGTTCGCCAGGGGGATCTGGCACTGAGTCGCGGCCTGCCGGTCCCGACGCCCTGACCCTGTCTGCCCATGCTGCAACCCGCGCTGCTGCTCGTGGCCATGACCGCGGTGTTCGTCGCGGCGGCCCTGGGCCTGCGCTGGCCGGTGGGGTTCTCGCTGATGCTCGGCGCGGTGACCGGCGCGCTGCTGGCCGGCGAAGGCGTGCCGGTCCGCCACCTGGTCGAGGGCAGCTTCGGTTTTCTCGACATCACCCTGATGATCGGCTCGGCCATGATCTTCATGAAGGTCTTGCAGCGCAACGGCCTGTTGGAGACCCTGGGCCGACAGATCATCGACGGGTTGGGAGGGCGGCCTTCGCTGCTGCTGGTGGCGTTGGTGCTGTTCATCATGTTCCCGGGCATGATGACCGGCTCGTCCAGCGCGTGCGTCTTCACCACGGGCGCCATCGCCGCACCCGTGCTGCTGGCTCTCGGCATCCCCGCGGAACATACTGCGTCGATCGTAGCCGTGGGCGCGGTGCTGGGCATGATCGCGCCGCCGGTCAACATCCCGGCTATGATCATCGGCGGTGGGGTGGACATGCCGTATGTGGGGTTCGCGCTCCCTCTGCTGGTGCTCACCGTGCCGCTGGCGATGGGGCTGGTGCTCATGCTGGGGCGTCGCTTCGTGCGGGACCGGACGACGACTGCGCCCGACCGGCTGCCCGCCTCGTACTACGCCCGCTTCGGCGCCAGGCTTTACCTGCCACTGGTTGTCGTCGGCGTGCTGATGTTTGGTCCCAAGGTGGCGTCTCGCCTTCCGGATCTGGGCCTCCCCCTGATCTTCTTGCTCGGGGCCGCCACCGGGCTGGTCACCGGGCTGCCCATCCATTTTTTTCGCGTGGCCCGAGAGGCGATGCGCGAGGCCCTGCCGGTGATGGGCATCCTCATGGGCGTGGGGATGTTCATCCAGGTCATGACCCTGACCGGGGCCAGAGGGGCGTTCGTGGTGGGGGCCCTGGTGCTGCCCGCCGCCTTGCTGTTCGTGGCGACCGCGGTGGCCATCCCGCTCTTCGGTGCCGTCTCGGCTTTCGGGTCTGCCTCGGTGCTGGGCGTCCCGATCTTCCTGGCCCTGCTGGGTCGCAACGGGATCGTGGTGGCGTCGGCGCTGTCGCTGGTCGCGAGCCTGGGCGACCTGATGCCGCCCACGGCCCTGGCCGGGATCTTCGCCTCTCAGGTGGTCGGGCTGCCCGGGTATTTCGGGACGCTGCGGCGTTGCCTGATCCCGGCCGTCATCATCGATCTCGTGGGGATCGGCGCCCTGGTGTGGGCGAACCCGCTGGCCCGGCTGCTTGGCCTGTGATGACCTGGATCTACCGGTGCATCGTGCTACTGCTGGTGGTCCTGGTCACCCTGAACCTGTTCGAGGAGCGCGACCGGTTGCGCCAGGCCGTGGCGGTCATGGTCCTCGTGCCGTTGGTCCTGCGCCTGCTAATGCTCAAATGAAGCGGACGCCGTGGTCAGCCCTGGGGTTCGCCGCGGTGGCTGTGCTGGTGGCGGCCGCGAGCGGCCGCGCGTTCCTCGCCATGCGCGTGCCCGAGCCGATCTTCGAAGGACCGGGCGTCTCCCGACAGCGCTCGCTGGCAGCATACAACCCCCTCCTGCGCGGCCGATCGGCTGACACGAGCGTCTACTTCCTCGACGGCGCCCGGCCCGGCGGCACGGTCCTGGTCCTGGGCGGGACGCATCCCAACGAGCCAGCCGGATACCTGGCAGCGGTACTCCTCGTGGAGCGCGCTCGCGTCGCTGCCGGTCGCCTGATCGTCGTCCCGCGTGCCAACGGCAGCGCGTTCACGCACAACGATCCACAGGAGGCCTCGCCACAGACCTTCGAGATCTCCACACCTGGGGGGCCGCGCATCTTCCGGTTCGGGTCACGCAACACCAATCCCATCGACCAGTGGCCGGACCCGGACGTCTATGTGCACGCCTCATCGGGGCAGCGCCTCTCGGGCAGCGAGGTCCGCAACCTGAACCGCGCCTTCCCCGGTCGGCCCGATGGGACGTTCACCGAGCAGATCGCGCTGGCGATCACGACCCTGGCCAGGGCCGAGGAGGTGGACCTGGTCATCGACCTGCACGAGGCGTCGCCGGAGTACCCGGTGATCAATGCCATCGTGGCCCACGAGCGGGCCATGCCCCTGGCGGCGGCGGTGTTGCTTGAGATGCAGATGGCCGGCATCCAGATCGGGCTGGAGCCCTCGCCCCGGAGGCTGCGCGGCCTCAGCCATCGCGAACTCGGCGACCATACGCCGGCGCTGGCCGTGTTGATGGAGACGCCCAACCCGTCGCAGGGGCGCATCCGCGGCCGGACCAGCGCCGAACTGGTTACCGGTGGCCGCGACGCGACCTACGAACGCGCCGCAGCGGCCGGACGGCTGTTCGTGCCGTTCGACCCGGGTGGGTGGCCTATCGAGGTCCGGGTGGGACGCCATCTGGCCGGCGTGGGCCTCTTCGCCGCCAGGTTGGGGACCGTGCGCGCCGGCCGCGCCGTGGTCCTAGACGACCTTCCCGATCTCGCGGCCCTACGGCGCGATGGGCTGGGCCGCTACCTGAGCCCGCCGCGGCCATAGGCCAGACGGCTTCCGACTTGGGCCTAGGGTGAACAACTGATGTACCCCAAGAGGACAGTTGGTACCGTAGAACTGACAACAGGGACGAGAGGAGTGACCGCCCATGCCTGCGGGGTTCACGCGTGAGGACGCGCTCGAATACCACTCCCGCGGTCGGCCCGGCAAAATCGCCATCGCGCTCACGAAACCATGTGCTACCCAGCGTGACCTGACCCTGGCCTACAGCCCGGGTGTCGCTGAGCCGGTTCGGGAGATCTACAAGCAGCCGCTGGATGCATACACCTACACCAACAAGGGCAACCTCGTGGCCGTGCTCAGTAACGGAACGGCCATCCTCGGCCTCGGCAACCTGGGCGCGCTGGCCAGCAAGCCGGTCATGGAGGGCAAGGCGCTGCTGTTCAAGCGCTTCGCCGACGTGGATGCTTTCGACATCGAGGTGGACGCCACCACGCCTGACGAGATCGTGGCGGCTGGCAAGGCCATCGCTCCCACCTTCGGCGGGATCAACCTGGAGGACATCAAGGCGCCCGAGTGCTTCGAGGTCGAGGAGCGACTCAAAGCCGAACTGGACATCCCGGTCTTCCATGACGACCAGCACGGGACGGCCATTATCAGTGGCGCCGGGTTGCTCAACGCCCTCGAGCTGGTCAACAAGCGGATCGAGGACATCAAGGTCGTCATCAGCGGCGCGGGCGCCTCAGCGATCGCCAGCGCCGAGTTCTACGTCCTGCTGGGCGTGCGCCGGGAGCACATCACCCTGTGCGACACCAAGGGCGTCATCTACCAGGGCCGGACCGAGAACATGAACCCTTACAAGGCACGGTTTGCGGTCGAGACCGAGGCCCGGACGCTGGCGGACGCCATGAGGGGTGCCGACGTGTTCCTGGGGCTCTCGGGGCCCAACCTCGTCACCCGCGAGATGGTCCAGAGCATGGCGCGCGACCCGATCATCTTCGCCATGGCCAACCCCGATCCGGAGATTCCCTACGACGAGGCCAAGGCGGCCAGGCCTGATGCCATCGTGGCCACGGGGCGGTCCGACTACCCGAACCAGGTGAACAACGTGTTGGGCTTCCCGTTCATCTTCCGGGGAGCGCTGGATGTGCGGGCCAGGGCGATCAACGAAGAGATGAAGGTCGCCGCCGCCAAAGCGCTCGCCGCGCTGGCCAAGGAAGAAGTCCCCGAGACCGTGCTGCGGGCCTACGGGCTCACCAGCCTGCGATTCGGCCGAGACTACATCATCCCCAAGCCCAACGACCCCCGGGTCCCGCTCTGGGTGGCCCCGGCGGTGGCCGAGGCAGCCATGAAGTCGGGCGTCGCCCGTGTGCAGTTGGACCTCAAGGAATACCGGGATCGCCTCTCCCGCCGGCTCATCCCGGCCTGCGAGGTCATGAACGCCATTGTGGCGCAGGCGCAGGCCTCGCCGCGCCGCATCGTGTTCCCAGAAGGAGAGGAACCCGGGGTCATTCGGGCCGCGGTGGCCGTGGCCAAGGAACGCATCGGCCAGCCGATCCTGCTCGGGCGCTCAGAGGTCATCCGTCGGCGCATGGAGGAGATTCGGGTCACAGTCCCCCTGACCGTCATCGATCCCGAGCATGCCCCCGAGCGCGAGCGCTACGCCGAGGCACTGTTCTTCCTCCGGCAGCGGAAGGGCATGACGCGCCGTGAGGCCCTGACACGGGTGATCCGGCCCGTCATGTTCGGCATGCTGATGGTTCACATGGGCGACGCGGACGCGTGTATCGCCGGCGTGGCACACAACTACCCCGACGTGATCCGGCCCGCCCTCCAGGTGGTGGGCGTGGCGCCGGGATTCCGGAGGGTGGCCGGGCTCTATCTGGTACTGTGGAACCACAAGGTCCTGCTGTTCGCCGATCCCACGGTGAACATCGAGTCGACAGCCGAAGACCTGGCCGATATCGCCATCATGGCCGCCGACCGGGCCATGCAGTTCCACTTGGCCCCCCGGGTGGCGATGCTGTCGTTCTCGAGCTTCGGATCCACGCGGCATCCCCTGTCCGAGAAGGTCCGCCAGGCCACCGAGCTGGTGCGGCAGCGCCGGCCCGACCTCATGGTGGACGGCGAGATGATGGTGGAGACCGCGCTCAACCCGGAGCTGCGCGAGGCCGAGTACCCGTTCTCGGTGCTGAAGGGCGAGGCGAACGTGCTGATCTTCCCGAGCCTGGAGGCCGCCAACGTGGCCTACAAGCTCATGGAGCACTTGGCCGGGGCCACGGTCATCGGGCCCATCCTGATGGGCATGGCCCGGTCCATCCACGTCCTGCCCCGCGGGGCCGAGGTGGACGCGATCGTGAACATGGCGGCGCTGGCCGTCGTCGACGCCCAGTTGCTGGAGCTGCGACCGCGCCGCGCTGCGGCGGGCTAACGTTTCGGCGCCGGGGCCGCCGGGCGGCTGGCGGAGGGGTCAGCGAGCCCGTTCCGGCTCCCAGCCGTAGACCGGCAGGATGTCGACTGGCGCGTAATCGTCGGTCAGTAGAGGCACGTCGCTGGTGGCGACCCGGCCGCCGTAGTAGTCGCGGGCGTAGCGGTCCAGCGGCAGCGTCACCCGGCCGCTGGACCGCAGCGCTCGAGCAGCCGTCAGGATCTCGTCGGCATCGATCCCCATTCGGCTCGTGGCGATCAGGACGATCGTGCGCGTGTCGGTCGTGATGCGGGCCGGGCCGAATGCCGCCGGGAAGGGATAGAGCCCGGGGAACACCGAGCCGTAGGTCTTGTGTAGGGCGCGGTAGAGGCGGCTGTTGCTGCCCTCGAGTGCGCCGATGATGTTCGAGGCGACCAACCCTCCCGGGTTGAGATGGTCACGGACGATCTCGAGGAATTCCCGCGTCGCCAGATGGAAGGGGATGCCCTCGGCGAAGTACGCGTCCAGCACGATCAGGTCGTATTTGGCCTCGGCGCGCCGCAGGTAGACCCGGCCGTCGTCCACGATGATCCGGTGGCGGGGGTTGTCTCTGACCTCGAAGAAGCGCTTCGCGACGTCAACGACCGCTGGGTCGAGCTCGACGCTGTCAACGGTCACCTCCGGGTAGTCACGCAGGAAGCGCTTGGGTATCGTGCCCGAACCCAGACCGATCACCAGGACCCGCCTGATAGTGGGCTGGAACGCCAGCGCCAGGTGGGCGTATGACGTGTAGAGGAAGGGGCTCTCGTAGGGGTTCTTCAGGACCATGCCGCCCTGGAACGACCGGTTGAAACGCAGGTACCGGTTCAGACCGTCCTCCAAGACGCTGATCTGGTGATACGCGCTGTCCTTCTCATAGATGACCCGCTGCTGGGGCAGCCGGATCGGCCCGCCCCGGGCCGGGGCCGTAGTCAGCACCAGGGCGACCGCTGCCGCAGCGGAGAGGACCGGCCGCGCGGTCCTCTGGCCGGCCAGGACCAGGAGGCCGGCCAGGACCAGGAGCCCGCCACCAAGCAGGATCAGGATGGCCCGCACGCCCATGGAAGGGATCAGGAAGAACGCCGTGGCGATGGTGCCGAAGATGCTGCCCGCGGTCGACAGGGCGTACAGGACGCCGGCGCTGGTGCCGACGGTCGCCAGGTCGCGTGCGACCAGCTTGATGGCGAACGGTGAGGTCGTCCCCATCAGAATGCTGGGTAGCGCGAACAGCACGATGGATGCCAGCAGTGGGCCAAGCCGCGGACCGAGGTTCCATCCATCGAACGCCAACAGCACGGGCCGGGAGACCACGTTGAGCGCCAGGATCGTCACGCCGGCCAGCGCCAGCAGCGTGGCCAGCACCCCGGCTCTGGGCCACCGGTCGGCCATGGTACCGCCCAGGTAGTACCCGAGACTGAGCGCGGCCAGGAAGATACTGATCAGCCCGCCCCAGACGAAGACCGAACTCCCGAAGAACGGCGCGATCAGCCGGCTGCCCACGATCTCCAGGCCCATCAGGATGGCACCGCTCCCGAAGACCACCACACGCAAGATCACAGCGTGCCTCCCCACCGAGATCCGGCCAACACTTCGCCCCTGGCCGCAATCGGGCCTTCTGCCCCAGCACGCTGATTGGTATACTGCGTGAGGATTCGCCGATGCGCCCCATGCGACGCACCAAGATCATCGCCACGCTCGGTCCGGCTTCCCAGACCCCCGAGGTCCTGGGCGCGATGCTGGATGCCGGCGTCAATGTGGTGCGCCTCAACTTCTCGCATGGCACACCCGACGAGCACGCCAGCCGGCTGGCCGCCGCCCGCCGTGCGGCGGCCAACCGCGGTCTCCCCCTCGCGGCCCTGCAGGATCTCCCGGGCCCCAAACTGCGGGTCGGCAGCCTGCCGGGCGGCCGCATCGTCCTCGAGGATGGCCAGGATGTTACCCTGGTCGCGGGCGAGCGCGCGGCCGACGGCGCGATCCCGGTGGTGTACCCGCACCTAGCACAGGATGTGCGGCCGGGTGACGGCATCTATCTGCAAGATGGCGAACTTGCGCTGGTCGTCGCATCGGTCCAGCCGCCGCGCGTGCGCTGTACGGTGACCTGCGGCGGCGTCCTGCGCGAGCAGGCCGGCGTGAACCTGCCCGGCGTGCGGCTGTCCGTCCCGGCCACATCCGACGACGACCTGCGGTGCCTGGAGTGGGCCATCACGCACGATGTGGAGTTCGTGGGGCTCTCCTTCGTCGCGGGTGCGGCGGACATCGAGCGGGCGCGCGCGGTCCTCGCCGCGCGAGGGAGCCACTGCCGGCTCGTGGCGAAGATCGAGCGCCGGCTGGCCCTGGACGAGATCGACGCCATCGCCTCCGCCGCGGACGCGGTCATGGTCGCGCGGGGCGATCTGGCCGTGGAGACCTCGATCGAGGAGGTCCCGGTGGTCCAGAAGCGGATCATCGCGCTGTGCAACCGGTTGGGCCGGCCCGTGATCACGGCCACGCAGATGCTGGAGAGCATGGTCGAGCACCGCAGGCCCACGCGCGCCGAGGCCGCCGACGTGGCCAACGCGGTGCTCGACGGCTCTGACGCCCTGATGCTGTCCGGTGAGACCGCTATCGGCGCCCACCCGGTCGAGGCGGTGGCGACCATGGCGGCCATTGCCCAGCAGGCGGAGACCGCGCTGCCATACGAGCAGGTCCTCGCCGCCCGGTTGAGCGAGCACACCGGCGACACCAGTGAGGCGATCGCCGTGGCCGCCGTCGAGGCCGCGCAGACCATCGGTGCCGCCGCAATCGTGGCCGCCACTGAATCGGGCAGCACCGCCCGACGTGTCTCGCGGCTGCGGCCGCGCCAGCCGGTTGTGGCGGTGACCCACGTGGAACGCACGTGGCGGCAGCTGGCGCTGGTATGGGGCGTGCAGCCGGTGCTGGTCGAGCAGGTCAGCGACCTGGACCTGCTAGTGGCGCAGGGCGTTCGGGCGGCCCGGGCACTGGGGCTGGCGGGACCGGGCGATCGCGTGGTCGTGACCGCCGGCGTGCCCATCGGACAGCCGGGGACTACCAACTTCCTGAAGGTCATCTCTGTGGACTGAGGAGGCATGCCCGTGCCGCTCGCCGTGGATCTCGATCAGCGGTTTCCTCGCCGGTTCGTCCCCCAGGACGCGGACATGGGCAACTGGGAACACATCGGGCCGCTGTTTGGCCGCCTACTGGATGCGCGGCCCGAGTCTGCCGAAGCCCTGGAGCGCTGGCTGGAAGACGCGAGCGAGCTGATGGCGGCCATCGACGAGGAGCGCTCCCGCCGCTACATCGAGATGACCTGCCAGACCGACGATCCGGTGTGCGAGCAGGCGTACCTGTTCTACATCGAGCAGATCGTCCCCAGGGTCAAACCGCTCGCGCACGCCCTGGACGTGGCCTACATGCGCTCGCCGCACCGGGCCGGTCTCCCGACACGCTATGCTGTGCTCGACCGGCTCATTGACAACCGGGTGACCCTGTTCCGACCCGAGAACGTGCCGCTGGAAACTGAAGAGTCCAGGCTCAAGCAGCAGTACCAGAAGATCACTGGCGCCATGACCGTCTCCTTCCGCGGCCAGGAGCACACGCTGCCGCAGATGGCGCGGTACCTGGAGGACACCGACCGGTCGCTGCGGCAGGAGGCCTGGGAGCTGGTCGCGCGGCGTCGCCTGCAGGATCGCGAGGCGCTGGACGAGCTCTTCGACCGGTTGCTGGGCTTGCGCGAGCGCATCGCCCGCAACGCCGGGTTCGCCGACTACCGGGCCTACGCGTTCCGGCAGCGTGAGCGCTTCGACTATACGCCCGAGGACTGCCTGCGGTTCCACGAGGCCGTGGAGCGCACGGTCCTGCCGGTCCTGCGGGCGCTGCACGCCGAGCGGAGGCAGCGCCTGGGGGCGGACACCCTGCGGCCCTGGGATCTGCAGGTGGACCCGTTGGGCCGTCCGCCGCTACGGCCGTTCGACAGCAGCGAACAGCTGGCCGCCGGCGTTGAGGCGGTGCTGACTAGGATTCACCCGGAGTTCGGGCAGCAGTTCCGGTTCATGCGGGACCGGTTGCTGCTCGATCTCGACAGCCGCAAGGGCAAGGCGCCCGGCGGGTACCAGAGTACGCTCAACGAGCGCCGGGTGCCGTTCATCTTCATGAACGCCGTGGGGCTCGACGACGACCTGCGGACGCTCCTGCACGAGGGCGGTCATGCCTTCCACATGTTGGCGGCCCGGGGCGATCCGATCCTTGAGTACCGCGAGGCGCCCCTGGAATTCGCCGAGGTGGCGTCAATGGCCATGGAGCTGCTCGCCAGCCCCTATCTGGGCGCCGTGTACCCGTCTGTGGCCGATGCGCGACGCTCGTACCGGCAGTCGCTGGAACGGTCGGTCAGCGTGTTTCCCTGGGTGGCCACCATCGATGCCTTCCAGCACTGGCTGTACACCCATCCCGGACACTCACGCGACGAGCGCCGCCGTGCTTGGTTGGCGACCTTCCGGCGTTTCAACGCGGACGTGGACTACACCGGCTACGAGGAGGCGGAGGCCGCATGGTGGCACCGCCAGCTCCACCTGTTCCTGGCGCCGTTCTACTACATCGAGTACGGGATCGCCCAGGTGGGGGCGCTGCAAATCTGGCGTCGCGCGCGATACGACCATGCCGACGCCGTGCGTCGCTACCGCCAGGCCCTGGCCATGGGCGGGGCGCAGCCGCTGCCCGCACTGTTCGCTGCGGCGGGCGCCGAGTTCGACTTCTCGGAGCGGACGCTCGGCCCGCTGATTGAGGAACTGGCCGCCGCGCTAGAAGAGACCCGACCCTAAGGCCCTAACCCCGGTCGGTGCCGGCATCCGCGGGACCGCCGCCGCGCACGCCTGCAATCAGGGCTTCCCACATCTCCGTCCGCCGGCCGGGAACCAGTTCCTCGTAGGCGGCCACCCGGTCGACAACCCCGGCGTACTCCGACCTGAGCCTGTCAGCCACCACATCTGGCGGCCCCCAGATCGCGCAGGCCTCCAGCATCTCATGGGGGATTAGTGCCGGCATCTGTTGCCATCGCCCGCGTGCGGCCAGCTGGCTCAGGTGCACGCCGAGGTCACTCCAGCCGTGCAGCTCGAGGACGGGCCGGTACGTGGGCGTAGACGCGTAGAACGAGAGGGTCCGGCGAATCTGTTCCAGGCCGTCGGCGACCTCGCGCTCGTTGCCCGAGGCGATGAACACGCTGGCGGCGACCGTGAAGTCAGCGCGCGCCGCCTGCCGGCGCGCGAGCCCCCGGTGGATCTGGGGCAGTACGACTTCTCGCAGGTAGCGCCGTGTGTGGAACGGGTGGACGTGGAACCCGTCCGCGATCTCGCCCGCGAGGCGACACATCCTGGCGCCCACCCCGGCGATCCAGATGCGCAGCCCTGGGGGTGGGGGGCCCGGCGGGGTGAAGAACGGGGTCATCAGGGACAGCGTGACGTAGCGGCCGGTAAAGTTCAGCGGCCGGCCGTAGGCCCATGCGTCCCAGACGGCGCGAATGGCGCCGACCACCTCGCGCAGTTTCGGGGCGGGAGGATCCCACACCACCCCGAACCGCCGCGTGATGTGCGCCTTCACCTGCGTGCCCAAACCCAGAACGAACCGGCCGCCCGCAAGCTGCGCGAGATCCCAGGCTACATGAGCCAGAGTGGTGGGGCTGCGCGTGAACGCCAGTGCGATGGCGGTGCCCAGCTCCAGCCGCGATGTGGCGGCCGCGGCCAGCGCCAGACCGAGGAACGGATCGTGGTCGGTCTCGCTGGTCCACAGTCCATCGAACCCCAGCGCTTCGGCTGTCTGGGCGATTTCGCTGACCTCGGCCAGGGACCGGTACACCAGCCGGGCGTCGATGTTCACAGGCCGCCCTCCATAGACCCTACGCGCCTGTTCGCCCGGGAGGGCAGGAGTTCCCCCCGCAGCGACGAAGCCGTAGGACTTACGGGAGAGGCCGCGGGGCACAGCGGCCTTTGAGGGGAGGGTGGTCGCGCACCGGGAACGGTGCTGCATGCGGGTGTCGGTGCCTGCAGTGCTGACGCTGGTGCTGGCGGCGGGCGTGGTGCCTGCTGCGGGCCAGCCAGGCATTGCGGTAGTGGTGAATGGAGTGCCGGTGTCGCTGGCGGCGCCTGCGCTGATGCAGGCCGGCCAGGTGCTGGTGCCGGCTGTTCGTACGTTTGAGGCTTTTGGCGCGGCTGCGGTCTGGCAGGCCGCCGACCGTGCCGTGATGGTGACCAACCGGACCGGTATCGTGGTCCGGCTCAGGATCGGCGAGCCCACTGCCCGGGTCAACGGTGAACCGCGGTCGCTGCCGGTCGCTGCGCTCCTGATCGGCGACCAGCCGTATGTGCCCGCCGCGTTCGTGTTCGCCGCGCTGGGGGCGTGGGTGCGGCTCGACGAGCCGTCGCGCACCCTGCACGTAGCGTCCCAGATCACCACGTTGACCCTGCGGCGCGAGGACGGAGTCCTGCGCGTCGTGCTGGACGCCACCGGACCGCTGCGGGCTGAGACTCGCACGCTGTCCAACCCCGACCGCCTCGTGGTGGATCTCCATGGGGGCGCGTTCCGTCCCCAGGATCAAGACCTGCCGGTCGGCGAGGCCGGCGTCTTGCGGGTGCGCGCTGGCCAGTTCCAGGTCAAACCGTACATCACGCGGGTCGTATTCGACCTCCAGCAGCCGGTGGATGTGCGCACGCAGACGTCCACCGACTCGTTCGCCTATACTATCGAGGTCCGGCCTCGCGGTCAGGTGCTGGCCGGAGGGGTGAGCCCGCAGGCAGCCACGCCGGCAGGCACCGGTGCCCAGCCCCAACCGCCGTCGGTCTCGGTGCCGCCTCCTCCGGCGGGGGAGGCGGCAGGGCCGGTCTACACCGAGGGGCCATCTACTCACGAGCAGGTGGCGCCGATCCCAGAGCCGCTGCCCGACGACGGCGTCCCACGCATCCAGCAGGTGCGGGTGGAACAGTCGGGCACGCGCTTCCGCGTGCTCATCGAAGGTACGGCGCCGGCAGACTATACCGTCCGGGAACTCGTAGACCCCGATCGGCTGGTCGTCGATCTCCAGCGTGCCATCTTCCTGCCCGTCAAGCAGGAGATCCCGGTGGCAGGCGCCGTGGTAACCGAGGTGCGGGCCGCGCAGTTCAACACAGACCCGGATGTCGTCCGGGTGGTGGTGGTGCTCAGGCGCAAGGCCGCGTATGCCGTGGCGCCCGCCCCGGACGCCCCCAATGTGCTGGTGATCGAGATCCCTGACGTCGCTGTGCGCGCACACCTGGTGACCATCGATGCCGGCCACGGTGGCCGGGATACCGGCGCCATCGGGCCGACCGGGCTGCTCGAGAAAGACGTCGTGCTGGACATCGCGCAGCGGGTGCGCGAACTGCTGGTGCGCGCCGGCATCCGGGCGATCATGACCCGCGAGGCCGACGTCTTCGTCGAACTCGCCGACCGGCCGCGCGTCGCGCGGCAGCAGGGCGCTACGGTGTTCGTCAGCATTCACGCCAATGCCTCGACCCGACCCTCAGCCAATGGCTCGGAGACGTACTATCTGACCCCGCAGAGCCAGGTGCTCGCGCAGATGGTCCAGGAAGAGTTGAGCCGCGTCCCCGGTCTGATCAGCCGGGGCACCAAGACCGCGAACTTTCTGGTCCTGCGAGAGAGTGACGTCCCTGCGGTCCTGGTCGAGGTCGCGTACATCTCCAACGTGGACGAGGAGGCGCGCCTGCGCCAGTCAGCCTTCCGCCAGCGGCTCGCCGAGGCCGTCGGGCGGGGCGTGCAGCGGTTCCTGGCTGTGTACCCGGTGCCGGCTCACTGATCCAGGAGTCGCCTGGGTCCCCCGCGAAACACTCCGGCGGTTCCAGTCGTCCCGGCAGAAGGAGCCTACCATGCCGCGAGCCGATGGGCGCGGGGCCGATGCCCTGCGGCCGGTGGAGATCGTTCGCCACTACATCCCGCACGCGGAAGGGTCGGTGCTGATCACCCTGGGCCAGACCCGTGTGGTCTGCACTGCTACGGTCGAGGAACGCCTGCCGCCGTGGCTGCGCGGCGCGGGGCAGGGGTGGATCACCGCTGAGTACGGCATGCTCCCCCGTGCGACCCACGAGCGGACACCGAGAGAGTCGAGCCGAACCGGGGGGCGCACCTTCGAGATCCAGCGGCTCATCGGGCGCTCGCTGCGATCGGCGGTCGATCTCCAGAAGCTCGGCGAGCGGACCATCACCGTGGACTGTGATGTGCTCCAGGCCGACGGTGGGACTCGCACCGCCTCGATCACCGGCGCCATGGTGGCGCTGGTGGACGCGCTGGTCGTGCTCCGTCGCAGCGGAGCGCTGCGCTGGTGGCCGCTGCGCGAGTTCATCGCCGCAACCAGCGTCGGCATCGTGGAGGGCGACATGCTCCTGGACCTGACCTACGCGGAGGACTCCAGGGCGCGCGTGGACCTCAACCTGGTCGGAAGCGAGTCAGGCAAGATCGTGGAGATCCAGGGTACCGCCGAGGGTGCCCCGTACTCGCGGCAGGAACTGCTGACGCTGGTGACGCTGGCGGAGAAGGGGATCAGGACGTTGATCCAGGTCCAGAAGGCTTCGCTGGACGACGTGCTGGCCACGTTGCCGCGCTGAATGGCCCGGCCCGCCTCGGCCTCCTCCGGGGTCACCGTGCCGGTGACCGTCGTGCTCGCCACTCGCAATCGGGGCAAGGTGCGGGAACTGGAGGCGCTGCTGGAGGGCCTCGCCGTCTGGGTGCGCACCCTCGATGACTATCCGCACGTGCCTGTCTTGCCCGAGGACGGCGGCACGTTTGAGGAGAACGCCATCGGCAAGGCCGTCTCCGTGGCCCGGCTGACCGGCGAGATCGCGCTGGCCGATGATTCGGGACTGGAAGTTGACGCGCTCGGCGGCGCTCCCGGCGTGGCGTCGGCCACGTTCCTTGGTCCGGCGGCGACCGACGACGATCGCAACCGGTGGGTGCTCAGCCGCCTCCGCGGCCTGGACGCCGGGTTGCGGACCGCGCGGTACCGCGCCGTGATCGCGGTGGCCCTTCCGGACGGCTCCGTGAGGACCTTTGAGGGCACCTGCGAGGGACGCATCGCCGAGCAGCCGTGCGGACACCACGGCTTCGGCTACGACCCCATCTTCTTCGTGCCGGCCTACGGTCGGACCATGGCGGAACTGCCGCCGGAGATCAAGAACCGCATCAGCCACAGGGCTCTGGCCCTGGCCGCTGCCCGGCCGTACCTGGTGGCGCTGATCGAGGCGGCGCGGGGCGCGGATGCGGACTAGGGCGGCAGGAGGGCCCGCGGCGCACGACCAATCTTGCAGGAGCGGCTGACGCACGCTGGGGGACCTGATGGACTTCGGGGCGTTTCTTCGGTACTGGGCGCTGACACTGGCGGTGTTCGCGTTCTACCTCTTCGCGCTGATCGTGGCCTCGCTGGACGTGCTCGAGAGCCTCAGGGAGACGGCCAGGAAGCGCCGCGCCGAGCGCAAGCCCGTGGCGGGTGACCCCAATCCCCTGGCCACGCGGAGCGTGGCACAGACCATCTTTCCGGGCCCGGGCCAGCAGCTCGACGGCAAGCGCGCATGGGTGGCGAAGATGGCGGAGGACATTGTGCGTGCGGTCAACCCCCAACCGCCGGTCCGGACCATCGTGCTCGAAGACTCGAAGGGCCATCCGGTGGTCCACTTCAGCGACGGGAGGCGCCTCGCGACATACCGGTTCGACCGGGCGCGCATCGAGGCGGCGATGGCCGGGGATGCGGAGGAGATCGCCGAGGTGGCCGACCGCCTGCGGCGCCACCTCATGGCCGACTTCTTGGGACGGGAGGACGTGCGGCCCCCGCGCACGACCGAACTGATGCGGGAGTCGACCGCCAAGCCCGCCGCGGCCAAGCCTCAAGCCCCGGTTGCGGCCGCGGCTCCGACGTCGCCCGAGGCGTCAGCCAGGGCTGAGGTGCCGGCACCCGCCGCGCCGCAGCCAGCAGGCGATCCCGAGTCGATGAGCCGCGAGGAGCGTTTGGCCGCCGCGCGCGCCAAGGCCGAGGCGTTACGGGCCGCGCGCGCCGCCCAGAAGCCGCCCGCCACGTGAGCCCGGGAGAGGGCTGCTCAGGCGCTTCCGGCCACGCCGGTAACCCCAGCTCCCTACAGCAGCGTCCCGTCGTCGTACTCCAGTAGCGCGCCGCGTGCCACCGGCAGTGGCGGCGCGCCCAGCCCGATCAGGCGGTCGTGGAACTCGCGCAGTGAGAAGGCCGCCCCGCGTTCTGCTCGGTAGGCGTCGCGCAGCCGGCGCACGATGAACTTGCCCAGGGTGTAGTTGAGGTAGCCCGGGTCGAAGGTGCCGCGGAGGGCTTCCTTGCGGGCCGGTAGCGGTTCCATGAAGGCGTAGCGTTCGAACATCCGCGTCGCTTCATCGAGTCCCATCCCATCCGCGTGCATCCGGATGGCGACGAGGTAGCGCACCTGGCGCACGAGCGCCTCGCCCAGGTACGCGAGCCGGAACTGTGGCGTAGGATCCACCCCGGCCTCGAGCATCATCTCCTCGGCGTAGTGGGCCCAGCCCTCCACGAACGAGTACCACGTGAGGACCCTGGCGGCCGCCGACGGCGCCTGCCGGACGGCCATGAAGTGGACAAAGTGCCCGGGGTACGCCTCATGAATGCTCATGTCCTTGAGGGTGGCGTAATCGAACTTCGTCAACCACTCCTCACGGCGCTCGGGCGGCCAGGCCGGATCGGGCAGGGTGATGTAGTAGTACGATTCGGTCGCCGTGGTCTCGAAGGGGCCAGCCGTGTCCATCATGGCAAAGGCCCACCGGTTGAAGGCCGGGGTCTCTGCCACGATGGGTCTGGTGTCGGCGGGCACCGAGACCAGATCGTGGTCCACGAGGAACTGCCGGAGATCCTCAAGCAGCACCCGGGTCTCGGGCAGGAGCCGCTCCTCTGACGGATGGTGCCGCGCGAGCCGCGCCATGACCTCGCGCGGGCTGGCATGCGCGTCGATCCGCGCGGCGGTGGCGCGGACGTCCTCGCTGAGCCGCTCCAGTTCGGCCTCGCCGACCGCCAGCAGGCGGGCGAGGGGGACATCCACCATCTCGCCGGTGCGCAGCATCTCCTGGAGGACGGCCTCGCCGATGGCGAACCCGTCGCGCGCGCGGCTGGCAGACGCCTCCAGCCAGGCGATGGTCTCGCGCAGCGCCTCCACCGCCGAGGCCCGTGCGGCGTCGAACCGCGAGCGGACGCTCGCGTCGGTCACGGCTGCGGCGTGCGCGGGCAGTTCGAGGTCGTAGAACGCCAGATGGCCGGCAAACACCTCCTGGGCGGCCTCGGCGACCGGCCGGGCCAGCGGTTGGTGGAGGTGACCGCGCATCTCGTCCAGCACCCGGGGGACCTCCCCCAGGTGGCTGACGAGGGCGCGCAGCCGCTCGGGCAGCGGCGCGTAGTCGCGCTTCAGGTAGACGGTCAGGTCGAGGGCGGGACTGTACGCGATGGGATTGCGTTCGTGCTCGCGCCAGACCTCCCAGGCAAAGCGCTCGCGGGCGATGGCCTGCTCGATCAGGGCCGCGTCGTGCGCGGCCGGGCCTCGGCGCAGCGCCGGGTCCAGGTCGGCGAGCCGTCGGCTCCACCCGGCCAGCGTCCGCAGAAAGGCGTCAATGGCCGCCCGCGAGTAGTCGCCGGCGCGGCCGTCGTACATGTGCAGGCCGAGGGCCGCGCCCAAGGTGGGGTAGAACTCCAGGTAGTCTGCAAGAAAGCCGTGTGCGATCTGCTCGATTGAATTCTCGTCGGTCATGGGACCCCGTCTAGTGGCGCGATGAGATGATTGGTGACGATGCTTTCTGTGGAGGGCCAGACGAGTCCTGTGCCATAGGGCGGGCTAACCCAGAGGTTTTGGCCGCCCGAAAAATAGGGCGCTGACCGGATAGGCGCCGGGCCGCGGCCGTCCCATTGTGAGGAGGGAAGGCCAGTTTCAGGGCGGGAGGCACGTGCAGCCGCTTTCCACCATTAGGGCCGGGCGACGCGTCCGGTTGGGAGCGCCCGAAGCGGTCGATCCGGACGTGCTCCGCGACCTGTGGGCGATGCGGTTGTTGCCTGGGGAGACGGTGACCGTGGTCGCGGTCGTTGGCCGCGGCGGGCCGGTGATCGTCCAGGGGGCTGGAGGGGTGTTCGCCATCGGTCGGCGACTGGCCGGCCATCTGCCGGCGGAGGTGCTGGCCGCATGAACGGCTGCTGCGGCGGGCCGCGGCGGGCTGGTCGCATCGGGCCGCGGTGGCGCGCTGGGCGTCTGTGGCGTGGGAGGGACTGCCACCGCGGCCGGATGCGTGGCGTTGAGACTGGAAACGTGCAGATCGTGCTTGCCGGCAATCCCAATGTGGGCAAGTCCACGGTCTTCAACTCGCTGACCGGGAGCCAGGTGCTGACCGCCAACTATCCCGGCACCAGCGTGGAAGTCACCATGGCCACGATCCAGCCCGATGGGCACCGGCTCACGGTGTTGGACCTGCCGGGCACGTACGCGTTGGCCGGCCGCACCGAGGACCAGCAGGCGGCGCGTCGCGCCCTGCTCGATGAGCGGCCGGACGCCGTCATCGCCGTGCTGGATGCCACAAACCTGGCGCGCAACCTCTACCTCGTGCTGCAGCTCCTGGACCTGGGCTTTCCCGTGGTCATCGCGCTCAACTTCTCGGACGAGGCCGAACGCCGCGGCATCCACATCGACGCTGTCCGTCTCGGGGAGCTGCTGGGTGTACCCGTCGTCCCGACCATCGCGACCCAACGATGCGGCATCACCGAGCTGATGTCCCAGGCGCTGCGGTTGGTCAACCGGCGCCATGAGGCCCGCCACCGGTACAGCCGGCAGATCGAGGACCTGGCCGGCCAAGTGGCCGCCATGCTCGGCGACTCGCCGTTCCCCAGGCGCGGCCGCGCCCTGATGCTGTTCGAGGATCCGGACGCGGGCGAATCGCCGGTGGCGCTCATCCAGCCATCGGAGCGGCACGCCGCCCTGGCGCTGGTGGCCCGCGCCGCGCTCAGGTTCAGCGAGCCCTTGGGGGTGGTCGTGGCCCGAGAGCGCCACGCCCTCGCCGACCGCCTGGCGCGGGAAGTGACGTTGGAGGCCGGCCAGGTGCATGGCCGCCGCCTGTGGCACTGGGCCACCCGGCCAGCCACGGGCGTGCCAGCGCTGTTGTCGGTGCTGGCCGGGGTCTTTGCGCTGCTGTTCTGGGGCGGCAGCCGGCTCTCCGGTCTGATCGAGGCCGGGTGGGAGCGCGTGGTCTCGCCAGCGGTGAGCGCGCCGCTGTTGTGGCTCTTCGGTGAGGGCGTCATCACCAGGACGCTGCTGTGGGCTGCCGACGCTGGCCTGCTCGCGGTGCTCACCGTGGGCATCCCCTACGTCCTGACGTTCTATCTGCTGCTGTCCATCGTCGAGGACACGGGCTATCTCAACGCCGCCGCGGTTCTCGCCGACCGGGTGCTGGGCCGCATGGGGCTCAATGGCCGCGCGGCGATCCCTCTCGTGGCCGGCGCAGGATGCAGCGTGCCGGCCATCCGCGGGCTGCGCGTCCTGCGCACCGAGCGCGAGCGCCTCATCGGCGGCACACTGGTGAGCCTGGTCCCCTGCAGCGCGCGCACCGCAGTCATCATGGGCACGGTCGCCTATCTGGGCGGCTGGCGGGCAGCGGTACTGCTGTACGCGGCTGTGGGTGTGATCATTGCCGCGGTCGGGTGGGGGTTGAACCGCCTCCTACCCGGCCGCTCCCCCGACCTGCTGATGGAGATCTTTCCGTTCCGGCGACCCCATGTGCGGACCGTGCT
>JAVKIJ010000040.1:0-27159 GCA_031459535.1 Candidatus Fervidifonticultor quintus | reverse complement strand
GGCAGCCCGGATCAGGGCGAACAGCCATCCCTCTGCAGACTCGGCGCTCCCGGGCGGCAGGTGTACGAGCTGAATCTGGACGTCCTCGAAGGCCGCCATCCCAGCCACCGGGATGCGGGTGGTGAAGGGGTAGTCGGCGATCTGCGGGGTGGCGTTGGTCAGCGCAGCGAGCAGGGACGACTTCCCGACATTGGGACCGCCGACCAGGACAACCTGCCCGGCGCCTTCGCGCTCGATGTGGTAGAACGGCCGCGCCCGGGAGGCGCCCTTGCGCCGCTGCTGCTCGTCGCGCAACCTGGCGATACGGCGCTTGAGGTCAGCCTGCATCTTCTCCGTCCCCTTGTGCTTGGGGATGGTGCGGAGCATCTCCTCGAGCGCCGCCAGCTTGGCCTCGGGCGTGGCGGCTTCTCTGAACTTCTTGTCGGCGGCCAGGTACTCCGGCGTCAGGTTCGCTGGCATCGTTGGTCCCGTGCCCGTGCCCATTCTAGCAATCAGGCGGCTGTCCCTGAACTCGGCGACTGGACGCCGCGTTACTGGAAGGAGATCAACCTCTCAGGAGGTGCGGCGTGCTCAAGGCGGTCATTGCAGGCTTGCTTGCCCTGTCGTTGTCCATGGCTCCGGCCTCGGCCCAGGCGCCGGAGCCGGCCCGCAACCAGCTCATCACCACCGGCCAGGGTCGGGCCGAGGTCACTCCCGATGCGGCGACGGTCACGGTGGGCGCCCAGGCTCAGCGGGCCACCGCATCCGAGGCCATCGGGGACGTCAATCGCACGGCCGCCGGCATGCTGGAGCGCCTGCGCGCGCTCGGGGTACGGCCGGAGGAGATCCGGACCTCGACCGTCCAGGTCTTCCCGGTGCATGCCACGCCCCGGGACGGGGCGCCGCCGCAGACTGTCGGGTACCGGGCCATCTCCCTGATGACGGTGACGCTCACGAACCTGGCGCTGGTCGGCCGGGTTGTGGACACGGCGGTCGCCGCCGGCGCCAGTACCGTTCAGGGGATCTCGTTCGGCCTGCGCGACCCCACCAGGGCGCGGATCGATGCCCTGGCCCGGGCTGTGCGCGACGCACGCGAGAAAGGCGAGGCGATCGCCCAGGCGGCTGGGCTGCGCATTGCCGGGATCGAGCGCATCGTGGAGGAAGGCGTCGCCGTGACGCCGCGGGAGATCCGTGTGGCCACCGGACCGGCTCCGACGCCGGTGGAACCGGGCCTGGTCACCGTGACCGCGCAAGTGACGGTGACGTTCAGGTACTAATCGGCCGCGGATGCCAGCGCGCGCGGCTCGTCCACCTGGGCCATCGGCCATTCGAGCCGCACGAGCTCGGCCAGGTTGCGGAGGTGGTCCCGGGCCACCTCGGGCTCCAGGCCCACCGGACACCACGCGCCGAACAGCGCGTCGCGGGAATCATCGCGCAGTCTGGTGCGGAAGTCCGGGCCGTAGAGAACGCAGGCGATGACGCCCTCCGCATCGCGAACCACCATGTCACCCGGGGTCAACACCCGCTCCTTGCCGTTGATCTTGAGGTACGCCTCGCCGGGGCGCGCCACATCCACCAGCAGGTCTGGAGTCAGCGCCGAGAGATCGTGCCCCGACGTCAGGACCAGGCTGTCGAGCTCCGCGGTGAACATGGTCTCCACCAGCGCCGAGCGGCTCTCGATGGGGCGGCCGCCCAGCACCGTCCTCACCTGGTGGGCAACCGGGTACCGCTGCCCGTGCCGTTTGAAGTAGGCGGCGTACGCGCCGGCGACGGGATCGGCCTCGATCGGCCGCGCGGCGAACCGCTCCCGCAGCGCGGTCTCGACCGCGCGCCGGCTGCCTGCCAGCGCCGCGGCGCGCGGCCGGTTCGGGCACCCTCGGCAGATGAGCACGCCGAACACCCCGGCGGGAAACGCCGCCTTGAACTGGTCGGAGAGCACAATCTGCATAACCGCCCGCCCGGCCGCCGGCTCTCAGGCCGACACGGCCAGTTCGTCAATCAAGGCCCGGCCCGCGCGGTCCATGAAGGCGGCGATCTCCTGAGGCGACTGGGGATCCGGGTCGCCTGGGCCGGGCCTCTTCACCCCGGTAGCATAGTAGTCGAGGAACGGCGAGATGCTCTTGAACGGATAGATCACGTAGACCTTCTTCCCGGTGGTATGCGCGTGGATCATCTCAGAGAGCACGCCGAACGACATCTGGCTGGTCGGATAGAAGACCACGTTCATGTCGGACTGGTCGATGAGCCTCAGGTCGCGCACCACCGTGGCCCGACCCAGGTGGAGGCGGGTGCGCTCGTCTAGGCCTGCCGCCCACTCCTGCAGGCGATCCAGAGACCCGGCCCACTGCTCGATCTCACGGCGCTGCTCCTCGGAAAACTGCTGCTGGAACTCGAGCTCGCCGCTCCTGGCGAAGGCGGCGGCCTCCTCGTCCTTGACCGAGAGCGGGTCGAACACCACGAAGTGCTCCCGCAGCCGTCTGCCGAACTCCCGCGCCATCTCGATGAGCTCCGCGCGGCCCTCACGGCGCAGGTTCGTGATGGGATAGCCTAGGTAGATCCGGGGCCTTTTAAAGCAGATGAGGTCGAAGAGGGTCTGCGGCGGCTCGTCGTGCGCGATGAGGTAGTGAGGCACGCGCTCGTAGGCCGCGAACATCTTGGACAGGAACACTTCCTGCTCTTGCCACGCGATGATCTCGTCGCTGTCCAGCCGGCCGCGCCACTGCTCGGTTTCGCTCAGGCGCCGGTGAATCTGGTAGACGGCGTCGATGATCGTCACGTAGAAGATACCTTCAGGCCGCACCGCCGGCGCCAGGCGGAGGCCCGGTAGCGTCTCCTGCACGACCCGGTCGTCCGGCTCCGGCATGCGCCGCCGCGTCTCGTCGAAGAGCAGCTTCAGATAGTAGGTGTCGAGCCCCGGGATCAGGTGGCTCTTCCACCAGAAGCAGGCGTGGGTCACCAGGATCGTGCACAGGTCGGGCTCCCACAGCGCGCTGTCGTTGACGACCTCGGTGAAGGCGATGGCGCGCAGTTCCTGGAGCGCCTCGGGCGACATGTCCAGAATGGTCTCCGTGCGCACGTCCATGCCCAAGTCGCGGGCGCGATCGAGCATGAGCTGGCCCATGTCAATGGTCCGGAGGCGCCGGATCGGCGACGTCCACCGGCCCGCGCGGAGCGCTTCGGCGATGCGCTGGCTGCCTTCCTCAATCAGGCGGGTCAGGTACCCTGGCCGGCCCCCGGCGTCGCGCAGCTTGCCGGTCCCGGAGATGCCTGTGGCGATGACGATCATGACGACCCTCGCTGTACGTCGGTGTGGACTACCGGAACAGGTCCTCCTCTTGCGGTCTTACCAGATCAGCGGCGCAGCCGGCACCCGGGTGCTCGGCGCCGCGGATGAGGACCACCGGCCGGCCCTCGGCCGCCTGGCCCTGGAGCAGGTTGGCCAGCGCCGCCATCTCGTCGGCGATGGCCTCCACCGAGACGCGGAGCACATACCCGTAGCGGTCGGCCTCGCCGACGTAGGACCGCAGCACGCGCACCCCTGCCGCGCCGATCGCCGCACCCGTGGTGCCCTGACGGAACGGCCGGCCGTGACTGTCGTTGACGATGACGCCGAGCTCGACGCCGAACGCTGCCATCAGCCCGTCCCGCAGGCGGGCGGCTGACGCGTCCGGGTCACGGGGCAGCGTCACCACCACATCGTCACCCAGCCCCACGTTGGAATGGTCTACGCCTGCGTTGGCGCACACGAACCCCAGCCGGTGTTCGGCGATGATGAGCCCCGGGCGCACGCGGCGTAAGTCCCTGGACTCGCGCAGGATGACCTCGACCAGGCGCGGGTCCTTGTGCGTCGCCTCGGCCAGCTCCACCGCGCGGGCGCTGGGCGTCACGGTGCGCACGTCCACGACACTTCCCTCCGCTTTGGATACCACCTTGTGCGCGACCACCACCACATCGTTTGGCTGCGGGATCAGCCCGGCGTCCCGCAGCGCGGTGGCGATGGCGCCGATCAGGTCGTCGCCGGGGTGGATCTCCGGAAAGGGCTCTGGGGCCCAGGCCAGCAGCGTCTTCATCGGGGTCGCGCGTGCGGCGGCAGGTGGGCGATCCTGATGCCGAGGTGTCGGCGCCTGTACCGGACGTTCAACCCGATGATCAGCACCGCCAGCGCCTCGACCGTCGCCGCAGCGGCCAGGCCGCCGGCGTCCACGCCCCTGGCGCCAATGGAGTCAATCAGATCCATCACGCGGATCTTGGCCGCGTCGTCGTCCCCACAGACCAGGACGTCCTGGTCCAGCGGCCGGCCAAGGTCGGCCAGCAGCCGCGCCGACAGGGTGTGGAACGCGGCCACCACCCGCGCGCCCGGCGCCAGGGCCTGGGTTTCGGCCGCGGCGGAGCCCGCCGCTGGCGGGGCGTACGTTAGCCCTGATCCGATGGGCACGGTGGCGTCCACCACGATTTTGCCCTGCAACTCGGCCGCCAGGGCTCCGACGAGGGCGGCATGCCCTTCGGAGGGACAGGCCACGATGACGATGTCGCCCTCGCGGGCGGCGGCGGCGTTGCCGGCGCCGCGCGCGTTGCGAAGCCCCAACCGCCCGGCGATCTCGGCCCCGCGCTCGGGACTGCGGGAGCCGACGATCACTTCGTGCCCGGCGGCGCAGAAGCGCACCGCGAGCCCGTGCCCGAGATCACCCGTGCCGCCCAGGATCGCAATACGGGCCAGCTGGGCCCGGGGGTCCGTCACGCCGTCCGCTCCGGTCCAGCCACGGCCAGTGTGCACGCGTCGGCGGGGAACCGCCGGATCGCCTCGACGATGGCGTCGCGGCTGATGCCGTGGATGATGGCCGGATAGCGTTCGAGGTAGTCCAGCCCCAACCCGAACAGCTCCATGTCGGCCAGCATCTGCGCCACACCGCCAGCGGTCTCGAGCCGCACAGCCAGCGAGCCCACCAGGTATGTCCGGGCATCGGCGAGCTCGTCAGGGGCCGGGCCGTCGGCCTGCAGCTCCCCGATCTCGTGGACAATCGCCGCCAGCGCGCGCTCGAGGTTGGCCGGGTTCACCCCGGCACGCACCCACCAGGGGCCGGGGAGCAATCCAGCGCGCAGTTCACTGAAGGCATAGTACGCCATGCCCTGCTTCTCCCTGACATTCTGGCCGATGCGGCCCATCATGCCCAGTTGCCCGAGAAAGAGGTTGGCCATCATGACCGCGTAGTAGGCCGGATCGGAACGGGTGACGCCCGGAATCCCAAGCACCAGGTCACACTGGCTCTTGCCGGGGACGGCGAGGTGTTCTTCCCTCCGGCCGCCGGATGGGGATGGTCCCGGAAAGGACGGCAGCACCCAGGCCCCCCTCGGGGCCCAGGAACCGAACGCCGAGGCGACCAGGTCTGTCGCCCGCGCCGGGTCCACATCACCGACGACAGCCAGGATGGTCGCGCCGGGCCGGTAGTGCTCGGCGTGGAACGCCCGGAGCGCCTCCGTCCGCAGCGACGCCACCACCGCCTCCTCGCCGTCCGGACTCCGGCTGTGGGGATGGCCGGCCGGGTACGCCAGCCTCCGGAACGCGCGCTCCGCGGCCTGGCGCGTGTCCACCGCGTTAACTTTGATGGTCGTCAGCAGTTCGCCACGCACCTTCTCCACGTGATCCGCCGGAAACGCCGGCTCCATGAGCACCTCGGCCGCGATGCCGAGCAGCACCGGCAGGTCGTCTGCCAGCGAACGACCCGCCACAGCCGTGACCTCGATCCCGCTCGCCACCGACAGGCTCGCGCCGATCGCATCCAGCTGCTCGGCGATCTGGGGGCCGGTGCGTCGCTGCGTGCCCCAGAGCAGCATGCTGCCCACAAACCGCGCCAGGCCCGAGAGGTCGGCGTCGAACATCGAGCCGGCCCTCACGTAGCCGTGCACGGCCGCGGCGCCGGTGGCCGGCGCCGGCTTCACCAGGCAGACCATGCCATTGGGCAGCACCGTGCGCCGTACATCCGCGGCCACCACCGGAGGGGTCATGCCGCCACCTGCCGGGCCGGGGCACCCTCGGGCAGGAACCACCCGACGGTCCGCCGCTTCTCGATCAGATAGGTCCCGGCGACCCGCATGACGTCCCCTGCGGTGACCCGCTGCACCGCGTCGCGCAACTGGAACAGGCGCCGCGGAGTAGCCACTATGGCAAACGCGCCGAGCGCCATCGCGCGGCGGGACACCCCGTCCCGCAGGTAGACAAACTGGGCCTCGGCCTGCCGGCGGACCTTCGCCAGCTCGGCCTCGCCCACGGGCTCCTCCTGCAGGCGCGCCAGTCCCCCGAGGACGGCGTCCTCCACGACCCTGACGTCGACACCGCTGCGCACGGTCGCCGTGACCCGGAAGAGCGTGGGGTCAATGCTGAGTGCCAGACCCGAACCCACGTCGGTCGCCAGGCCGGCCTCGACCAGCGCCCGGTAGAGCCTGCTGCTACGCCCTCCGGCGCCTCCGTCAAACGGGACGAGGCCCGCGAATCCCGATAGGACCCCGTCCAGGACCAGCAGCGCCGGGATGTCCGGGTGGTCGACCGCCGGCACGTGAAACGCCATGTGGAGGTACGCGGTGGCGCCGCCGGGTTGCCGGAGCACCACGCGGCGCTCGCCGCCCTGCTCCGGCTCGACGGGGCGCACCGGTGGGACCGGCGGGCCGGCCGGGGCAGGGCCGAAGGCACGCTCGATCATGGCGACCATGTCGTCGGTGCGAAAGTCTCCCACGGCCACCACGGTGGCGTTTGACGGACGATAGTACGTGCGGTAGTGCCGGTGCAGGTCCTCCGGCGTGATGGCCAGCAGATCGTCCTTCCAGCCGATGACCGGGTGGCGATAGGGGTGCGCCTTGAAGGCCAGCGCGTCCACTTCCTCGCGCAGAGAGTAAGCCGGAAAGTTCTCGGCACCCTCGCGCTCCGAGATGATGACCGTGCGTTCCCTGGCCACCACCTCGGGATCGAAGATCGTGTGCTGCATGCGGTCAGCCTCCAGGCGCACGGCGGTCTCGATATGGGGGGCCGGTAGCACCTCGAAGTAGGCCGTGTAGTCCTTCCACGTGAACGCGTTCCACCGCCCGCCGAGCCGGTCAATGAGCCGGGTCAGGGTGCCCGCGGGATGGGACGGTGTACCCTTGAACAGCAGATGCTCCACCCAATGGGAGATACCGGTGCAACCCGGCGGCTCGTTGCGGCTGCCGACCCGGTACCACACCCAGAACGTGGCGACCGGTGCCGCGTGATCCTCCTGTATGATCACGCCCAGGCCGTTGGGGAGGGCGGTCTCGTACACATCGCGCATGGACTGACCCCTCACACAGTCTCCCGCCTGCCGGGCGCGGCAGGCGGGAGAGCTACAGTTCCTTCGTCTTGCCCCTCCCCCTCCCCTCCCGGCCCCCGGGCGGCACCCCGTCGCCATCCAGGATGTCAGCGGCGTGGCCTCGTATCTCGAAGGAGGATGCTGACCCTGACGCCTGCTGCCGTGGCCCGTCACCGCCGGCGCCTCCTGCGCCGCCACCGGGTGCGCACCGCGCGGGGCGCGCTGAGGTTCATCGACGCGATCGGCTTCTGCTTCGCCTTCACCGGCGGTCCGGGCGGGTTGCCCGGGCTCTTCGATGTCCTGGCCACGCGCAGCATCGACCGCATGTGGACCTGGGCGTGGCAGTGGAAGGACGATCTGGTCACGCAGAGGCGCGCCTACTACGGGAAGGTCATCCGCCGCAAGCCATCCTACGTCTGCCTGAAGACACTGCCGGCGTTCTATGCCCTCTCTGGTAACGTCGGGGAACCCGACGACTACTTGCAGGCCTTTCGCGAAGGCCGCCTGAGCATGCTGGCCAGGGCCATCTACGAGCACGTCCTCGCCTCCGGGCCGATCTCGACCCGGGCGTTGCGCCGGCTGTACGTGCAGCGCGGGGAGAGCGGGGACGGGTTTCACCGGGCGCTGGACGACCTGCAGGCGCGCTTCCTCCTCGCCAAGGTGGCCGAGGAAGCCGAGTGGCGCAACGGCTTCGTCTGGGACGCCTTTCACCGGTGGATGCCGGAAGTGGTCGCCGCCGCGGCACGGCTGACCAGCGAGGACGCCGCGGCACGGGTGGTGGACCGGTACATCCGCATTGTCGGCGCAGCCCCTTCCCCCGAGATCCAGGCCACGTTCGCATGGACGCCTCGCCTCGTGGGAGCCGCCGTCGTGCGGGCCGGTCTGGTGCGAGCCTCCGTGGATGGCGCCGACGCCTGGACGCTGCCCGGGTTGTGGGCATCGTGACGGGCGAGCAACGCGCTGGCGTGTCAATCTGGCCGCCGCGTGGGGCTGCGCAAGGAATCCAAGAAGGGCGCGGCGTAGACAGCAGCAAGGGCGGCTCTCATCTTGGCCAACCGTCGGGGGCTCTGTCCCGTGGAGCGAGTCGTCCACTTTACCCGACCAGACTCCAACACCGAACCTCTATGGCGTCCGGAGGCCTCAGCGTCGAGCAGAACCCCCGAGCACACCTGACACGTGAGGAGGTGACAGCGGCCCGCACGCGCCGGGACGACGGGCAGGACATCAGGATGGCAGGGAGGGGAGCCATGAGTCGGACACGGTGGGGTACGGTGGGCTGGCTTGCCGGGCTGGTCGCGCTCGTGGCGATCGGCTGGGGGACGGGACTGGCAGCCGCCCAGCAGGCGGCGGAGTTCAAGGTGGGTGTGGTCACCTCGCTGTCGGGTGAGCTCGCCTTCGGCGGGAGCGTCACCAAGCGAGGCTACGACCTGTGGGCGGAGACCGTCAACAAGCAGGGCGGGATCGAGATCGGCGGTAAGAAGTACACCGTCAGGCTCATCTACGCCGATGATCAGAGCACCCCGGCCACGGCGGCTGTGGCGGGGGAGCGGCTCATCACCCAGGAGAAGGTGGACTTCATCCTCGGGCCGTACGCCAGCGGTACCACGCTGGCCCTGGCCCCCATCACGGAGAAGTACAGGGTGCCGCACATCACCGGGTCGGCGGAATCCCCGCTGATCTGGAAGAGGAAGTTCAAGTACACCTTCGGGACGATTCCCACGGTGACCATCATCGCGCAGGCATCGATCCAGACCCTGGCCCAGGACGTGACACCCAAGCCCAGGACCATGGTCATTTTGGGCATCGACGACGCGTTCTCGAAGTTCGCGGCCGAGGCGTTTCGAACGGCCGCCGAGAAGTTCGGAATCAAGGTTCTCAAGTTCGACATCGTCCCCGAGGGCAGTGACTACACGCCGGCGGTGAGCGCGGCCAAGGCCCTGGGTCCCGACATCTTCGCCATGGGATCCCATGAGAAGGCGGCCATGGAGATGATCAAGGCGGCCAAGGAGCTCAAGTTCAATCCCAAGGCCTTCGTGCAGCACTATGGCATGACCACGCCGGACTTTCGCAAGGGCCTGGGCAAGGACGCCGAGTACGTCTTCGGCACGTCGGTGTGGACCCCCAGCCTGAAGCATGCGGGCAAGGTTCTCTTCAAGAGCCCGAAGGAGTACGCCGACGTGTTCCGGGCCCGGTTTGGGACCGAGCCCGACTACACCGAGGCGGCCAGCACGGCTGCCGGCATTGCCTTCCAGGAGGCCCTGCGGGCCATTGGGGCCACGGCGCCCCTCAGCCAGGCCCAGAAGGATGCGCTCATCACAGCCCTGGAGCAGCTCAACCTGATGACCTTCTACGGCCCGATCAAGTTCGCGACCTCCGGGGACTTCTATCATGACAATGCGGGCCTCCAGCCCATCGCGCTCCAGTACCAGGGGGGCGTGACCGTGGAGGTGGGCCCCGGCAAACTGCGGGTGAAGGCGCCGAAGTACCCGACGCCACCCTGGGACAAGCGGTAGAGCCTGCCGGGGCGGGCTCCGCCCGCCCCGGCCTGCCCGCGCCTTGGAGCTGTTCCTCCAGACCCTGATCGACGGGGCGCTGATCGGCGGCCTCATCATCGTCGTCGGCGTCGGATTCTCCCTGTGCTTCGGCGTCATGCACATCGTGGACTTCGCCGTGGGCGAGTGGATCATGCTGGGCGCGTATGCGGCCTACTGGCTGGTGCGATTCCTCGGGCACGATCCCATGATGTACCTCCCGCTGATCTTCCTGATCTTCTTTGCGGCGGGATGGCTGGTCTACCCGCTGATCTACCGCGCTGTCAGCACCCGGCGGCACCATCCGGCACTGATGGGCCTGGTCTTCACCTTTGGCCTCTCCACGCTGGCCAAGGGCGGCGCGCTGTCCGCGTGGGGCTACCACGTGCGGTCGGTGACCACATGGTTGTCAGGACAGAGCGTCTCCCTGGGCGTCACGACCGTCCCGGCCCTGCGGTTCGCCGGCTTCGTCTTCGGCGTGGCAGTGACCATCCTCTTCATGGTGTTCCTCTACGGGACCAGGGTGGGGATCTCCATCCGGGCGACGGCGCAGGACCGCGACACCGCCGCGCTGCTGGGCGTGGACGTGCGGCGGGTGGGCGGCCTGGTCTATGCGCTCTACGCCGGTCTCACCGGGATGACCGGGATCCTGATCGGGGCCCTGTTTTCCATCCACGCGGCCATGGGGGCCAAGTATGTCCTCTTTGCCTTCTTCGTGGTGGTGCTGGCTGGCATGGGCTACGTACCCGGCGTGGTCGTCGCCGGGTTGATGCTGGGACTGATTCAATCGTTCGTCGCCGTCTACGTCAGCGGCCGCTACACCCTCTTCGCCCTGTTCCTCCTCATGTACGGCAGCTTGCTGGTCGCGCCCCGCGGCATCCTGAGGAAGGGGCTCTGAGGTGGCGCTGGAGGCGACGGGGCGCAGGGTGGCGTGGCGCGCCGGGTTCGTCCGGTGGGTTCCCGTGGCGGTGGCAGCCGCCGGGGTCTTGAGCCTGCCCTGGACGGTGTCGTCGTTCTGGATCCGCATTGCCACCGAGGTGCTCATGTGGGCGGCGCTCGCCCAGAGCTGGAACGTCATCGGCGGCTACACCGGGTACCTGAGCTTCGGCCACGGCGCCTTCTTCGGGCTGGGCGCCTACCTCACGGGAATCACCATGACCGTCTACGCATGGCCCTTCGGCGCCAGCCTCGTGGCCTCGGGCGTACTGGCCGCGCTGGTGGCGGCCTTCATCGGCTACCCCACGTTGAGGCTGCGCGGGGCGTACTTCGCCATCGCGACCTGGGCGTTTGGCGAAATGCTGCGACAGGTGGCCACGGTGCTGGACATCACCGGTGGGGCGTTCGGAATGCAGCTGCCGCCCCTGCTGAATCTCCCGTACTTCTACTACGTCACGCTGGCGCTGACCGTGCTCACGTATGTGGTGACATACGTGCTGCTGGAGCGCTCGCCGTTTGGCTACAAGCTGCTGGCGATCCGCGAGCACGAGGAGGCCGCGGAGATGGTCGGGGTCAACACGGTGGCCACCAAGATCAACGCGTTCGCGCTCAGCGCCTTCTTCCCCGGCGTGCTGGGCGGCGTGTACGCCTACTGGCTCACCTACATCCACCCGGACAGTGTGCTGGGCGGGACAATCACCGATCTCATGGTGGTCATGGTCTTCCTGGGCGGCGTGGGGACCTTCTGGGGGCCGCTGGCGGGCGCGTTCCTGGTGCAGATCGTCAACCGCCTGCTGTGGCTGGTGTGGGGCGAGGGAACTCTCTACCTGGTGATCATCGGCGCGGCGATCTGTGCCGTCGTGCTCTTCATTCCCGGGGGCATCGTCGGTTTGCTGGAGGGCGGAGGCGGCCCGCGCCTTGCGCCGCGCGGAGCCTGGCAGTGGATTCGCAGCCGGGTGAAGTGGTGAGGACACCGTGCTCCAGACGCTGGAGCTGACCAAAGCGTTCGGCGGCGTGGTCGCCGTGGACCGTCTTTCGCTCACGGTGGAGCAGGGCAGCATCGTCGGCCTCATCGGGCCCAACGGCAGCGGAAAGACGACGTTCTTCAACCTGGTGACCGGGGTGTTTCGGCCCGACGGCGGCCAGGTGCTCTTCAAGGGCCGCGAGATCACCGGCTTGCGGCCCCACCGGATCGCCCGCCTGGGCATCGGCCGGACATTCCAGATTCCTGCGCCCTTCGTCAAGATGACCGTCCTCGACAATGTCGCCGTGGGAGCATTCGCCCGCACGCCGACCATGGCTGCCGCGCGGAGAAAGGCGCAGGAGATCCTGGAGTTCGTGGGCCTGGCACCCAAGGCCAGCGAACTGGTCAGCGGCGTGACCCTGGAGGATCGCAAACGGCTGGAGCTGGCGCGGGCCCTGGCCACGGAGCCCGACCTGCTGCTGCTCGACGAGGTCATGGCCGGGCTCAATCCCGCCGAGGTCCAGGCCGCGGTGGCATTGGTCCGGGCCATCCGCGATCGGGGCGTCACGGTCATGGTGGTCGAACACGTCATGGATGCGATCCTCTCCCTGTGCGAGCACATCGTGGTGCTCGATTCTGGGAGGAAGATCGCCGAGGACCGCCCGGACCGCATCGTCAGCAATGAGGCGGTGATCCGGGCGTACCTGGGAGAGCGGCATCGTGCTCGACGTTAGGACGGTCACCGTCACCTACGACTTGGTCCCGGCCATTCGGGAGGCCTCCTTGACGGTGCAGAAGGGAGAGATCGTCTCCATCATCGGGTCCAACGGGGCCGGGAAGACCACGGTGCTGCGGGCGATCTCCGGGATCGTCCACCCGGTGGACGGCAGTATCTCCTTCGAGGGCACGCGCATCGAACGCATGGAGCCCCACGAGATCGCGCGGCTCGGCATCGCCCACGTCCCCGAAGGCCGGCGCATCTTTCCGAACCTGAGCGTCGCGGAGAATCTGCACATGGGCGCGCTGACCGTCCCCGACCGCACCCGGATCGCGTCCAACCTGCAGGCCGTGTTCGATCTCTTCCCGATCCTGGCCGAGCGGCGGCGGCAGTTGGGCGGAACCCTGTCGGGCGGTGAGCAGCAGATGCTGGCCATCGGGCGGGCGCTCATGTCGGACCCCAAGCTCCTCCTGCTGGATGAGCCATCGCTGGGCCTGGCGCCCAAGGTTGTGGATGCGGTCTTCGATGTGGTCGTGCGGCTCCACCGCCAGCAGCGCACCATCCTCCTGGTGGAGCAGAACGCCTACCTCTCGCTGGAGGTCGCCGATCGCGCCTATGTCCTCGAGACCGGACGCATCGTGCTGGAAGGACGGGCCAGCGACCTCGTTGACCACCCGCACGTCAAACGCGCCTATCTCGGCCGCTAGATTCGCCCAGGGGCGCGCAGGAAAAACGGCGGGACGCCCGAGGGACGATTCTCAAGGAGGGAGGGACAATGCCCCGTACGATGTCTGCCATCCCCGGTGCGCAGTCTCGGGAGCTGTTGAAGCTGCGCGAGCAGTACGTCCCGCGCGGGGTGGCCACCACGGTGCCGGTATTCGTGCAGCGCGCCGAAGGCGCCCGGCTGTGGGACGTGGACGGCAATGAGTTCATTGACTTTGCCGCGGGCATCGGGGTGATCAACGCCGGTCACCGCCCAAAGGCTGTGGTGGACGCCGTGCAGGGACAACTGGATCGGTTCCTGCACACCTGTTTCCACGTGGCGATGTACGAACCGTACGTTCGGCTGGCCGAGCGCCTGGTCGCCATCACACCGGGTGGGCATGCCAAGAAGGCCTTGCTGGTCAACAGCGGGGCCGAGGCCGTGGAGAACGCCGTGAAGATCGCGCGGGCGGCCACCGGGCGGCGTGCGATCGTCTGCTTCGAGTACGCGTTCCATGGCCGGACGATGATGGGCATGACCCTGACCAGTAAGGTCAGGCCGTACAAGTTCGGCTTCGGGCCCTTCGCACCGGAGGTCTACCGGGCCCCCTACTCCTACCCGTATCGGTGCCCGGCTGGCGGAGAGCCCGCCGCGTGCGAGCTGTGCACCGGACGGGCCCTAGAGACGTTCCTACGCACGCACGTGGACGCCGACGACGTGGCCGCGGTCATCGTGGAGCCGGTGGCGGGCGAGGGCGGGTTCGTGGTGCCCAGGCCCGAGTTCCTCCCCACCGTGGCGGAGATCTGCCGGCAACGGGGCATCCTGCTGATCGCCGACGAAATCCAGACCGGCTTCGGCCGCACCGGCAGGCTGTTTGCCGTCGAGCACGCGGGGGTCGCACCGGACTTGATCGTCCTCTCCAAGTCGCTGGCGGCCGGGCTGCCGCTCGCGGCCGTGGTGGGCCGCGCCGAGGTCATGGACGCGCCCTCAGCGGGCGGCCTGGGCGGCACGTTCGGCGGAAATCCGGTGAGCTGCGCCGCCTCGCTGGCCGCCATTGATATGATTGCCACCCCGGCGTTTCTGGAGCGGGCGGCCCGGATCGGCGAGGTCGTGCGCACCCGGCTCCAGCAGATGGCCGGGCGTTTCGCCCTGGTGGGGGAGGCCAGGGGTCTTGGGGCCATGAATGCCATCGAGCTGGTGACCGACCGGCGCACCAAGGCACCCGCAAGGGAAGAGACCTCCCGGGTCATCCGAGAGTGCTACGAGCGGGGCCTGGTCATCCTGCGGGCGGGCGTCTTCGACAACGTGGTCCGGCTGCTCCCGCCGCTAACCATCAGCGACGTGGATCTGGAGGCGGGGCTGGGAATCCTCGAAGAGGCGCTGGCCGCGGCGAGCGCATAGCGATTGGAGGCCCGGGCGCCCTAGCGTCGCAAGATCGCGGTCGGGTCCACGGGGCCTACGCCCCGGCCAATGGGCAGCCCAGCCGCGATCCCGGCGGTGATGACGGCCCTCGCCCGGCCGACCGCCTCGGGGACCGTGCGGCCCTTCGCCAGTTCCGCGGCGATCGCCGCGGAGAAGACACATCCGGTGCCGTGTGTGTGCCGGGCGGCCGCACGCGGTGCCGAGAACTCCTGGAAGGCCTCGCCGTCGAACAGGAGGTCCACGGCGCGATCGGTGTCGTCCAGGTGGCCGCCCTTGACCACCACGTAGCGTGGCCCCATGGCCCAGATCGCGCGGGCGGCCTCGCGCATCTCCGCTTGGGTGCGGACCGGACGCCCCACCAGCGCGCCGGCCTCGTGCAGGTTGGGGGTCACGACCATCGCTGCCGGCAGCAGCACTGTGCGCAGCGCGTGGATCGCATCAGGCCGCAGTAACGGGGCGCCGCTCTTGGCGATCATGACCGGGTCCACGACCAGCTTGGCGAGGCTCCAGCGCTGGACCGAGGCGGCCACGGCCTCGATGATGCCCGCATTGGCCAGCATGCCGGTCTTGGCGGCGTCCGCGCCGATGTCGGCCATGATGGCGTCGATCTGTTGGACCACGAACTCGGGCGCGATCTCGACGACGCCAGTGACCCCGGTGGTGTTCTGCGCAGTCAGCGCCGTGACGGCCGAGGTGCCGAACACGCCGAGCACCGCGAACGTCTTGAGGTCTGCCTGGATGCCGGCTCCTCCGCCGGAGTCAGACCCGGCGATGGTCATGGCCCTGACCACGGTCATGCGGCCTCACTCCCCGTGCGGGTCAACATGAACCCGAAAGTGCGTCCAGCCGCTGGGTGTCAGCGGCCGTGGCCCCCCGTCCCCGACGACCCGGCGGCCAGCCGACGCCGGTGTGAACTCCCCGATCACCGCCGCGGGGCGACCGGTCTCGGCGACGAGGCGGTCCAGCACCGATCCGGCATCGGAGGGCGCCACCGCAAAGAGCAGTTCGTAGTCCTCGCCGCCCGAGAGGGCCATCTCCAGAGCGCTGCATTGCGCCGCTGCCGCCACCGCCGCCGCAGCCGGATCCACGGGCAGGCGCTCGGCCTCGATCCGCACCCCCACGCCGCTCGCCTCGCAGACGCGCCACAGGTCAATGGCGAGCCCGTCGGAGAGATCGATCATGGCGTGGACGGCGCCCGAGGCGGCGAGCAGGGGACCGGCGGCCAGCGGCGGCTCTGGACGGCGCTGCGCGTAGACGGCCCGGGCGATGAGCGTCTGGCCGGGCGGGTCGGTCATGCCCTCGCGCAGTGCCACCAGCCCCGCGGCCGCGCCGCCCAGGGCACCGGTCACCGCGACCAGATCGCCCGGCCGTGCGCCGGCCCGCCGCATCAGCCGCTGCGGCTCCACCTCACCCAACAACGCCATGTCCACGATCACCAGTGGCGCCTGAGCGAGATTGCCTCCCACGACGCTGATGCCTGACCGGCCGGCATACTCCAGGAGGCCGTCATAGAACCCGTCCACCCACGCCACCTCCAGATCGTCGGGCAACATGAGGGACACGACGGCATGCCTGGGACGTCCGCCCATGGCCGCGACGTCGCTGGCGTTGATGGCCAGGGCCTTCCAGCCGATGTCAGCGGGCTCGCTGGTCGTGCGCTGGAAGTGCACGCCCTCCACGAGCGCGTCGGCGGTGAACAACGCCAGCGATCCCGGTGCCAGGTGCAGCGCCGCCGCATCGTCGCCGATCCCGACGGCGACGCGCTCGTCTTGGGCGCCCACGCGAGCCGCGATGCGGGCCAGCAGCGCCAGCTCGCCCAGATCGGCGGTGCGCGGCGGCAGACCTGGCCGCGAGGCTGGACCGCTACCGCCGGGCGGCACGCACGACCTCCGCCAGCCGCCGGGCGGCCTCCCTCACGTCGTCTGCGCCCATCAGTGCCGAGACCACGGCGACGCCCTGGGCCCCGGCATGGATGACCTCGGCCGCATTAGCCGCACTGATGCCGCCAATGGCGACAATGGGGATGCGCACCGCCGCCTTGATCTCTGCGATGGCCTCGGGGCCGATGGCTTCGCCGGCATCAGGCTTCGTGGTGGTGGCGAAGACGCTCCCCACACCCACGTAGTCGGCCCCGTCGGCTTCGGCCGCCACCGCCTCCCCGACCGTGCCGGCCGACGCGCCGACGATCCGCTCGGGGCCCATCAGCCGGCGCGCATCAGCCACCGGCAGGTCGTCTTGCCCGACGTGCACGCCGTCGGCATCTATGGCCATCGCCACATCGACCCGGTCGTTGACGATGAGAGGCACGCCCGCCGGCCTGGTGATCGCCAGGAGCCGGCGGCCCATCTCCACGATCTGCCGGGCCGGCTGTTCCTTCTCCCGCAACTGGACCATGGTGGCGCCGCCCCGAATGGCAGCGGCCACGATGTCCTCCAACGGCCGGCCCCGGGCGAGGGTGCGATCTGTGATCACATACAGGCTCAGGTCGAATCGCATCAGGGCTCCTTGACGCGGAGTGGATGCCGCGTCCTCTCCACATCCAAGTGGTACAACGCGTCCAGGAGGGCGGGGACCAGCGTGCCCGGACCCGCAGCCCGCCTGGCTGCGATCTCGGCGGCCACACCGAAACAGACCAGCGCGGCCGCCGCAGCGGCCAGGCGGTCGCCGCCCACGGCGCAGAAGGCACCAACCAGCGCGGTGACCATGCAGCCGGCTCCGGAGACGGCGGCCAACCACGGATGACCATGCTCGATGATCACCGCCCGCTTGGGATCGGCGACCGCGTCACTGGGTCCGGTGACCGCGGCGACCCCGCCATACGCGGCTGCCAGCCGCGACGCCAGGGTGGCTGCGGCGTTGGGTTCCGGGGCGACGGACTCCACTCCACGCACCCGTCCCGCCTGGCCCAGCAGCGCGGCGGCCTCACCGCGATTGGCACGGATCACCGCCACAGGCAGATGCGCCAGCAGTCCGCGCGCGGCGGTCGTGCGAAAGGTCGTGGCGCCTGCCCCCACGGGGTCGAGCACGATGGGCACCGCCCGCGCCGCGGCCCGCCGACCGGCAGCGTGCATCGCGTCCAGCCTATCAGCTGTCGGGGTGCCCAGGCTCAGCACCAGCGCGTCGGCCTGCTCGGCGATCTCCTCGGCGTCTGGGCCGGCCAGCGCCATCACCGGCAGCGCGCCGACGGCGCGGGTGGCCCTGGCGACGTCCTGCATCGTGACGAAGTTCGCGAAGATGTGAACCAGCGGCCGCCGGGAGCGGACGGCAGCGAGCAGGGCCGGTACCTGTTCTGCGACCCCTGCGGCTAGAGCCCGGGCACCGGCCTGATCCGAGCTGCCCCCGCCGACGGTCACGAGTGCGAGGCCTGCCCGGCGCCAACGACGCCAGCGCGCGCCAGGGCCCGCAGCACCAGCACGCCGAGGATGGCTCCCGGCACGCTGCTGGCGAGGAAGGCGGGCAGCAGCGTGCCCAGCGGAATCGCCTTGCCCATCAGCGCCGGTGCCACCAGGAGAGCCCCCACGGTAGCACCCACCGGGCCGGTGCCCAGGGGCTCCAGCAGCCCCACCCAGGGCCGCCGCCAGACCATGTGCGCGAAGCCCACGACCAGCGCGCCGGGAATGCCCCCTGGGAATGCCAGCAGGGTGCCGACCCCGAAGTAGTTGCGCAGCAACGCCGCCGCCGCGGCCGACAACGCGGCATACCAGGGGCCGAGGGTAACGCCGGCGATCACGTTGGTCATGTGCTGCCACGGCAGCAACTTGGCACCGGCTGCGGGAATCGCGCCGGGGAAGAACGAGAGGACCACGGGCAGCGCCGCGAAGACCGCCGCCAGCACGAGCTTCTGGGTGGCCACCTATATCACCTCCAGATGGGTTGTGCCGAAACCTCGCCGCGGCCGAACAGGCAGTGGAGCACGAACGCCGCGAGGAAGCTTGGCAGCGAGGCGCCCAGCCAGGGGAGCGCGCCGCTGAGGGGGAACGGCACGCCGGCGGCGCCAGCCAGCACCGCCAGGGCCACCTTCCACCCGGGGATGTCCGTAGGCGCGATCCACTGATACAGCGCAAATCCCACGGCCCAGACCAGCACCGCGCGCCACCGCACGCCCCGGGACGTGGTGCGCGGGGACGACGTGGCCAGGTCATCGGCCTCGTAGCGCCTCCGCCTGATGACGAAGTAGTCCGCGGCTAGCACCCCAAACAGCGGCACGAAAAACGCTCCGATCAGGAACAGGAAGCTCTCGTACTGCGCCAGCGGGATCGTGGCTGCCAGGGCGGTACACAGCGCGCCCACGCCGGCAGCGAGCGCCCGCTGGCTCGCCCTGGGGAACAGGTTCTGCAGCGACACCGACGTGGAGTAGACGTTGGCGAAGGCCTCGTCGGTCTCGTCCACGAGGAGGATCAGTAGCGCCAGCCCTCCCGCGGGGATCGCCAGCACCGCCTGGACGAGATCCTTCGCCTGCAGGGACAGGAGAAAGACGGCGCCCAGCACGTAGAACCAGACGTGGGCGATGGCGTACCCGGCGGCCGTGCCCCAGAAGGCATCCCGCGAACGGCGAGCGAAGCGGGTGTAGTCTGCGGCCAGCGGGATCCATGAGATCGGCATGGCCACTACCAGATCGACGCCGAGCCAGAACGGCAGCGACCCATCCCCTGGCTTCCCCCACAGCGTCCGAAGATCGAAGCGCGTGACCGCGTACCAGCTCAGGTAGGCGGTCGAGAGCAGCACCAGCCAGACGGCGTAGCGGCCGATCCAGCGCCTGACCACCACCAACGGTCCGCCGACAGCCATCAGCGTGCAGATGGCGCCGAACAGGACCACCCAGAACCCATAGGCGGACACCCCGAACAGGCGCCGGCTGATCTCGTGCGCAGCGGTCGCGATGATGATCAGCTCAAACGCGCCCCACCCGATGTTCTGGAGGATGTTGAGCGCCGTGGGCGCATACGAGCCCCGCACGCCCATGGGCGCGCGCAACAACACCATACCCGGCAGTCCGGTCCGGCCGCCGATGTAGCCAGCGATGCCCAGCAACAGGTTCCCCAGCAGCGCGCCGACGGCGGTGGCCGCGACCGCGTCGCGCAGCCCCAGGCCCGGCACCAGCAGGGCTCCGGCAACCAGGACCAGCAGGCTGATGCCCAGATTCCACCAGAGGACGCCGACATCCCACCGCCGCAACTGTCGCAGCGCCGAGGGCACGGGCTGGATGCCCCATTCCGGCGGCTCGCGCCACCATGCCTCGGCGGCGGTTACCGTTGACGCGGCCACGCTCTCACCTCCGCTCCAGAAATCTCGCAGCCGCCCATCCGTCCCGGACTGGCGGCTGCGACTCGTCCACCTCGCTCCCCACGCCAGCATTGTCTGGATCGGGTGCTTGGGGTCTGCGACGGCGCCCCCTTCGGACAGGTCGCACTCTCAGCCCGGCTCGCCCGAGCTCCCCCAGAGGATCGCTATATAGTTCTGGCTACTACTTCAGTATAGCCGATCAAGCTCCGTGTCGCCAGGCCGCGTCGAAGAAGCGCCATTCCAGCGTCATGGCCCAACGATAGTGCGCGCCCATCCTGGCCGGATCGCCACCGTACCGGTCAAGGAGCCCCTCGAGCGTGGCGGCCAGGCCCTCGAAGTTGGCGCTGCTGTAGGTGTCCACCCACTCCCTGTAGGCGCTGGACGGTGTGACGACCGGCAGCAACGCTTGTCCCAGGTAGGCGTAGAGCCGCATGCATGGGGCCATGGCCGCCGCGATGTGACCGGCAGGCTCCAGCGACGCCACCGCGAGGAGGAAGTCCGTATACGCGCGGGTCTCTGCAGACGGCACCGGGGTCAGCGTCAAACCCCACCTAGCCGCGTACTCCCGGTGCAGCTTCAGTTCGTCCAGCGCGCCATCCAACAGCGCCTTGAAGGCGGACAGCCCTTCGCGATCCGGGCTCTTGGCCAGGGCCAGGGCGTAGGCGCGGGCGAAGGTCTCCAGGAAGAAGGCATCCTGCTCTACATAGAACGCGAAGCGGTCCCTAGGCAGCGCTCCGCTGGCGATGCCCTGCACGAAGGGATGGGCCAGGCATCGCTCGGCGATGTCCCGGTGTTCGTCCCACAGTCGTCGTGCCAGTCCGTTCATGGAACGCTCCCTCTCCGTAGTCCACGGGCTCTCTGCGCCCTCACATCGCCCCGCGGCCGCCGTCGACGCAGAGGGTTGTACCGGTGATCCACGACGCCGCGTCGGAGGCCAGAAAGACGATGGCGCGCGCCACATCCTCCGGTGTCCCCGCGCGGCGCAGCGGGAATGTCTCCACGAACGCCGCCCGCTGGTCCTCGGTCCATCCCTCCCAGACGTCCCTGTTCAGGTCCGTGGGGATGAACGCCGGGCAGATGGCATTGGCACGGACACCGTCCGGCCCGTACCGCACTGCGATGGCCCGGGTCAGCGCCAGGACGCCGGCCTTGCTGGCGTCGTAGGCCGGTGTGCGGCCATGGGGAGTGCCAAACGCCAGGTTGGACGACACATTGACGATGGCGCCCCTGGTGAGAATCAGGTGAGGCAGCGCGTACTTGCAGCACAGGAAGGTGCCGCGCAGGTTGACCGCCAGCAGGTGGTCCCAGTGCGCGGCATCTTCCTCCAGCACTGGCACGCGGCGGATGATGCCCGCGTTGTTGACCAGCACGTGCAGGTGCCCGAAGCGCGCGATGACCGCGGCGATCAGGCGCTGAACGTCCCGCTCGATCGACACGTCCGCCGGCACGAACAGCGCATCCGGGCCCAGGACATCAGCAGCCTCCTGGCCAGCATCCGCCCGCCGGGCGGCGATGGCCACCTTCGCGCCCAGTTCTCGCGCCAGCCGTGCGGTCGCCAGGCCGAAGCCCGCAGTCCCGCCGGTGATCAATGTCACTTTCCCGTCCAGCCGGATCATGGCCCGCCTTGCCTCCCAGTAGGACTCGCCGCCCGAACACCGCGAACTGTCAGAAGAGAAGGCTCATGGCAGGCCGGACCATCCTCCACGTCGACATGGATGCGTTCTTCGCGGCGGTCGAGCAGCTGCGCCGGCCCGATCTCCGTGGTCGACCGGTCATCGTCGGCGGCGATGGCAATCCGCGCAAACGGGGCGTCGTCTCCACGGCGTCCTACGAAGCCCGTAAGTTCGGCGTCTACTCGGGCATGCCGCTGCGTACCGCGTACCGACTGTGCGCCCATGCCGTCTTCCTGCCCGTGGATTTCGACGCCTACCGGGCAGTTTCCGAGCGAATGCACGCCATCCTCCGCGACACCGGCGCCGTGGTGGAGTCGCTGGGCCTGGACGAGGCGTTCCTCGACTGCACCGGCCTGCCCGAGACCGGCGAAGCCGTCGCGCGTGCCGTGAAGGACCGCATCGCCAGGGAACTGCACCTGACTGCGTCGGTCGGCGTGGGGCCCAACAAGCTAGTGGCTAAGATCGCATCGGGGCTGAGTAAGCCCGACGGTCTGGTGGTCATTCCCCCGGACGAGGTCCAATCGCGGCTGGCTCCGCTCCCGGTCACCGTGCTATGGGGCGTGGGGCCCAAAACGGCTGCCCATCTGCAGGAAGTGTTCGGCGTCAGGACGGTCAGCGACCTGGCCGCTGTCCCGGAGGACCGCCTGCAGGAGACGTTCGGGCCCCGTGCCGGCACCCACTTACACCGCATCGCCCGCGGCATTGACGACAGCCCGGTGGAAGCCGGCTGGGAACCCAAGTCCATCAGCCGGGAGCGCACCTTCCAGGTGGACCTGCGCCGGCCCGAAGCGATTCGCCAGGCAATCATGCGGCTCGCCGCCCAAGTCGCCGGCGACCTGCGCGAGGAGGGATACCGGGCGGCGACCATCACGCTGAAGATTCGCCTGGTACCCTTCCACACCGTCACGAGGTCACGGACGCTGGCCGCGCCCGTTGACGACGAGGAGACGGTGGCCCGCGTGGCCCTGGAATTGCTCGAGCGGGTGACCGTGGACCGGCCGGTGCGCCTGCTCGGCGTGCGGGCCGCGAAGCTCGCAGCGCCAGCCCCGCCGTCCCAGGACGTGTTGGCGATCAGCGCGCGAGATTCTTGACCGCGGACTCCACGGCGGCGTAGTCCGGCTCCGTCGCCGGGGTGGGAGCGACCCACTTGAACCGGACAGCCCCGTCCCCATCGACCACGAACACCGAGCGCCTGGCAACGCCCGGCAGCAGGCCGCCGGCAAATCCGGGATCCTCTAGGTCGAAGGCTCGGACGGCCTCGCGGTTGAAATCGGAGACCAGCGGGAAATTCAGGCCGTTGGCGTCGGCGAACGCCTTCTGCGCGAAGGGCGTGTCCACGCTGATGCCGATGACCTGCGCACCCAGGGCATTGAACTTCGCCAGGCTGTCGCGGAATGCGCACATCTCCCTGGTGCAGACTCCCGTGAAGGCGCCCGGGAAGAACGCCAGCACCGTGGGTCTGCCGAGCAACTCGCGCAGCCTCACCGCCTTGCGGTCGTAGTTGACGAGCATGACATCGGGAACCTGCTGGCCCACCTCGACTGCCACGGTCCTCTCACCCCTTTCACCCGTCCTCCAACCGCACCCGGCGCGGCCCTATTCCTACAAGGAGGACTCCGCCTCGGGCCGAACATCACCTGCGATGCGCACCGCGTCGCCGGTCCCCATCATGCACGTCCTGGCGCTGCGCGGGGCCGAGGTGATCGCCGACCCGCCTGAGCCCCTCGAGACCCTCGCCGCCCGCGAGGGGCAGGTCACCTGGATCGACCTGGCCGATCCCACCCATGACGCCATGGAGCGTGTGGCCCGCATCTTCCGCCTCCACCCGCTGGCCGTCGAAGACGCCCTCCAGCGCCGGCAGCGACCGAAGGCGGAGGAGTACGAGGGGTTCTTGTTCATCACGACGCATGCTGCCCGTCCCGCCGGCGAACGCGGGGAAGACGTGGCACTGGACGAGATCGACGTCTTCTACGGGGCGGGATACGTCATCACGGTCCATAGCGGGGTGCCGCCGGCCATCGAAGAGGTCAGGCGTCGCCTGCGACAGGCGCCGCCTGACCTGCGCTGCATGCCCGGGTATCTGCTGTACGCCATCCTCGATGCGGTGGTAGATTCTTATTTCCCAGTGCTGGACATCCTCGACGGCTACATCGAAGATCTGGAGGACACCCTCTTCGTGAATCCGGCCCGGGAGACCATGGATCGCCTGTTCGCGGCCAAGCGGTCGCTGCTGCACCTGCGGCGCGTAGCCGCGCCGCAGCGCGACATGATGAACCTGGTGATGCGCCACGACACGGTGCTGGTCGGGGAGCCGCTGCGCGCCTACTTTCGGGACGTCTACGACCACCTGCTGCGCATCACCGAACAGATTGACACCCACCGCGACCTGCTGGCCAGCGCGCTCGACATCTACCTGAGCTTGGTCAGCAACCGGCTCAACGAGATCATGAAGGTGCTCACGATCATCACCGCCGTCTTCGCGTCCCTGGCCGTGATCTCGGGGATCTACGGCATGAACTTCAGCCGCGTCTTCCCGCCGTTCGAGTGGCCCTATGGGTTCCACGCGGCGCTGGGGGTTATGGCCTCTAGCGTCCTGATCATGCTCGCTATCTTCCGCCGCCTGCGCTGGCTATGAGCGACCAATCGCCGTCGGCTCCGGGAGCCCCCGGGTTTGGCTACATCACGCCCGACAACCTGGCATTGCTCGTGGACCTCTACGAGCTGGCCATGACAGACAGTTATTTCCGTCACGGGATGAACGATCGGGCGACGTTCGCCCTCTTTGTCCGCACGCTGCCCCCCAACCGGACATTCCTGGTGAGCGCGGGGTTGGACACGGCGCTGGCCGGCCTGGAGACCATGCGGTTTGGCGACGAGGTCATACGATATCTCGCCAGCCTGAGGCTCTTCAGCGACGGCTTCCTGGACTTCCTCCGGGGTTTCCGGTTCACCGGTGACGTGCGCGCAATCCCGGAAGGCGAGGTCTTCTTCCCCCAGGAGCCGCTGCTCGAGGTCACAGCGCCCCGCATCGAAGCCCAGATCGTCGAGACCTTCCTGCTCAATACGCTGAACTTCCAGGTCATGGTGGCCAGCAAGGCGGCCCGCTGCGTGCTGGCCGCGCGCGGCCGCGGGGTCGTGGACTTCTCGCCACGGCGCGATCACGGCACCGACGCAGCTCTCAAGGCTGCCCGGGCCGCGTATCTGGCCGGTTGCACCGGGACCTCGAACGTGCTGGCCGGCATGCTCTACGGCATCCCCGTCGTGGGCACCATGGCCCACTCGTACATCATGTCCTTCTCTGACGAGCTGGAGGCGTTTCGGGCGTTCGCGCGCGACTTTCCCCATAACGCGGTTCTGCTCATCGACACCTATGACACGCTCCAGGGCGCAGCCAACGCCATCACCGTGGGCCGGGAGATGGCGGGCCGCGGTGCGCGGTTGCGTGGGGTCCGCATTGACAGCGGCGACTTGGTGGCACAGAGCCGGGCCGTGCGCCGGGCGCTGGACGACGCCGGCTTCCGCGAGGTGCAGATCCTGCTGAGCGGCGACTTGAATGAATATCGCATCAGCGAACTGTTGGACCAGGGCGCCGCCGTGGACGCATTCGGGGTCGGCACCGAACTGGGGACCTCAGCCGATGCGCCCAGCATCGGCGGGGTCTACAAGCTGGTCGAAGACGAGAAAGGCTACCGGGTGAAGCTCAGCACCGGCAAGGCCACCCTGCCCGGCCGCAAGCAGGTCTGGCGGCGCGCTGACGCCCATGGTCAACCTGAAGAGGACCTGATCGCGCTGATCCATGAGCCGGGCCCGCAGGGCAGCACGCCGCTGCTGGTGGAGGTCATGCGGGCCGGACGGCGCCAACACGCCGAGAGCCTCGCCCAGATCCGCCGACGCTGCACCGAACGCCTCGCCGCCCTGCCCGAGGAGCATCGCCGGCTGGACGAAACCGCGACCTATCATGTAGCCTTGAGCCCGCCGCTGGCCGCGCTCAAGGACCGGATGCAACGCCCGCAGGGTTAGGGCAGCCCGGCGAAGCGCTCGATGAGCCGGGCCATCAGGTAGATCGTCTCGTGGAAGTCGGCGAGCCGGATGTTCTCGTTGGGGGCATGGGCCCTCCCGCCCCAGTAGCCGCCTCCGAGGCCGGCGATAGGGACGCCGAGCACCCCGCCCACATCGTACATCGGTCCGGTGCCGGGCGACGTGGGATGAACGGTGACCACCCGGCCGGTCGCCTCCCGGACCGCCTCCGTCACGAGGCCGACGAACGGATCGTCGAGGTTCGTGCGGTAGGCGCGCTCGCCCCCCAGCAGCGTGATCTTCACGTCGAGCCCCTGGCGCTGGAAGTGGCGGCGCACCAGGGCCGCGATCTCTTCGGGGTCCTGATCGGGGACGAGCCGGAAGTCCACCTTCGCCCGTGCCCGGCGCGGCAGCACGGTCTTGGACCCCTTCCCGGTGTAGCCGCTCTCGAAACCGCACACGGTACAGGTGGGCTGGTAGAGCAGGTGGAGTTGCGCGTCGAGACCGGTCAACCCGCCAATGAACCGCTCCACTCCCATGTGCGCCTTGAGCTCCTGCTCGTCGAACGGCATCTGCTGCGCAGCCTCGAGCTCCCGGGCGCTCGGCGCCCGCACGCGATCGTAAAAGCCTTCCACCAGGACTCGGCCGGTCGTGGGATCCTTGAGGGAGGCCAGCGCCCAGGCCATCTTGGTTGCCGCGCCGTCCACGATGGCGCCCAACGATGAGTGCAGATCGCGGCTGGTGGCCTCCAGCTCCAGGTCCAGGTAGCAGATACCCTTGACCCCCAGCGTGATCACCAGGCGCTCTCCAAGATCCCGCTGGCCGAACTCCCAGATGCAGGCGTCCGCGCCAAGCGCCTCCTTGTAGCGCTGCACGTACCGGCCGAAGTGGACCGAGCCGATCTCTTCCTCGCCTTCCACCAGGAACTTCACCGTGGCGGGCAGCTGGCCGTGCGTGGCCCGGAGCGCCGCGACCGCCGCGATGCGCGTGGTCAGGTCGCCCTTGTTGTCGGAGACGCCCCGGCCGTAGAGCAGGCCGTTGCGGATCGTCGGTTCGAACGGCGGCGATTCCCACTCGTCCAGCGGATCCGGCGGCTGCACGTCGTAGTGGTTGTAGAACAGCAGGGTGCGGTTGCCGGCGCCCGGGAATTCGGCGATGACCAGAGGCGCCGCCTCACCGAGCTGGTGGACCTGGACGCGGGCGCCGGCCTGCTCGAGGGCCCGGCGGACCAGCGCGGCACACTCGGCGATCCCCTCGCCAGTGGCGGCGACGCTGGGTTGTCGGACGAGGGTCCGCACCAGTTCCAGCGCGCTGGTATGTTGGGCTGCAGCAGCATCTTTGAGCGTCATCGGATTCTCCTGGTCAGACCGTCTGCGGAAGCCTCACAGGGAGGCAAAGCGTTCCAGCACGTGCGCCATCATCACGACCGTCTCCTGGAAGTCAGCGAGCCGAATGTGCTCGTCCGGTGCGTGGGCATTGCACCCCCAGTAGCCGACACCGATGCTGAGGATCGGCAGATCCAGCGGTTCACCCACATCGCTCATCGGGCCTGTGCCCGCAGACGTGGGGGTGAGCACAACCTGCCGGCCGGTGGCCAGGCGTGCCGCGTCTACGACC
>JAVKIJ010000004.1:0-67027 GCA_031459535.1 Candidatus Fervidifonticultor quintus | reverse complement strand
CGGGAGGATCAGGAGCTGATGCGGACTGTAGGGACGGTACTCTTTGGTCGGCATGGACAACGATTCGACTTTAGCGCACTAAAGTCCTGTCCAAGACCGATTTCTCGGACAGGCTCCTAGCCACCGTAACGCATGTCACCCCGTCCAGTCCCGCTGATCGCAGTAGGTCCTCGACTTCCTCGGCCGAGTACTCCCGGAGATGTCCGAAGGTATTCCCGAACCGCTCCTCGGGCAGAGGGCGGTCGAACGGCGAGCGACCGGCGGCAAGCAAGATTCGGTTCCTCAGAGCAAGGAGGTTCGGCGTCGTGATCACCAGTACAGCGCCGGGCATCAGCAATTCCGCGGCCCCCGCCAGGAACGTAGGCATGCGTTCCGGGGATAAGTGCTCGATGAGTTCCCCTGCGACGACCGCTGCGAAGCGGTCACGACTAAACGGCAATGCCATCGCGTCCGCCAATACAGGCATGGCGCCCAGGTAGGCGATGAGGTGTCGCCACTCGCTGGACCGGACGACGGGCCGCGGCCGATCGATAACCACCAGGGGTGCCTGTGGGAGTGCGGCTCGGATGGCAGCGGCCGAGTACCCATATCCGAAGCCGATATCGAGGACGGGTCCAGGCGGGGCGCTCTCGAGCGCGGCCGCCAGGGTTTCCAGTCGGTGCCAATTCTCCACGAGGATCCGCCGGCTCTCTCGCTCGTCCTGCTCCGATGTGAGCGGAAGGTCCGTGACCAGGGTGTCCAGGCGCGCGGCGAGGCCGCGCGCCGGGGAGGACCAGGTCGGGTGCCGGACGCGCATATCAGATCTCCGCAACGGCTCTCAAGCGCTTCGTCGGCGGGCCCCATCGGTTCAGAGCCCTCCTTCGACGAAGGATATCCGGGGCGCTCGCCGCGAAGCGCCACAAGGCTCGCAGCCGAACCACTCCGCGGTGCGGTTGGCCGACCACATCCTTCAGGGTGCCTGCGACGAACCGGCCGAGGACGAGGAGCCAGAGATGGGTCGGCAGGTGGATGGCGGCCAGGCGAAGCGTCCCGGTCGCGGACCCGTAAAGGCGTGTCCTCGCCCCGGTCGGGGTGTCCCCTGCGGCGCCCACGCGGTGCCAACACACGGCCTCGGGGACATACAAGGTCTTCCAGCCCCGTGCCCAGGCTCGCAGGCAGAGGTCCAGGTCCTCCGAGCCGATCAGATAGCCCGCGTCCCACCCGCCGAGCTCCCAGAACTGATCCCGACGCACCATTAGGTTCGCTGCCGAGCCGAACACACAGGGGGCAGTCTCGGCTGTGTCGAGCTGAGCCAAGCACCAGTTGGGGATGGGTGGAGCGACACTCGTCGAAGGTTGGAGCAGCGTCTGCGAGTGCACCACTTCGGTCCCCTCCCAGTTGAACTGCTTCGCGTCCGCGGCGAAGGCGTCTGGATGCGCCGCCAGCGCCGCCTCCAGGCACTCCACAAAGTCGGGCGCGAACCGCATGTCGTTGTTGAGGAAGAGCAGGTACTCGCCGGTCGCAGCCCGGGCGCCTTCGTTCATGGCCGGAGCGAGTCCGAGGTTGCGACCGAGCGGGAGCCACCGCACCCCGAACCCTTCAGCCACCTGACTGGACTCGTCTTCGCTCCCATTGTCCACAACGATGACCTCGAGGTTCGGGTAAGTTTGGCTGACGAGGCTCGAGAGGGCCTCCCTTAGATCTGCCGCCCCGTTCCAGTTCACGACGACGGCGGACACGCGAGGCGCACCCATCTCCGTTACCGGACCAGTCCGAGCACCCGCAGCTCCGCAATCGCCCTAACCTGGCGGTCGGCGTATCCCCGCTGGCTTCCGAGCCACCGGGCAAGAGCGCCTATGCCCTCCTGGAAGGCGACGGTCGCCGCCCACCCCAGGAGGTGATGGGCTCTGGTCGCATCCGCGAAACAGTGACGGACGTCGCCAGCCCTGAACGAGCCCAGGAACTTTGGGGCGGGTCCTCCGATCGCGTCGCGGAGAGCCGTGGCCACCTCCAGCGCGGTGACCGGACGACCTGTGCCGATGTTGATCGCCACGTCCGAGGCAGGGCTCAAGAGCGCGGCTACGCACGCCGCGGCGACGTCGGTTACGTGGACGAAGTCGCGCTTCTGCCTGCCGTCCTCGAAGACGAGCGGGGGCTCGCCCGCCAGGAGCCGGGCGGCAAAGATAGCGGCGACCCCCGTGTAGGGGTTCCCGAGCGCCTGCCCGGGTCCGTAGACGTTGAAGAAGCGAAGGGCCACGGTGGGTATGCCGTACGCCCGGCCGAAGGTGAGGCACATCTCCTCCTGGTCGCGCTTGGTGACAGCGTAGATCGACGAGGGCCGCAGCCTCTTCTCCTCCCTCGTGGGGACGGCCTCCAGCTCGTGGCCGCACTCGGGGCAGAGCGGCTCCCACCGACCGGTCGCCAGGTGCTCCGGCAGCCGCTCCGCTTCCCGTTCGCCGGCACAGGCCGGGCACCGATATGCCCCCTCCCCGTAGATTGACATCGAGGAGGCAACCACCAGCTTTCGGATCTGGTCCCGGCGGGGGATGAGCGCCTCCAGAAGGTACGCGGTTCCCATCACGTTCGCCCGGCAGTAGCGCACGATCTCGTGCATCGACTGGCCGACGCCGACGGCCGCTGCCAGGTGCACGACCTCGCTCACGCCGTCGAGCGCTCTGGGCCAGATCGCAGCATCGGCGACATCCCCACGAAGCAACGCGATATCGGACCTGATGTCGGCGGGTCTGCCTTCGTGAGCCTGTGGCTCAAAGATGTCGAGCACCCGGACACGCCGGCCCGAAGAAATGAGGGCTTCCACGAGGTGGGAACCAATGAACCCCGCCCCGCCGGTGACGAGGACCACATCACTCATGGCGACTCCACTCCCTGGGGGGGGTTCGGAGCAACGGCGTTGAAAGTCTTCCTGGGTGGCCCTTCTCGGGCCTCAAGTTCCGAAATCCGGAGAGTCGAAGCAGATGCCCCGGGCGCCGGTCAAGAAGCATCAATCGCCGATCCGGTGATCTGATGGGCGAAGGGCCGAACCCGATACCTGGACCTGGCCATGCGGCGCCCTACGTAGCCGCTCGCGTCCGCGGGGCCATGCGCGCCGGAGTAGATCAACGCCGCGCGACCCAAGCACGAGGCCGAGGATGATCCGAACCCCTACCCCCAGCAGGGTTTCTCGCAGAGGCGCTGACAGAGTGACGTCAGGCGCCTCGCGCAGACTCCGCGTCCACCAGGTAAACGCCTCGCGAAACCTATTCTCGGCGTAAGCGGTGGCGGCGCGCCCAAAGGCCTCCCTGGATGCGAGGACCCGTCGGGCCAGGCTGGCCTCGGTGGCGGGCAACCGTTCTAGGAAGACTTGGCGGATACGCGATTCCACCTCGGCCGTGTCCGCCCCGCGCCACGTCATGTGCACCCGGTTCTTTAGCACCACGTTAGGCAGGAGTACGGCCGGCCCGCGGAGCCCAAGCCGGAGCCAGAGTTCCTGATCCTCGCCGGCCGTCAGGCGTTCGCCCCATCCCCCGATCTGGACTAATTCGTCGCGGCGGATCGCCGCCTGCCCAGGCAGGATCCATCGCCCCCAGAGCACGACGGGCCAGACTCGCCCCTGCCACCGCCGCTTCACCCAGGAGACGCGGCGGCGGTGCCCCCTGCCGTCGAACTGGACCGCGGCGCCGGCGACCCCGACCGCATCCGGGTGCCTCCTGGCGGCCTCCATCAGGCGCTCCAGGGCCCTCGGGGTGAGCAGGTCATCGTCATCCAGGAAGAGCACGTACTCACCCCTCGCCTCGGCGAGGCCGCGGTTCCGTGCCGCGCTGCGCTCCGAGTGCCGCTCCAGCCGCACGGCCCGGATGCGGGGATCCCCGAGCGACGAGAGCCAGGCCCAGGTGTCATCCTCGGAGCAGTCGTCCACGACGATCAGCTCCCAGTGGGAATAGGTCTGGCGCCGCACGCTCTCGATTGCTTCCTGCAGGAGCGCCAAGCGGTTCCGGGTGGGGATGACGACAGAGACCGACTGCAGCTGGCTGCGCAGGGTCAACGTCTCCGTCCCTCCACAACAGGTGCCCAAGCGGCTCCGACATGCCCCGCAGCAGCCAGCAGCCCCCAGGCACACCGTCTCCTGACGGCGTGACCCACCACGCGCAGCGCCGAGATCAACTCGCCGCGGACCGTCGGCAGCGGGAGGCCGCGCTTCCGAAGGTAAAAAATGCGATGCATTCCACGAATGAAGCGCCGCCGCATCATGGTTGTCAACCTGAGGTCCTCCTGCGTTCGGAGGTGCCATAGCCACGCGTCTGCGATGTAGCGGATCTTGCCCCCTGCGTCGAGCAGCCGCTCCTCCCACTCCTGCTCGTCACCGGAGATCGGGAGCTCTTCGTCGAAGGCGCCGACCTGTGCGAGGGCGCTGCGGCGAACAGCCATGTTCGCTCCCCAGACGAGAGCGTCCTCTCCCTCCGCGTCCCGCAGATTCAGCTCGCTCTCGCCGAGCGGTTCATGGCCGCGCAGGCGAGGAGGCGTTCCCTCCAGGCGGAGCCGGATGGGGCCTCCGAAGCAGCCCGCCTCCGGGTGACGAAGTGCCCCCGATACAAGGGCTGAGAGCCATCCTGGCGGGGCTTCCACGTCGTCGTCGACGAAGCAGATGGGGTCACCCCGGGCTGCAGCAATCCCGGCGTTCCGGGCGCTGTTCAGGCCACCGTGCGGCTGGGGCACGTAGCGGACGGGAGGGGTCTCTCTTCCGGCGAAACGCGCGACCACCTCAGAGGTGTTGTCCGTCGATCCGTCGTTGATGACGATAACCTCGTATCGATCGGGAGGATAGTCTTGAGCGAGCAAGCTCTTCAGGCATCGTCGCAGAAGTCCGGCCGCCCGGTTCCTGGTGGGCACCACTACCGACGCGAATGGTAGGTCACTCGGCATTGTCTGGGGTGCGAACCCTATAGCCCTCACATTGAAACTGAGGCGGCCGAGCCCCAGTAGGAACTTTTCACTCGTGGCCGCCTGCTAGACCCTGCTTCGCGGCTGTTACACACAAGTATTGGGGCATCGCAACGCGCACAACCAAGGCCCTAGCAGGTGAGCGACAAGGCTCAGAAGGCAGTCAGGGATCACGGAGTAAGATCGCGCGCTTGCGGGTGGGTACGACGATTGAAACGAGAGAAAGGCTTTCCGTCATGTTCGTATGATCCACAATCGCGTGCCACGCCACACGATAAACCGGGCCCGCTGAGTGAGACGCTCTACTCCACTTGCCTTCCGGTAGACCATGGCGCCGTCTGCACCGCGTAGACCCAGCCCCGCGAGATGGATCTGCCAGCGCAATCCGCCAAACTGCTTGATCCCACTGCGAAGGTGGCACGGGTGGTGCCCTTCGTCTCCGAAGTTTCCTTGCTGCAACATCAGGCCTCCGATCCGCAATGAATCCACAAGCTTTCGAGCCACCGTAAGAGGGTCGGGAAGATGTTCAAAGACGTCAAAGCAGACCACAACATCGTAGACTCTGTCTGGCAAGAAGAGCGGAGAGCGAGACTCGATGAACCGGGCCGAAAGGCCCCGGCGTCGAAATCGATGCTTGGCGAACTCGAAGGTGGGACCTGGAACGTCTACCAGGGTCACGTCGTACCCCTGCGTCGCAAGGTACAGGGCGTCGGTCCCCACCCCGCAACCAAAGTCCAGCACGCGGCGCCACCCGGCCTGCGCTGGCCAGTGGTGGACGAGTCTCGAGAGTGCCTGCCAGTAGGGAAGACGTGCCGGGCTCGCATGCCACTGCATGAGTTCCCAGATGTAGAGATCGGTTGAACCATAGAAGGTGACAATCTCCTCGGGCGTCTTCGGGTCGGCTCTCCGCCAGGCCTCGGCCAATTCCTCGCTTGAGAACGCGCGCACTCGCTCCAGGCAGGCGTCGCGACTCAATCCTGTGAAAGATGCCAGATCCTCCAAGTCGTCTTCCGTCAGAAAGACAGGGTCTAACCTCGGGGGGGTATCCGGTGGCGCTACCGGCACGGGACGACCTCCCAGTAGTGGTCCACATGTACGGGACCATCCGTCGACGTGTGCGCAACAGCCGCCGGACCGGAGAGTGATGGCGGCTCGGTCACGCGGAAAGTGCCCACAGGTTGCCAGTCGAACACGTCTCCAAACGCATGCTCCGTCCGAACAGAGCACCAGAGCTGGTACACACGGGGCAGGAGCGGGAGGCTCCGCATTTTGAGCCGGGCCTCGAAGGGGTCCTCAACACACTCTGGAGCTCCTCCGTCCACAAGCATTGAGCACAGGATCAGGTTCCCGGGGCGTCCGTCAGTGATGCCCAGGCTTACATATGGGCGTCGTAGAGGAGCGAGAGGCCTGAAGCGGAGGCGAAGCTCAACGTCCTCGCCGGTGCGAAACGCGTAGCGTTCGCCTCCGTCGGCGCCATAACAGCAGATGCCTTCAAAGTGGAGGAGAGTGGAGGGTCGCACTGCGATCTCCTCTCCCAGGCGCGCCTGATGCTCCGCGTCCACCCAATTCATGTAGGCACGCAGCGCTTGCCGAACTCTGCCCACCTTTCGAACCTGTCCGTCGAGCAGGAACAGCCCTCGAGTGCAGACGGCTTCGACCGCCGAGAGGTTGTGGGATACGAAAAGCAAGGTTCTCCCCTCCCCCACCAGCTTCGTCATCCGCTCCACGCACTTGGCCTGGAAGCCAGCGTCGCCCACAGCCAGGGCTTCGTCCACCACGAAGATGTCGGGCTCCAGGTGGCTCGCGATAGCGAAGCCCAGGCGAAGCTGCATCCCCGAGGAGTACATCTTCACCGGCGTGTCCAGGACGTGGGCGAGTTCGGCGAACTCCACGATCTCGTCGAACCGCCGGCGGATCTCCGCCCGACTCATCCCCAGGATCTGGCCGTAGAGCCAGATGTTCTCCCTCGCGGTGAGTTCGGGGTGGACGCCAGAGCCGACCTCGATGAGGGCCGCCACCCTTCCCCGGACCCGAACCCGGCCCCCGGTTGGGTAGCTGATCCGGGAGACGAGCTTGAGGGCGGTGGTCTTACCCGCCCCGTTGGGGCCGATGATGGCGAAGGCCTCCCCCTCTTCCACCTCGAAGGAAACCCTGTCCAGGGCGAGCGTGCCTCGGGGCTCGGGCCTGAGCCCGCGCAACCGCGCCGCCAGGCGCCGGACACCTTCGGAGAGTTCGTGGCGCAGCGAGGCGTAGCGCGGGCCGCCCCCGCTGTACCGTTTGGTGACCTCTTCAAGGCGCACCGCGTAGGCCACGGCCTACACCACGTCGGCGAAGTTCGGCTCGAGGCCCTTGAAGATCCAGTAGCCGGCCCACAGAAGCACCGCCGTGCCCGCCAGGCTGACCGCCAGCAGGCCCGGGTCGGGCCACGCCCCCATCGCCAGCACCCGCCGGAAGGCGTCCAGGAGGCCGGCGGCCGGGTTCAGCGTCACGTAGAGCTCGCGCCACGGCGCGGGCACGACGGACAGCGGGTAGGCGACCGGCGAGGCAAACAGCCACAGTTGCAGCGCAAACGGCAGCGCGTAGCGGAAGTCCCGGTAGTAGACGTTGAGGGCGGCCAGCGGCAGAGCCACCGCGACCGCCAGCAGCCCTAGCAGCACGGCCAGGATCGGGACCAGCAGCCAGGTGGGCGAGAAGCGCGCCCCGACCACCGGCGCCAGGAGGGCGAAGAGACCGACGCCAATGGCGAGGTCCACCCCCGCGTGGGCGACCGCGCCCAGGACCGGCACCTCCCGCGGAAGGTAAACCTTCCGGATGATGGCGGAATCCATCAGCAGGGAGTTGGCGCCGAAGGTCACCGCCGTTTGCAGGAACGTCCAGGGGACCAGGACGGACAGCGAGAACGCCGCGTAGGGGGCACCGCCGCCCGGCACTTTGGCCAGGCGCCCAAAGGCCACGGAGAAGATCACCATGAAAGCCAGGGGTTGGAGAATGGCCCACAGCACGCCCAGGACGGTCTGCTTGTACTTCACGCGCACGTCGCGCTCGGCGAAGGCCAGGACGGTGTGGCGGAACGCCCACAGTTCCCGCAGGGCTTGCCCCAGGCGGGGACGTGGGCCGCCCTCGATGACGAGTTCGAGTTTGGTTACCTGCAGGGCGGTTCCGTCGGCGCCCACCGCGCTTCCACCTCATGCAGGGCTGATATTGTTACGCCAATATTTTCGAGTAATCGTTCGAGAGACAATCCCATGCGTTGACTTACAATGCGTTCCACCGTATTCTACAATTGCGGACATCGCACAAAAGGAGCGACATCGATGCCCACAGTGCAGAAGAGCCTGCGCATTCCCGGCGACGTCGCCAGGGAGATCCAATCCCTGGCCGAGGCGACGGGGCGCGACTTCTCTTCCGTCGCCAACGAGCTGCTCGTGGAGGCTGTCAAGATGCGGCGGTGCCCCGGGATTTTCTTTGCCGACGGACCCTTCGGGCGGCGGGCCCGCGTGGCCGGCACCGGCCTCGATGTCTGGGAGATCATCGCCACCTACAAAAGCCTCGACCGGGACCGCGGCCGCCTGCGCCAGACCTACCACTGGCTCTCGGAAGCCCACCTGCGGGCGGCGTTCGGCTACTACGCCGCGTATAAGGAGGAGATCGACCGGCTGATCGCCCGCAACGACTCCTGGAGCCCGCAAGGACTCGCCGAACGCCACCCCTCGCTGGCCGCCGAAGGCCGTTGAAATACTACCTCGACGAAGACCTCAGCCAGCGGATAGCCGAGCTGCTGCGCGCTCACGGCGCGGATGCCGTCAGTGCGCATGAGGTCGGGGCGGAGGGACTTTCCGACCACGAGCAACTCGAACGCGCCGCCCGGGACGGCCGGTGTCTTGTCACGCGAAATCGTGACGATTTCATCCGCCTCACGATTCAGTTTTTCAACGACCGGCGTCCCCACTTCGGCGTGCTCATTGTGCCCTACACACTGCCTGCGGACCGGTTCGCGCCGATCGCCGAGGCCCTGGCGGCCTACGCGGCGGAGCAACCGGCAGGGCTTCCCGCCTACGCGGTGGATTTCCTGTAGCAACCGCCTACGCAGCCGCCGCGACACGCCCTTGACTTTGAGGTCTACCCTCCCACGTCCATCGGCCTTTGGCACCCCGCCTCCCGGCAGCTTGGCCAGCCGTCCGAACGTCAGCAAGGAGATGTCCATGAAGGCCAGCGGTTGGATAACGGCCCAGGCCACGCCGAGGACCGTCTGCTTGTACTTGAGCCGCACGTCCCGCTCGGCGAAGGCCAGCACGGTGTGGCGGAACGCCCACAGCTCGCGCAGGGCCTGGGAAGGTTGACCCTCCGGCCTCCCTCGGTGACCAGCTGAACGGGTCAGCGGCAGGGTAACCATCGCACCTCAACCGTCCGCACCGGCCACCGCTTCTTCGCGCGCGTACGGGTAGTAGCGGTAGTAGTAATACCCCCGCCCGTTGGCCGGCACGTTGTTCACGACCACCCCCGCCACCCTCGCGCCCACGGCCCGCAACTGCGCGGCGGCGCGGCGGGCGGCGTCGCGGGGCGTGCGAGCGAGGTCGACCACCAGCAGCACCCCGTCCACGTGCGGGGCCAGGGCCACGGCGTCGGTCACCGGCAGCACGGGAGTCGCATCCACGATCACGGCGTCGGCCTGCTCGCGGGCGGCGGCCAGGAACGCCCGCATGCGCTGGCTGCCGAGCAGCTCCGCGGGGTCGGGCGGCGGGGTGCCGGCGGGGACGAACGACAGGTTCTCGATCTGCGTGGGGGCGAGTGCGGCGGCGGGGTCGGCCCCTACGATCAGCAGGTCGGAGAGCCCGCGGGTACCCGCAGGCTGGAACGCCCAGGACATCGCGGGCTTGCGCAGGTCGGCCTCGACCACCCACACGCGGCGGCCAGCCAGCGCCAGAGCCGCAGCCAGGTTGGCGGTGACGGTGCTCTTGCCTTCCTCGGGGCCGGTGCTGGTGACGAGCACCGTCCGCAGCGGCCGGTCGGGGCTCAGGTAGTCGAGGTTGGTACGCAGGTGGCGGAAGGCCTCGGCGAACGGCGAGCGGCGGTGCTCGGCGGTCATGAGCGGCATCGCCGCGGCCTGACCGCCGCCCCTGGTTCGCCGGCCGTTGCCGCGGCCCGGACGGGCGTTATTGGTTGACGCCTCGGCCGGAGGTGGGTTCGTGCGCGGGATCGCGGCCAGCAGCGGTAGGCCCAGCAACTGCGCCGCCTCGTCGGGCGTGCGGAACGTGTCGTCGAGCGCCTCGGCCAGGAACGCGCCTCCCAGCCCCACGACCAAACCCAGCAGCGCGCCGAACAGCATGTTGCGCACGGGCCGCGGCCGCACCGGCACCTCGGGTGGCGCCGCGCGGTCAACGATGCGCAGGTCGCCCACCACGGACGACTCGGCAATGCGGGCTTCTTGCAGTTTCTGCGAGAGCAGGAGGTAGGTCTCCTCGGCCACCTTGAGGTCGCGGGTCAGGCGCGCCAGGGCCACCTCGCGGGGCGGCAGGTCGCGGACGTCGCGGGCGTACTGGCCCACCACCGCGGCCAGCGCGGCCTCGCGCGCCTGCAGCGCCTGGCGCTCGACCTCGAGTTTGATGATCTGGCCGGCCAGGTCGGAGCGCAGCGGATTGGCCGCGAACTCCTGCGAGAGCAGCGTGCGGCCGGCCTGCCGGCGCAGGCGGGCCTTGGCCTCTTCGATGCGCGCCCGGGTCGCGAGCACCTGCGGGTGCCGGTCGGTGAACTGGCGCTGCAGGCCCACCAGCTCCAGCTCGAGCCTCGCCAGGTCGCCGCGGACCTGGGCGACCACGGGGTCTTCACCCTCGACAAACGACGCGGGCACGGTGGGCGCCTGACGCACCAGCGCCGCGCGGGCTTCGCGCAGACTGGCTTCGACCCCCCGGCGCTCGGTAGCCACCGCGCGCCGCTGCGCTTCGAACTCGGCCAGCTTGGTCACCGCCAGCGTGCTCTGCTCCGACAGCGAGACCTGCCCGGCCCCTACCTTGTAGCGGGCCAGCGCGTCCTCAGCGGCGCGCAGCTCGCGGCCCACGGCCTCGACCTGGCCCTCGATGAACTGTCGGCCGGCTGCGGCCTGCTTGCGGCGCGATTCCACGTGCCAGTCGAGCAGGGCCTCGGCCACGGCGTTGGTGTAGAGGGCCGCGTCCTGGGGCGTGGCGCCTTCGGCCTCGATGACGATGAGGTCGGCGTTGCGCACGCGGCGCACCCGCAGCCCGGCCTGGAGCGTGCGCAGCACGGCGGGCCGGGCCTCCGCGGGGACACCCAGACGCTCGAGGGCCTGCTCGGCCACGGCCCGGCTCTTGACCAGCTCGGCCAGGGTGTCCACGAAGGCCTGCTGACTGATGCCCGTCAGGTCGGCGGTCATGGCGAACGACGAGCCGCTGCGGTCGACCACCACGGTGGCCTGGCCGCGGTAGACCGGCGCCATACCCAGGCTCAGGCCCAGCGCCACCGAGAACGCCACGCCGGTGGTGACCACCAGCAGCCACCAGCGCCGGCGCAGCACGTCCAGGTAGTCGCGCAGGCCGGGCTCGGCCTCGGGCTGGGGGGCCGGTGGCCCGCCGAGCCGCTCGACGTCGGTGCGGTCAGAACCCATAGGTCGCCTCCCACAGAACGAACCAACCCTGACGCGTCGCGCGGGCGACGTGCCCCGCGTTGGACGCGGTACTCCAGACCGCGGTCAGGGTCGCGCGCAGGTCGCCCGCGGACCACCAGGCCGCAGCGCGCAGGGCGTGCGTGGTCTCGACGACACCGGACAGGTAGTAGCGCCGCCACGCGTCGTCGGGGTCAGTCCAGGTCTCACCCAGCCGGCCCTCGCCCTTGCGGATCAGGTCGTAACCGACCAGCACGCCGGAGCGCGGGGACAGCTGCCGGATCATCGCCGCCGACCACAACTCGCAGTCGGGCGCGCACCAGTGGCCGACCGCCCGGGCCCCGCGGAGGGTGTGCGCTCCCGGCGCGGGCGCCGCGTAGATCCAGTTGCTCGCCCGGCTGTGTTCGAAGCGCAGGCTGGTGCGGCCGTCGCCGAACGGGTCGGCCAGGTACAGGCCGACGGTACCCGCGATGCGGTGCGGGAAGGGGTTGTAGGGGTCGAAGACGGCCAGGTCGTCCACGTACAGCTCGCCGTAGAACAGCGTCCCGGGCCGCGGTCGCCAGTCGGCGTCGAGGGCGAAGCTGTAGTTGTCGTTGGAGCCGGTGCGCACATAGTGGGCGATGGCATAGGCGATGCCTGGAACGACGTTCAGCGCATAGAGCACCGAGGGCCCGCCGGAGGCCGCCATCACCTCGCCGAAGCCGATCCGCAGGTCGTCGCGCGCCTGCCAGTCCACGCGCAGTCCGTAGAGGTACCGTTCGGGGTCGGCCAGCGGCGCGACCAGCTTGACCATGCGGAACCGGCCGGAGGTCGCCGACAGGCTCAGGTAGTCGAGCGGCCCGGCGTTGTCGGAGAGCAGGAACGCGCCTCGGAAGGCCGGCCCCCACCAGAGGAGATCGCGGCCCGCCTGGACGGCGACGTCACCAGCGCGCGCACCAAGGTAGGCGCGGTCGAGATCGAACCCGCTGCTCTCGTGTCGCACGAAGTGCGGGGCGGTGCCGCCGGCCGCGCGTACCGTGCCGGCGGCGCCCAGAGCCGCGCCCACCGCACCGGAGGGCTGCCGGCCGGCGCGCGCCTCCTCGAGCAGGCGCAGCTCGGCGGCGAACTCGTCGCGCAGCGCGGCCAGGTCGGCCTGCAGGAAGTCCCGGCGTGGCGCGCCAGCAGTTTGGGACTGCGCCGCGCGCTCGAGCGCTTCGGCCACCATGCGCGCGACCTCGAGCCGAGGCAGCGGTCGGGCCGAGGCCGCCCACAGAGGTGCCAGCCCGGCGGCGGCCAGCCTGTAGAGGGCCGGGTAGGCCCAGTGATCGGCGGCGAGCACGGCGTTGGGACGGGGCGCGGGGGCGCCGGGGTGTGCGCCGGCGCTTGAGTGCGCGGCCGCGCCGGCGAACAGGCCCAGCGCCAGGCCGGCGGCGACGGTCGCGGTGGCCCACGCGAGTGTGTTTCGGGTATGATAGGCGTCAGGGAGAGGCGCCATGGGTGTGCGCACAAAGCTGTGGACCCGGGAGGAGTACGAGCGGCTGGTTGCCGCCCGCGCCTTTCCTCCGGGAGCCCGCGTCCAGCTCGTTTGCGGAGAGATCGTCGAGATGACACCCCAGAGCGCGCTGCACGCGGCCGCCGTCGAACTGGCGCAGAGCGCGCTCGGCGCGCTGGCTCCGGAGTACAGCGTCCGCGTCCAACTGCCCCTGGCGCTTGGGGCGGAGTCCGAGCCTGAGCCCGACCTGGCCGTGGTCGCGGGTCCCCCGAGAACTCGCGCCGATCGCCATCCTGCCACGGCCGTCCTCGTGATGGAAGTCGCCGACACCACGCTGGACTTTGACCGCACCCGCAAGCAGGCGATGTACGCCCGCGCGCGCATCCCCGAATATTGGCTCCTCAACCTTGTTGACCGCGTCCTGGAGATCTACCGGGAACCCCACGAATCTGCCTACCGAGCCACGATGCGTCTGGCCGCAGGAGACAGCATCGCGCCGCTGGCCGCCCCGACGGTTCGGATCGCCGTCAGCGACCTGCTTCCATAGGAAAGAGCCCGCACGCCGCAGCACCCACCAGGCTGCACCACTCAGTCGGGCGGCTCTGCGTCCGCTACCTCGCCCTCACCGCCGCCCTGCTCCATGGTCTCCAGGGCCTCGTCGAACCCGGGGCCCAGGTCTTCGCCCATCTCGCGTCCCATGCGCTTCATCCAGCGCGCGACGCTGCGCGGGTCCGACTCGTCCACACTGGCGAGGTCGGGGTCGTCAGCCAGGGCGTCCAGACGCGCCTCGTCGGAGCGCACCATCGAGAAGCGGGACATGAGGCGGACGGCGTTGGTGCTGCCGCAGCGCCGGCAGCGCGGGTCGGGTCGCTCGGGCGGCAGGAAGAAGACCGAAAAGCGCGCCCGACAGTCGCCGCAACGGTACTCGTAGATCGGCATCGTCACTAACCTCGTGCCGCCTCAACCATCCTACCAGCGGAACGGCCAGACGAGCCCGGCCAGGATGTTGAGGGCGACCTGCAGGCCCGTGAGCCCGGACTGCGGCACGACGATCACGTCGCCGGGCTGCACGCTGATATCACGGGTCGCGCTGTTGCGCAACAAGTTCTGCAGGTCGGCGCTGATCAGCGCCCGGCCGCCCGGGATCGCCTCGACCCGAATGCCGCTCGCCGCGCCCGCCACCACCGCGCGTTCGACCGCACCCCGGCGCACGATGTGAATCGTGCGGGCCGTGGCCGGTCCACGCTGCACCGGACCACCCGCCATGGCCACGGCCTGCAACAGCGTGACCTCGCCCTTGAGGGGGAAGACGCCGGGGCTGTTGACGTCGCCCAGCACGTAGACCTTGTTGTTGGTCTCTTCGGGCACGAGTATCGTGTCGCCGGGGCGCAGGCGCACGTTGTGGCTCATGTCCTGGCGCAGCAGCAGGGCGTCGAGGGCCAAGTCGTGGGCCTCGCCGCCCCGGACTAGCCGCGCCGCGGTGACCGAAGCCCGCTCCGTGAGGCCGCCCGCCAGCAGCAGGACGTCGAGCACGCGCATCTCGCCCTTGAGGCGGTAGCGCCCGGGCTTGACCACCTCGCCGGCGACGTTGACGATGTTGACCAGGTCTTCTCGGACCACCAGCGTCTCGCCGCCCGTCAGCTCCACGTTGGCCTCGGGGTCGCCGGCCAACACGCGGTCGAGGTCGACCACCAGCGCCGGCCCCCTGCCGCGCAGCAGCTGGGCGTCGCCCAACGACGCCACCTCGGTGAGGCCGCCCGCGGCCGAGATCAGGTCGAGCAGCCGTGCGCCGGGAGGCAGGGCGTACGTCCCGGGCTTGGCCACCTGGCCCAGCACCGAGGCACGCACCTTGCGGAACTCCTTGACGATGACCGTGACCTGCGGCTCGCGGATGTACCGCGCGAAGCCCCGCACCAGCGCCCGGGTGAGCTGCTCGACGGTCTGGCCAGCGGCCATCACGGCGCCGACCAGGGGCACGCTGATGCGGCCGTCGGGCAGCACGGCGACGACGCGCGTAAGGTCGGGGTATCCCCACACCGAGATCTCCAGCACGTCTTCGGGACCGAGCACGTAGGTCGCGTGAGTGGCGGCGGGAGTTGACAGGCCCGAGAGAGGCGGTGCTCCGGTCTGCGCCCGCGCGGGGGCGCCACCGGGCAGCAGGCCGACCAGCAGCAGGGCGACCAGCACGGCCGCGCTACGCACGATTGCGGTGCCGCCCCGGGTCGCCCCGGGCCAGGCCCGCCGGGCGGACGGAAACGTGTCAATCGCATGCCGCATCATCGCGGGTAACCTCCCTGAGGGTCTGCCGCTGTCGTGGCGTCGTCTGCGCACTGCGGTCTCGAGAAAACCGGGAGGGGGCCGAACGTCTGCGCACCGGATGCGGCGCGCGAAACAACGATCAGCCCCCTCCCGCTTCGTCGGGTCAGGAACCCGGTCCCGTCGTTATTCGGTTACGCCGTGCAGTGCCTCGTCCCGACGCGGTACGGCCCGCGCGGGTGCACGCTTCCTTATCTCAACTTCTCCTCCCGGACGATGTTCCCCGTCACGCGGATCAGCACCGGGACGCCGTCCTGGTATTCAATGACCAACCTGACCTCCCGCGTGCCGAAGTCCAGGGCCCAGTGGTTGCGAATGTACGCCAGCAGCTTGGCCTCGCACGGACGCAGGGCCTGCTCGCCGCCCGGCACCGTGACCGACCCGGGGACGATGCGGCCTGCGCGCGGGGGAGTTATGCTCATCGCCCGCCTCCAGCATGCTCGGGGCCCGGGCATGGCTCCGCCGCTGGGGCACGCACCCCTGACCCCCGGTCACCCCTGAATTGTGCCGAGCTCGACTGCATGTCCGGCGAGGCAGGCTACCGGCCGGCGCTGCCCCCCATCAGCACCGTTCCAGGACCGCCTCGTCAACCTCCACGACCACCGAGGTGCCCATCAGTGAGAGCAGCACCCGCACCCGTTCGGCGCGCGTCGTCGGCCGCTCGATGATGCCTTCCAGCAACGCGAACGGACCCCCGACGAACCGCACCCGATCGCCGGGCGCCAGCGGCCGGCCGGCGGCAATGTAGCCGTCTATCGCTTGCCGCGCCTTGAGATAGTCGATGATCTCGCGGTCAATGGGAATCGGGCCGTCGTCATCGCCCAGCAGACGGCGCACGCCGGGCGTCCACTGCACCCGTGCAACTGTTTCTGGAACGGGCGCGAAGTGGCAGAACAGATAGCCCGGAAACAGCGGCTCGAGGGCCTGCCACCGCCGAGAGCCGTGGCGCCTGCGCACCAGCAGCCGGGGCAGGAACGTATGGACAGCGCGCCGATGGAGGAACTGCTGCGCCTGGTCTTCGGCGCGGGGCTTCGTCTGGACGACGAACCAGGCGGCGCCGCCGGGGTCGACCGGGATAGGACGGCTGCAGGAATGAGACCGGCTCACTTCCCACCAACGGCGAGGGATGTGATGCTCGCTAATACACGTTAGCCAAAGATTCTGTGATCCGGGGCCAACCTCCTCCCATTCTCTCTATTCTCTCTCGATTTCTGCCCGGGCCGCCGCGTACTTCAGGGCGACGAGCTCAGAGACCCCTCGCTCCCGGGTTCCGTCGCGCTCTTCCGTGGATCGCGCGATGGCTTGCAGATATATGAGGGAATGAGTATGTTTGTATGTGACCCCATGAGCCCGAAGGTACGCACCGGTGCGCACCACGCTCAACCTCAATGACAGCCTCCTGCGCGAGGCCAAGAAGAGGGCGGCTCAGGAAGGCCGCACCCTCACCGCGCTCTTCGAGGAAGCGCTGAGGCTCTTCCTGACCCGGCGCCGGGGTCATCGCCCCTATCGCCTGCGGTGGCCGGTCCGCCGCGGGGAGGGACCACCCGCCGCCGACATCGCCGACCGCGACGCGCTCCTGGAAGTGATGGAGGAACGCCGCTGATCGCCGTCGACACCAACATTCTGGTTTACGCCCACCGTGAGGAACTCCCGCTCCACACCCGGGCGCTCCGGCGCCTGGCGGAACTGGCCGAGGGACCCTCGACGTGGGCGATACCGGTAGTCTGTCTTGGCGAATTCGTGCGCGTCGTCACCCACCCGCGGATCCTCCGCCCGCCCTCGCCCCTGAACGAAGCGCTCGACGCCCTTGCGGCTCTGGTCGCCAGTCCCAGCCTCCAGATCTTGTCTCCCGGGGAGCGGTACTGGCCGCTGTTCCGGGAGGTGGCGTACGAGGCGCGCGCCGCGGGGAACCTGGCATTCGACGCCCAAATTGCTGCGCTGTGCCGGGAACACGGCGTCCGCGTGCTGCTCACCGAAGACCGGGGCTTCCGCCGCTTCCTCGGTCTCAAGATCGAGCACCTAACTTGAGGATCCTAGCAGGACGCTATCTCTCTCGATTTCTCCTGCCCCGTGCCGCTGGCTACTTCAGGGACACGAGCTCAGACACCCATCGCTCCCGGGTTCCCTCGCGCTCTTCCGTGGAGCGCACGACGCCGGCGCCCTCCGCCCACCAGTGGGCCGCGACGGACCGCCAGACGACCTGGCCCCCCTTGGTGTCCACCCACTCGAAGCTGCCTCGCTCCACCAGGGCCTGCGCGAAGTTCCCCGCAGGGACGGAGACTGATTCACCCGTGCTCTCGATCCTGGAGCTCTCCTCGACGCGGTAGACGGCTCCGCTGGAGAGGTTCTGCTGGAGCCACTGGTTCTTCCAGCCAACGCCAGGGCAGACGGGGAACGCCAGCAGCACGCGTGGCCTCGGGTAGGAGAACTTCCAGGACTTCATCGAGGTCGCCACGCGGACGAGCCCTTCGGCGTCGAGGAAGTTCTGGTATTCGTCGCCGTCGCTGTCCCTGATGGTATAGAGCACCTCCCCGGCCAGGTTGACCACCTGGGTGATCTCGGAGGTGTACTCGTAGATCCCCCCTCGCCCGCCGGTCGCGCCCGGGTCATAGGTCACCCGGGTAAGACGCTTCCGCCCCACGGCGATGGGGCTGAGGTATCCGAGCCCGGTCACGTGGAATTCTTGTGCCCGCGGCGCGCCCTGGGTCAGCGCAATCTCGGCCATGCGTCGGATGCTGTTGATCGCCACGGCGCCGCCGATCTTGAAGAACTGGCCCGTCCCGAACGTGGCGAGGCCGACGACCCGGCCGTCCCGGTCGACCACGGGTCCGCCACTGTTGCCCGGGAGCATGGTCGCGTCGGTCTGGAACCACCCCGCCCGGAGGGCGCCCACGATGCCCCGCGTGACGCTCACTTCTTCAGTCCCGACGCCGCCCGGGTAGCCCAGGACGAGCACCTCCTGGCCCTGGCGCAGGGCCGCCGAGTCCCCCAGCGGGACCGTGGGCAGGCCGTCGGCCTCGACTTTCAGGATCGCCGCGTCAATCCATCGCTCCACCCGCGGGGGGGCACGCAAAGTCCATGCGGCGGACGTAGTCCACGACGGTCGCCGGTAGCTTCCGGCCGTCGGAGAGCACCACGGTGATGCTCCGGGCCCCGGCGACCACGTGTTGGTTGGTGAGGATGAACCCGGAAGGGTCGTAGACAAATCCGGACCCGTGGCCCTCTGCGCCGCGCACGTGCCTGGCCTGGACCAGGACGACACCGGGTTTGACCCGGGCAATCAGATCCTCGTACTGAGCATGAGCCCGACCCAACAGCAGGCTCGAGGAGAACGCGAAGGCCAACAGAATGCCGATGACTGGAGCGGTGCGCATGATTCTTCCCTCCACAGAACCGTGTTCCCCATTATGCGAGCCGAAAGACAGAGCAGCGCACAAGCCCTGGCAGCACGGTGGCCCGGAGGAACTGCGCGGACCGCCGGGGAAGCCTACAGGCCATCGCGCCGGCCGGAGGCCGCGGTGTCAGACGACGCGCCCGCCAGCCCGTTCAGCATCCAGTTGCTGGGTGGATTCCGCCTCGCCGATCCCGACGGGGCGGTGGTGCCGATCGCTTCGGCCAGGGTACAGTCGCTGCTGGCCTACCTGATGCTCCATCCGGGCCCACAGCCGCGGCAGCGGCTCGCGGCGCTCTTCTGGCCAGACTCGCCCGAAGGTCGGGCCCGCACCAACCTGCGCAAGCTCGTGCTGGAACTCCGACGCAGCCTTCCCGAGGTGCGAGCTCGTACAGTTGCCTGAGAGCGAGCCAGGCGGCGGGTTCGCGAGACGTCAGGACCGCGACCAGGCGGCGCAGGCGCGCTCGCCAGTCCAACAGGCGGCGCAGGCGCAGATGGTGCCGCTTGCACCCTTACCAGGTGTGGCGTTTCTAAAGCGTTCCTCGTTGAGTCCGGTATGATTGAAACCGAAGGACGTTCCGCTCATGTTGTCCAGGACTGGTCAAGGAGATCCGCCCGAGGTACTCCGACTGGCGGGCCTGCTCGACCGCCTGCTCGAGGAGCCGCCGCGGCCTTGACCGTCCGCACCCTCGCCCTGGGTCTGGGTGCCCTGGCGACGCAGCTCACCTGGGCGACGTACAACGTCTACCTCCCGCTGCTGTACGGCCGGTTCGTCGAGAGCAACGCGAGGATCGGTCTGGTCATGGTGCTGGACGACGCCACAGCCGTGCTGCTGGGACCGTGGTTCGCCACCCTCAGCGACCGCACTGCCACGGGCTGGGGGCGGCGCATCCCGTTCCTGGCCGCGGGCATGCCGTTGGCCGCCCTGTGCTTCTCCCTGATTCCCAGGGCGACCGGCCTCGGCCCGCTACTGGCGGCTACCGCGCTCATGAACCTGGCGCTGGCCGCGGCGGCGGCGCCCATGATGGCGCTCATGCCCGACATCACGCCGCAGCCGTACCGCGGGCGCGCCACCGGCATCATCAACGCGCTGGCCGGGTGCGGCGCCATGCTGGCGTTCTTCGCGCTGGCGCCGGCCTCGCGCATACTCCCCACCCTACCCTTCCACGGCGCAAGCCTGGCGATGCTCGCGGCGCTGGCGGCCATCGTGCTCACAATCCGCGAACGCCGCGACGCGGTGGCCGGTCGGGCCGAGGCGCGATGCCCTCGGCCCGGGGGCTCCGGCTGGTGGCGCGGCGTGGTGGCCGTGGGCCGCGAGGTGCGCCGGCACCGGGCGCTGCTCCTGTTAGCGGTGCTTGGATTCTGCGCGGTGGCGGCGCTGAACGGTGTGCAGAACATGTTCACACGGTTCGGCGTCCATCGCTTGGGCCTGGACGCCGCCGGGGCCGCCGGGCTCCTGGGCGTCTTCGTACTGACCTTTATCGCTGCCGCCGTGCCCGCGGGCGCAGTGGGCGACCGCTTCGGCCGCGTGCGCGCCCTGCGGGCAGGGCTGGCCGGCACTGTGGGCGCGTTCCTCCTGGCGCACGCCGCGCAGGCGCCCGGCCCGCTCACCGCCGCCCTGCTCCTGGGGGGACTGGCGTGGGCACTGTTCCTGACCAACGCGTACCCGGTGCTGCTGGAGTTGATCCCCGCCCGCCGCGTGGGCCTCTACTCGGGCCTGTGGGGAGCGACCGGCGCCCTGGGTGGGCTGGTGGCGCCGCCGCTCTACGGATGGGTCGTGGATCGCTGGGGCTTCGGCGTCTTCTTCGTACCAGGCGTGGCGCTCACCGTACTAGCGCTGGCGTGCGGACTGGCGCTTGGCGGCGCGGCGGCACGTCAGCCCTAGATCCTCTAGGGTTGGCAACCCGCCGCCCATACCCCGCAGCCGGCAGGAATGCCCGCACCGAGTCTCCGGTTGCTACAGGGCAGAACGTCCCGCCATCACAAGGGGAGGGTGCCATGGCGTACTACCTGGTGCGTGCGCGCGCCCGGGAAGACCGGCTGACCGCACTGCGCGCGCGGCTCGACCGCCACGAGTTCACACCGATGCGCCCGTTCGGCCGTTCGCTGACCCGGGCGCTGGAGGGCGCCCGGCGCGACCCTCAGACGGGTGAGGCCGTGTGGGAGGAGGAAGACTACTGCTCCCCGCCGCTGGCGATGGAGCGCGCGGCGGTACTGGACGAGTACTTCGAGGAACTCCGCGTCGAGCGCGTGCGCGAAGGGGAAGGCTGGCGCCGGTTGGAGGGGCTGCCGTCGTTGTGGGAGGCGCCGGCGGTGCGGCGCGGATGACTCGTGGAGTGGCTGGTGGGTCAGGGGCCGTCGGCGATTGCCATGCGATCCAGGAACTGTTGCACGTCGTCGAGGTAGACCGGGACATCGGCCAACGTCCCGGCCGCCGCCTCGTGCACCTTGGCCGCGTCCAGGTCGTTGTACTCGTGGGCAAGACGGTTGCGCAGGCCTGCCGCCCGTGCAATCCGCCGGGCGAACTCCGCCGGCAAGATACCCAGCTCCACCAGCTTCAGGAACGAATCGTGGAAATCTCGAGGGGCGACTCCGCCGAGCTCCACCGCCAGGTGGTAGTTGATGTCCAACATCCGCCCGATCACGCGTTCCAGCAGCCGTTCGGTCGCCAGCTGCACCTCGGTGCGGGCCAGGTAGTCTTCGAGCGGCAGGCGCGCAAAAGGTTGCAGGCGCAGCAGATCTTCGGCGATCAGAGTGATCTTCCGCTGAACGATGTCACGGTCAACCGGCATGGCGCAGCCGTCGCACCAGCGTCCGCGTGCTCTCGGCCTCTACGCGCAGGTAAGGCAGGTACTCACTGAAACGCCGAAACGCGTAGACCCGATACCAGCGGAAGGTGCGTCCGTCGCCGTAGAGCAGCACGGCCGTCTCGAAGATCTTGCGCAGGAACAGCGGGTCCGCGCGTGACATGAGCGCCAGGTCCACCTCGGCGGGCGCAAACACATCGGCCAGACCGGCTCGCAGGTGCGCAAAGTCGTCCAGGGAGAGCTCCAACCCATCCGCCGGCAGCACGGCCAGGTCGAGATCACTGCCCAGATGCGTCCGCCCGGTGACCGCCGACCCAAACGCCACAATCAGGCGAAGCCGGTGGCGTGACGCGATCTCCCTCAGGCGCTCGCGTTGCTGTATCGTAAGAGGGAGACTCAAGAGGCTACCCACGACGATGACCGGTTGAATCCCGGACCTTCCTGTCCCGCCTTGAGCTGGTCGGGCCGGGCGGACTTGAACCGCCGACCTCCTGAACCCCATTCAGGCGCGCTACCAAGCTGCGCTACGGCCCGACGTCCACCGCCGAGTATACCACACCGGCCGGGAACATAGCCGCCCAACGCGACACGGGATCACCCGCTGCGCGGTGTGCCTCTGGCCCTCGCGCACGCGTCACACTCGCACAGCTCGTGGCGGAGCGAGGCGAACGTGTACAGTCCCGTGTTGTGCCCGTCCGACCAGTCGAACCGCAGGGCGTACGCGCCGACGCGACTCACCGCGAGCGCCCGGATGTCGGGCGGGACGTCTTCGGGCCGCAGCCGCGGCCGTCGGTCCCGCCACTCGCCGACGCAGGCCGCGCACGGACAGTTGACCCGCAGCATCACCCACGAGTAGACAGAGCGGTGCCCGTCGGACCACGTGATGCGCAGGATGTGGTCGGTCACGCTGCCCATCTCGACGGGCATGGGCATACGGGGACTCACGACGCCCAGCCTCCGTTCATCGCTGGCACGTCGGACAGTAGAACGCTGGCCGGCCGCCGACGCGTCCCTGCGCGATCGTCGTCCCGCACACCCGGCACGGCTGCCCGGCGCGCTTGTAGACGGCCAGGGCAAAGCGGCCCAGTCGGCCGGTGGCATCGGGAAATTCCGGCTCCCCACCGGCACGCACGGCCCGGCGCAACACAGTGCGGGTGGCCCGATAGAGCCGCGACCATGCGGCGGCGTCAAGCGTCTGCGCCGCCCGCGACGGCCGCAGGCCCGCGGCAAACAGGATCTCCTGCGACCACATGTTGCCGATCCCGGCCAGACGGGACTGGTCAGTGAGCAACGAGCGGATCGTGCCCCGGCCCCGGAGGCGCTCGCGAAACTGGCGCAGGGTCAATCCGGGGGCGAGCGCGTCGGGCCCCATCTCGGCGAAGAACGGGGTCCGCTTGAGCTCGGCTTCCCGGTACAGATGCAACCCGCTCAACTGGAGCTCGCGGAACTCGACGGCGCGGCCGCCTTCCAGGTGCAAGAGCGCCGAGGTCGCCGCATCGCCGGAAGGGGCCGCTCCCGCTAGGGCGTCGCGCACCCGCACGACGCCCCACAGCGCGAAGTGGAAGGTCAAGACCCAACCGCCGTCGAGCGAGAAGACCAGGGCCTTGCCCCGGCGGCCGATCGCCTGGATGCGTCGCCCCGCCAGGATCCGGGAGGCCTCAGCCGGCGCGTGCGTGCGCAGGCAGGCCGCCCGCAACACCTCCAACCGCTCGATGCGCCGGCCAACCACCAGCGGCTCAAGCGTGCGCCGCGCAGTGTCAACTTCGGGTAGCTCGGGCATCCTGACCCCCTGATCTCGCGGCCCCGGCGTCCTCGCCCCGGCGGCGCAGCACCAGCCGCAACGGCACGCCGGTCAGGTCGAACCGGGAGCGAAGGGCCCGCTCCAGGTGGCGCCGGTAGGCCTCGGGCATGCGCGCGGGCTCGTTGACGAAGAGCACCACGGTCGGCGGCCCGGTTGCGGGCTGTGTGGCGTAGTACAGGCGCAGGCGTCGGCCGGCGGCGTCGGCCGGCGGCGGCTGCGCCGCCACCGCCTCCTGCAACACCCGGTTGAGCACGCCGGTGCCGATACGGCACCGGTGGGCGGCGGCGACGGCATCGATGGCCCCAAACAGGCGCTCCAGGCCCCAGCGCCTGGCGGCGGAGACCGCCACAATCGGCGCGTAGTCCACGAAACGCAACGCGTGCCGCACCGCCCGCTCTCGGGCCCGGTCGGGGTGCGGGCCCGCCGCGACGCAGTCCCACTTGTTGAGCGCCACCACCACGCCGCAGCCGGCCCTGGCAATCTCGCTGGCGATGTGCTGATCTTGATCGGCCGGCGGCTCACAGGCGTCCAGCACCAGCACCGCCACGTCCGCCCGCGCAATGGCCCGACGCGTGCGCACCGCGCTGTAGACTTCGATCTCCGAGCCGACCCGGGACCGGCGCCGCAGGCCGGCGGTGTCGATGAGCAGATACCGTCGGCCCTCTCGTTCGCACAGGGTGTCCACCGCATCGCGGGTGGTCCCGGGAGCGGCGTCGACGACCACGCGTTCCTGCCCCAGCAACGCGTTCACCAGCGACGACTTGCCGACGTTGGGGCGGCCGACGACGGCCACGGCCACCGGCGCGCTCGTCTCCGCCGGGGGCGGCACCTCCGGGAGCAGCGCGACGATCGCGTCGAGGAGCTCGCCGATGCCGCGGCCGTGGAGGGCGGAGACCGGAAAGGGCTCGCCCAGGCCCAGGCCGTGGAACTCCGCGGCGGCCGGTTCCTGCGCGGGCGCGTCCACCTTGTTGGCGACCAGGAGCACCGGCACCCGGGCCTCGCGCACGAGCTGGGCGATCTGGCGATCTTCGGGCACGATGCCGTCACGGGTGTCCACCACGAAGAGCACGAGGTCTGCCTCAACCAGTGCCGCCGCAGCCTGGGAGCGGACCTGCGCGCCGAGCCCGTCGAGCTTGCCGGACAGCAGCCCGCCCGTGTCCACGAGCGCAAACCGCCGTCCCCGCCACTCGGCCTCGGCATAGAGCCGGTCGCGGGTGACGCCCGGGGTGTCCTCGACGATGGCCAGACGCTGCCCGAGCAGGCGATTGAAGAGGGCGGACTTGCCCACGTTGGGCCGGCCGATGATGGCAACGACCGGGAGCGCTGGGGTGGGGCTCACGACGCCGCTTGAGCGGCGGCCTCCTCCATCGTGGCGCCGATCTCCTCGAGCCGCCGGACCACCTGGGCGATGATCCAGTCCGGCGTTGACGCCCCTGACATCACGCCCACGCGCCCGATGCCGGCAAACCACGCCGGGTCCAGTTCGTCGGCCACCTCGATGTGGAAGGTCGGCAGACCGCCGCTGCGGCCGATCTCGGCCAGGCGGGTGGTGTTGCTGCTGTGATGGCCGCCCACGACCACCAGCGCATCCACCTGCCGGACCAACACCTCAGCCTCTTCCTGACGGACGGTGATGGCCGGACAGAGGGTGTTGACGACCTTCATCTCTTTGGTGCGCAGCGCGATGTCGCCCACGATCTGGCGGAAGTTCTCCATGGACTGGGTCGTCTGGGAGATGACGCCGATCTTGCCGCGGAGCTTGACCGCCGCCGCCTCCTCCCGAGTGTGGACGACGGTGACGCGGTCCCCAAGCGCTTCCTTCAGCGTCACCATCTCCGGATGGCCGTGGTCGCCGACCGCGATGAGCTGGTAGCCCTCCTCGACCAGCTTGGACGCCAGCGAGTGGGCCCTGGTCACCACGGGGCAGGTCGCATCGATGATGGTCATGCCGCGGGCCCTGGCCGCTTCCAGCACCCCGCGCTCGACCCCGTAGGCCGAGACGACGAACGCCTCACCGCGGAGCCCGTCGGGCTCTTCGGTGACCGCCACGCCGGCCTCTTCGAGCCGGCCGACCACCTGGGGATTGTGGATGAGCGGGCCCCAGGTCTGGACGCCGCCGGCGTGCTCCCTGGCTGCGGCCTCGGACATCTCCACGGCCCGGCGGACGCCGCCACAGAACCCCTGGTGCCTGGCCAACACCACTTCCACGCGCCACCCCCGCGGGCGTGCAGGTTTCGCTCCGAGGATAGCAGAGGCCCCCCACCGGGGCAACGTCCCGGATGGACCCGCCGGCGGCGCCGAATCGGGCCTCCACCGGATTGCAGGCGCCGCAGGGGTCCCCAATACTGGGTGCGGGATATTGTCAACGTTGTCAGAAGTGCCGTCCCACCCCACCCGATCCCCACGGAGGTGATGGTTCTTGAGAAGCATGGGCCGGATGCGGCTCCTCGGGCTCGTTGCCGGACTGGCTGCTCTGGCGCTCGCGGTCCCGGTGGGCGCCCAGCAGCCGTTGACGCTGTGGCACATGGAGGCCCGCCCCACCCGGGTGAAGGCGATCGAGGAGATGGTGGACGCCTTCAACCGCAGCCAGCGCGCGGTAACCATCAAGGTCGAGGTCCAAAGCTGGGCCGACGTCTACATGAAGATCTCGGCGGCGGTAATGGCCCGGCGACCCCCCGATATGATGTTCACCACCCCGGACTTGACCATGGACGTTCGCCTGACCGAATCGGTCCAGGACGTCACCGCGGAAGTCAACGCCATGAGGCGCGCCTACAAGGTGAACGAAGCCGCCCTCCGCCCGTTCTTCTCCGAGGGGAAGTACTGGGCGGTCCCGCTGTACAACATGTCCGAGGTCCTCTGGTACCGGACCGACCTGTTCCAGAAGGCCGGCCTGGATCCGCGAAGGCCGCCCAGGACATGGTCGGAACTGCTGAACGCGGCCGCCGCGTTGACCAAGAGCGGTGTGGTCAAGTACGCGATCGGCGTGCCCGGAGACTGGCACCTGGCCACGGTGCAGCAGATCTACCCGCTGATGGTCACGGCGAGAGCCGAGCACCTGTTGGACGCCCGGGGCAACGTGGTCTTCGACAATCCCGACACGGTCCGAGCCTTCGAGATGTATCAGCGGCTGTTCAGGCTGTCGCCCCCGGGGTCGGAGGCCTGGCAGTGGGACCAGCCCATCGCCGCCCTCGTGGCCGGCGAGATCGCCATGGTCATCGAGAAGGGCCAGTACAACGAGCAGTGGGCCCTGCGCACCAGGCTCCCGGCCGAGTACCTCGGCGCCGCGCCGGTGCCCATCCCGGACCAGAACGGGCAACGGGGCACGGCCGTATGGGCGAACGGTATCATGTTGCTGAACCCGGACCCCAAGGTCCGGCCGGCGTTCGCGCAGTTCGTCGACTACCTGACCAAGCCGGCCAACATGGCGCGCGTCCTCACGGTCGCCCCCGGGTTCTTCTTGCCCGTGACCGACGAGGCCTGGCGCGCACGCGAGCTCCTCGATCACCCGACCGTAAAGGCCCACATGCACTCGTACGAGGTGATGATCGAGGAGTCCAAGTATGGCAAGCAACTGGGCTTCACCGTGGAACCCTACCACCGGTACATCGGTCGGATCATCGGCCAGAATCTCATTGCGTGGGCAGCCCAACTGATGATCCACGAGGGGCTCTCGCCTCGGGAGGCGGTGCGGCGCGGGGCAGAGCGGATGCGCGAGGCGCTGCGCTAGCGGCGGTCCGCGCGGGATCGCGGGGCGTTCCCGGGGCGCGCACCGCCCCGGGAACGCCCCGCCTCGAGCGCATGTGAGGCGGGCTCCCCTGGCCCAGCGGCTGCAGCAGGACCCGTACTTCGGCTACCTGCTGATCCTCCCACTGCTGACGTGGGCGCTGCTCACGCTCGCCTATCCCCTGGCCGACACCATCCGCCTCAGCGTCCTGAACGTGGGGTACGTGGGGACGAGCGGCACGTTTGCCGGGCTCGCCAACTTCCGAGCGGTGTTAGCTTCCTCGGAGTTCTGGTCCGCGCTGCGCGTCAGCGTGGTGTGGACCGCGCTCAACGTGGCGCTGCAGCTGGCCCTGGCGCTGGTGACCGCCCTCGTGCTGAACCAGGACTTTCGGGGCAGGGAAGTCGTGCGGAACTGGATCATCCTGCCGTGGCTCTTCCCCTCCATCGTCCTGGCCACCATGGGCAAGTGGGTCCTCGACCCGACGCTGGGGGTCGTCAACTACCTGCTGCTGCAGGCCGGGCTCATTGCGCGGCCGCTCTCATTCCTGGGCTCGGTGACCACCGCGCTCTACGCGGTCACCGCGGTCAACGTCTGGCGATGGTTCCCCTTCTTCTCGGTGATCATCCTGGCGGCGCTCCAGACGATCCCCCGGGAGCTCGGGGAGTCCGCCGACATCGATGGCGCCGGGTATCTGGCACGCCTGTGGTACGTGGAGCTCCCGGTGATCGGTCCGGTCCTGAGGGTCGTCATTCTGATCGCATGCCTGTGGGCCGTGAACATCTTCGACGCCATCTGGCTGCTGACGCGCGGCGGACCCCGCTACGCCACCACCACCTTCTCGATCCTCATCTACTACAAGGGCTTCGTCGAACACCGCATCAGCCACGCCGCCACCGTGTCGCTGCTCATGTTCCTGATGTTGCTGGCCTTCGGCCTGCTCTACTTTCGGTACGTCAGCCGTCCCGAGACCGAGGCGGCCGCGTGAAGACCGTTCGGACCGTCGGCCGATACCTGTCGGTGATCCTGGTGCTGGCCGTGGTACTGCTGCCCATGTACTGGGTGGTCATCGGCTCCTTCAAGACCGTACCCGAGCTGACGAGCCCCCAGCCGACCTTCTGGCCCAAGACGTTCACCCTGGAGCACTACGTTCGGCTGTTCCACCAAGTGCCGTTCGTCACGTATTTCCTGAACAGCGTCTACGTGGCCGCGGGCGCGACCGCCATTACCCTGGTGTTGGCCAGCCTCGCTGCCTACAGCGTCTACCGATGCCGCTACCGTGGCCGAGAGCTGCTCTTCCGGGCCTTCATCTCCATCTACATCTTCCCCCGGGTGCTGCTGATCATCCCCCTCTATGTGACCTTCACACACCTGGGCATCATCGACACCCTGGTGGCCCTAATCATCGTCAACGTCACGGTGGTGGCGCCGTTCAGCATCTGGATGCTGCGCGCGTTCTTCACCGGCGTCCCGCTCGAACTCGAGGACGCGGCGATGGTGGACGGCGCGAGTCGCCTCCAGGTCCTGGTGCGCATCTTCCTGCCGCTGTCGGCGCCGGGGCTGGCGGCGCTGGCCCTCAACTCGTTCCTGATGTCGTGGACCGAATACCTCTTCGCCGCCATCTTCATCATCAGCGACGCGCGCAAGACGTTGCCCATCGGCATGGCCTACTTCCTGGAGCAGTACTTCATCGACTGGGGACTGCTGATGGCGAGCTCGGTCATCATCGCCGTGCCCCCGATCCTGCTGTTCGGGCTCGCCGGCCGATGGTTCATCAGCGGCCTGACCGCCGGGGCGATCAAGTAGACCGCCGGCACCACGGGGCTCGCGAGGCCCAGGAAGCCCGCGGCAGCCTGGAGTATCTCTACTCTGCAACAGCGGAGCCAGACGGCAGGCACTCATGCAGACACTCTCCCGTGATGAGGGCTTCCAAGCACTGCAAGCGGGCGTGGACGTCCTGGTCATCGGCGGCGGTATCACCGGTGCAGGGGTGGCGCTAGACGCGGCCAGCCGGGGCTATCGCGTGGGGCTGGTGGACCGCGCGGACTTCGCCAGCGGCACCAGCAGCCGGTCCACCAAGCTGGTCCACGGAGGGATCCGCTATCTCCCGCAGGGCCACATCGGCCTGGTGCGCGAAGGCCTCCGGGAACGCACCCGGTTGCTGCGCCTGGCGCCGCACGTGGTGCACCCGCTGCCGTTCATCATCCCGCTGTACGCGGGGACGAAGCGCCCGCTGGGGGTCCGCATTCCGGCCCCACTCCGCCCCCTGGCCCCTCTGGGCATCCGGACGGGCCTGTCGGTCTACGACTGGTTCGCGGGCAGGCCGGACCTCCGCCACCGGAGGCTGGCCCGGTCGGAGCTCGAGGCGCAGTGCCCCGATCTTTACACCGAAGGCCTGCGTGCCGCCCTGGTGTACTACGATGCGCGCACTGACGACGTCCGCCTGACCCACGCGGTGCTGGCGACCGCGCGGATGCACGGCGCCGTCACGGTCAACCACGCGGAAGTTAGGACTCTGCTCCGCGCCGGGGGTGCCGTGGCCGGCGCGCGCGTGGAGGACCGGCTGACCGGCCGCTCCTACGACGCGCCGGCGAGATTCGTGGTCAACGCCACCGGAATCTGGGGCGAACGGGTGGCCGCCCTGGACGGGATGCCTCCCTTCCGCATCCGGCACAGCAAGGGCACGCACCTGGTCCTGCGCGCTGGCGCGATTCGCGCCAGCGGGGCGCTCGTCATCCCCGAGACCGACGACGGCAGGCTGGCGTTCATCGTGCCGTGGGCCGGCCGGCCGCTCGTGGGCACTACCGACGAGCCCTACGAGGGCGACCTCGCCGATCCCCGCGCCACGCCCGGCGACGTACGCTACCTGCTCGACCACGCCAACCGGTACCTGCGACGCCGGTTGGACCCCGGCGATGTCACCGCGGCCTGGTCGGGCATCCGGCCGCTGGTCGCCGCAGCGGCGGGCGGTGCGACCGCCGGCCTGGCCCGCGATCACGTGGTGTCGGTCTCGGCCGGCGGGCTCGTCAGCATCGTGGGCGGCAAACTCACGAGCTACCGGAAAATGGCCGAGGATGCCGTGGATGTCGTCGTCCGGCGCGAGGGGACGCGCCGGCCGTGCCGCACGGCGGACATGAGGCTCGCAGGGGCCGAGGCGCTGCACGAGACGCAGGCGGCGCTGGCCGTCTCGCGGCTGGGGGCGGAGCAGCAGACGCACCTCTTCGAGGCGTACGGCTCACGGGCGAGGGAGATCCTGGCGCTGATCCGCGCCGACCCGGCGCTGGCCAGCCCCCTCCACCCCACGGCGCCCGCGATCGGGGCGGAGGTCGTCTACGCGTGCCGCGCCGAGATGGCCGTCTCGCTGTCGGATGTGATGTTCCTGCGGACACGGCTCGGCCGCATTGATGCTGCCGCGGCCGCCGAAGCCGCGCCGGCGGTGGCCGCGCTCATGGCGCAAGAGCTCCGATGGGAGCCCGCGGAGGTCCGCCGGCAGCGGGAACAGTTCGAGGCCGCCCTCGAGCGGGAGCGTGCCTGGATGACCCCGGCGGCCACTACGGCTGGGGGGCCGTGAGCAACGCGCGGAGCCGCCCGGGATAGTTGCTCATGATCCCGTCCACGCCCATCTCGGCCAGGCGGGTCATCACGACGGGGTCATCCACCGTCCACGCCTCCACCCGGAGCCCGGCACGGTGGGCCTGCTCGACCATGGCGGCCGTGACGTATGCCCACTGCGGATGCAGGTACGCCGCCCCGGCATCCTTTGCCAGCCGGACCGGATCGATGGGCCGCGCGACAAACAACACCGCGGTGGGCAGGCGGGGGCAGAGCTCTTTCATCTCGAGCAGCACGGGATGATCGAACGACGACACGGTGACGGCCGGGTGATCTATCTGCTGGATCACCGCGGCCACCTCGCGGGCGATCCCCTCGTAGTAGATGGGCCCGTTCTTAATCTCGACGATGACCCGCACCGGCCGCAGCAGGGCCAGGGCCTCGGCCAGGGTCGGAATCCGTTCGCCGGAGAAGCGGTCGGCGAACCACCGGCCGGCGTCGAGTCCCCGGAGCGCCTCAAGCGATAGATCGCGCACCGGCCCGCGGCCGTCGGTCGTGCGGTCCACCAGCGCATCGTGCAACACGACCGGCACGCCCTCCGCCGACAGGTGGACGTCCAGCTCCACGCCTTCAGCGCCCAGCTCCAGCGCCAGGCGAAACGCGGCCAGCGTGTTCTCGGGTGCCTCGCCACTGGCCCCGCGGTGCGCGACGACCATCGGACGACGCGGAGACTCGATCGCCACGAGGGTTGCTCCGCTCAGTCGGGCAGCACCTGGTCCAGGCGCTCCAGGATGTAGTCGGGCGGCGGGTCGGCTGAGGCAGCCGCCTCGGGGGTCGTGGCCCCGGTCAGCACCAGGGCGGTGGCCATGCCCGAGGCGCGGCCCATGGCCACGTCGGTCTCGAGCCGGTCACCCACCATCAGGCTGTCCGCCGGCGCCGTGCCCAGGCGCTCCAGCAACGCCTGGCCCATGATTGGGGACGGCTTGCCGACCACCTCTTCTACCCGGTGCCCGGTGCAGGCCTCGACAGCCGCGATGACGGCCGCGCAGTCCGGGAGCCCGCCCTGGGGCGTCGGGCAGTATGCGTCGCGATTGGTGGCGACAAACCGCGCGCCGGCGCGAATCGCGTCGAAGGCGATCTGCAGCTTGCGGTAGTCGAAGGTCCGGTCGAAACAGGCGACGACCATGTCAATCTCGCCGGGCTGGTCGCTGAGGGTGAAGCCGGCTGAGCGCAGCTCGGCCTTTACCGAGTCCTCACCGATGACGAACAGGTGCGCGCCCGGCGCCACACGGAGCAGGTAGTGCACCAGTACAGCCGAGGAGTTCACCACATCGTCGGGCGCCGCCGGGATGCCCAGCCGCGTCAGCTTCGCCGCGTACTCGCCGCGGTCGAGCAAGGGGTTGTTGGACACGAAGACCACGGCTCGTCCTCTGGCCCGCAACGCCTCGATGACTTCCCTGACCCCGGGCAGGAGTGCCTCACCGAGATAGGTCGTCCCGTCCAGGTCGAACGCGTAGCCCGCGTACAGCCTTCGCGGCCGCCGCACCAGCGCCCCGGCCCGATCCCCGGTCCGATCTCTGGTTCTATCCACCGCCGGAGCCAAAGAGCCCTCCCATTCGGGCGCCTGTAAGCCGGTAGGCCGCATAGAGGGTTGCGGCGCACAGCAGGATCAGCACGAACCCCAGTGCCGCAGCCTGGCCGAATGTGCCGGAGGTGTAGTACGTGAAGATGCCGATGGTCATGGTCTCCCAGCCCGGCAGGAAGAGCAGGATCGTCGCGGCGGCTTCCTGCATGACGAACATCAGGGAGAACAGCGCGCCAGCCAGGATCCCCCGCCAGATCTGCGGGATCGTGATGTCCTTGAAGATGCGCAGGCCCGAGGCCCCCACGCTGGCCGCCGACTCCTCCATTGAGGGGTGCTGACTGAGCATCGAGGCAAACGTTGCGCGCACCGTGTAGGGCATGCGGCGCACGGCGAGCACCAGCGGCATGATGAGCCAGAGCCTGCTGAGGGCCACCCCCAGGATCGGGGAGTGGAACGCGCGGATGTAGGCGATCCCGATGGCGGTCCCCGGGAGGGCCAGGACCAGGGTCACGATGGCATCAAGGGCGTTCTTGCCGGGCAGGTTGGTGCGGGCCAGGATCCAGCCCAGCGGCACGCCGACCAGCAGGATGATGAGCACCGCCAGCGCGCTCCACCGCAGGGTGTTGATCACATAGATCGGTGTCAGGTGCAGCACCGCGTCCAGGTGGGCCAGGGTGAACCGGGTGGGGAAGGGAGTTAGCGACCAGGCCCGTCCGAACGCGGCCAGGGTCACGCCCAGGTACGGGAGGAACGCCACGAAGAGGACCGCGACGAAGAACGCCGGGGCCAGCACCCGTGCGGGGCCCCTTAGCGGTCGGCGCTCCACGGCCCGGTACGAGAGCACCGCGTACTCGCGCAGGGCCACGACCCGCTGCGCCACCAGCAGGAACGCGATGGCCATCAGCGCCATCAGCGCGCCGATGACGATCCCCATCTTGAACAGGCGGCGGTCCACGAACTGGACGATGTTGAGGTAGGCCTGCGAGGCGATCAGGTTCTGCAGCCCCACGACCAGGGGAGTGGCGAAATCCGCGAACGCCAGGATGAACACCAGCGTCGCGCCGGACACGAACCCGGGCGTCACCAGGGGCATGACGATGTCCCGGATCTTGCGCAATCCCCGGGACCCCATGGCCTCGGCGGCCTCCTCCAGCGAGGCGTCCAGTTTGCTCAGGCCGTCCACCAGGTTGAGCGTGATGAGGGGGAAGTAGTGCATGGTCATGGCGAGCAGGACGCCGTGCCAGCCGTAGATGAAGTTGATGGGCCGCCGCAGGCCCAGGTAGTCCATCAAGAGGACGTTGACCGTGCCGGCCCGACCCAGGACGAACACCAGGCCCATGATGCCGACCAGCGGCGGCATGATGATCGGGAGCATGGTCAGGTAGCTGAAGGTCGCCCGGCCCGGGAATTCGTAGCGCACCAGCAAGAACGCGGCCAGGAATCCAATGACGATGCACCCGATCACCGTGCCGGCGGCCACCACCAGTGAGTTTCCCAGCGCCACCCGGTAGAAGGGGTCGCGGGCAAACTCGGTCAGGTGGCGCAGGGTGAACTGCCCGTCCTCGGTCGTCACGGCATCCGCGAACAGCCTGAACAGCGGGAACAGGATGAACGCCAGCAGGAACAGGTAGATGGGGAGCGCCCGAACCACGCCTGGCACGCGCAGGCGCGCGCTGGCCCGGGCCGCGGCGCTGGCCACCGCGGGGGGCGTCATGCGGCGTCTCCGGCGGGGAAGATCTGGGCTGCTGATGCCCGAAAGCCGACGGTGACGACCTCTCCAGGCGCGAAGCGGCGGTGGCGCTTGGGATCGCCGATGTCCACCCGCAGGGCGGTGCCCTCGCCCACGTCCAGTTCGTAGCGCATCAGGCTGCCCAGGTACTGGGCGATCACCACGCGGCCGCGCAGCGTGACGTCAGCGCCGCCTGCGCCGTCCTCAAACGCCAGATTCTCCGGACGGATGGCGGCCACGGCCCTCGCGCCGGGTGCCAGGGCTCCCATCGCCACCCCGCGCAGCAGCCCCGCCCGGGTCGTCAACGATGCCAGGCCGTCATCCACCTCGGTCACGGTGCCCGACACGAGGTTGTTGGTGCCGATGAAGTCGGCAACGAAGAGCGTGGCGGGCCGCTCGTACAGCTCGACGGGCGTGCCGACCTGCAGCACCCGGCCGGCGTCCATGACCGCGATGCGGTCGGAGAGCACCAGGGCCTCCTCCTGATCATGGGTCACATAGATGGTGGTGATGCGCAGGTCCTGCTGCAATCGGCGGATCTCGCTGCGCAGTCTGGCGCGCACCTTGGCGTCCAGGTTGGAGAGCGGCTCGTCGAGCAACAGCACCCGAGGGTTGAGCACCAGGGCCCTTGCCACGGCCACGCGCTGCTGCTGCCCACCCGAGAGCTGGCCGGGGGTGCGGGTCTGTAGCCCTTCTAACCCTACCTGGCGGAGGACGGCCTCCACCCGCGGCCCGATCTCTGAGGCGGGTAGCTTCTTGATTCGAAGTCCATAGGCGATGTTGTCGAACACCGTCATGTGGGGCCACAGGGCGTAGTTCTGGAAGACGATCCCGATGCCGCGTTCAGCCGGCGGCACGCCGTTCATGGGGACATCGTCGAAGTAGACTGTCCCGGCATCGGGGTCGTAGAATCCGGCGATGACCCGCAGCGTCGTGGTCTTCCCGCACCCCGACGGCCCGAGCAGCGTGAAGAACTCGCCCTCATGGATGGTGAGCGACACGCCAGCCAGGGCCTCGGTGGTCCTGAAGCGCTTGACGACGCCTTCCAGGCGAACTTTCACCGCGTCACTCCTCCGCGCAAAGGCGGGCGCTGGGTAGCGTCCGCCTCTCTCCCTACCCTGGTATCTTGGCGCCTGCGCCGGCTACGTCCTGCAGGGCCCTCTATCGGCAGTAGAGCCGTTTCAGTTCGTCATGCCGCTCCAAAATCAGCTTGCGAAAGACAGCATTGACCTCGCTGTACCGCTTCTGCGCCACGTCTTCATCGTACACGTTGCGGATCGGCTTGTCGTAGAACGACCGAACGCCGGAGAACTGGGCCATGCGGTCCAGCGGAGAGCCGGGTGGTCCCTCCATGTGGTACTTCGGCATGATGCTGAACAGCCCCACGCTCATGAACAGGCGCTGCCCCTCGTCGCTGAGGGCCCACTGGATGAAGGAGCGCGCCGCCCGGGGGCTCCGCGCGCCCGCCAGCACTGCCATGGGCTCCGGCGTGACGTAACCCGCCGTGGGATGGATAAACCTGATGTCGAATCCGGACCTGAAGTCATCGAAGGCCATCGTCACGGGCACCGCAAACCCCACGGCGAACTCGCCTTTGGCCACCACGGTGGGGACGTCGCGGCTACCGGCGACGAAGATCCCCGTGTTGGCACCCAGACGCTGAGCCCACTCCCATCCCTTCTGCCACCCGTGGAGCTGGAGGATCACCTCGTAGGAGGAATGATTGGTGCTCGAGCGATCGGGCGTGGCCTGGGCAATCTGTCCCTTGAGGCGGCAGTCCAGCAGATCGTCCCAGTCGCGCATGGCATCGATGCCAAGTCGCTTGAGCAGCCTCGGGTTCCAGACCAGACCGCGCTCCCGAGGTCGCACGGCAAGTGAGGAGGCGCCACCCGACGATGCTCACGACCCACGAGATCGCAGCGCTCATCGGGGCCTACGCGGACGGGCCCCGGCTGATGGAGTCAGCCCTGGCGGGCGTGCCCGACGACGAACTCCGCTTCAAGCCCGGCCCGGAACACTGGAGCATCCAGGAGAACGTCGCGCATGTGGCCGACATCGACCTGATCGTCGCGGCGCGAATCCGTTTCGTCCTCGCCATGCCGGGCGCCCCGCTCCTGGCGACGGATGCGGCGGGGTGGGCGAAGGCTTTCGACTACTCGGCGGTGCCCCTGCAGAAGGCCCTGGCGTTGATGCGCGCCGTCCGGGAGACGACCGCGGACGTCCTCCGCCGGGCCCCGGCCGGAGCGTGGGAGCACGTCGGGATCCACAGCAAGCACGGGCCCCAGACCCTCGAGTGGATCGTGAAGCATATGGTCGAGCATGTGGACTACCACCTCAAGACCATCGCCAAGAGGCGCCAGCAATACGCAGAATCCCACCGGGCCTCCGCCGGAGATTCTCCTCTGGAGCGATCGATTCCCTGAAGAGTTTCTCCCCCGCAGGCCTCGAGGCCGAGGAGGGCACCCCGGGGATGCCCTCCTCCGTTCTACCTCGTGCTGCCAGCGGGCTCCGGCAACCGGAGCATCCGCAGAGGCCTACGGGCAGTGTAGCCGCTTCAGTTCAGCGTGCCGTTCGACGATCAGTTTGCGGAAGGTGTCGTTGACCAGGCTGTATCGGCCCTGGGCCACGTTGTCGTCATAGACGTTGCGCACCGGCCGGTCGAAGAACGACCGAATGCCGGCGAACTCCGCCATCCGCTCCACGGGCGAACCCTTCGGTCCCTCCATGCGGTACTTGGGCGAGATGCCGTACTGCCCCCGGGCCATCATGACGCGCTGGCCCTCCTCGCTCAGCGCGTACTGGATGAAGGCCCGAGCCGCCCGGGGGTTGCGCGAGCCGGCCAGGATGGCCAGGGGTTCGGGGGTTACGAACGCCGCGGTCGGATGGACGTACTTCAGGTCGTGCCCGTCGAGCACGTCCTCGAACGCCATGTAGGCCGGCACGGCGAACCCGACGGCAAACTCGCCCTTGGCCACCACCGTGGGCACGTCACGGCTGCGGGCCACGAAGATGCCTGTGTTGGCGCCCAGGCGCTGGGCCCATTCCCACCCCTTCTGCCAGCCGAGCATCTGCAGGATGACCTCGTAGGACGCGTGGTTGGAGCTCGACCGGTCCGGCGTGGCCTGGGCGATCTGCCCCTTCAGGCGGCAGTCGAGCAGGTCGTCCCAGTCGCGGATGGCCTCCATCCCCAGGCGCTTGAGCAGGCGGGGATGGTAGACCAGACCATAGGGAGTGAGGCAACATCCGACCCAGAAGCCCTTTGGGTCCTTGAGGAAGACCGCCTTGGGGGTGCCGAGAGACGCGGGAATCTCCCGGAGGACGGCTTCGGGCAGGTCGAGCACGGCTAGCAGTTTCCGCTCCGCCAGATCGTCGAACAGCGCCGGCTCGCCGCCCCAGAAGATGTCGGCCTCGGGCCGCCCGCCCCACTCTCTGATGCGGCCGTACGCCACCGGCGTGCCGGCCGAGACGACCGTCACGTTGACGGTGACGTTGAACTGCCGGCGGGCGAACTCGCGGAAGGCCGCCACCGTCGGATCCGCAACCGTCCTGGCCACCGGGGTAATGATCACCAGACGGTCCTCGATGGCGGCCTGGGCCCCGGCGCGGAAGGCCGGCCATCCCAGGAGCGTCAGGCTCACTGCTACCAGCAGCGTCCATGCTGTACGGCGCATCCCTCGTCCCCCCCAAAGCGTGGCAGGTCTGGTTCCGCCCAGAAGCTTCGTGGCCCCTACGGGGGGCTTCCTTCAGGCAGGGCCCATAGACGATGCGATCGCCTCCCGCACGCCATGCTCGTCCAGCCCGGCCACCGCGGTCCGGCCGCCCACGATGAAAGCGGGAAATCGGGCCGGCCGGTACCGGAGGACACGGACGATCCACGCGAACGAGAACGGCTCGATCAGATGAATGACGACCCTCGTATCAAACTCGGCGTGGAGGCGGTCTAGGAGGTTCAGCAGCCGGAACGCCTCCTCACTCCCGACGTCCCCCGGTGCGGGATGGGCACGCGTGCGCGCGCTCCGGCGCAGTCGAGGCAGGCCGGCGCCCACCAGACCGGGCGCCAGGACTTCGACGACCACCGGATGAGAAGCACGAAAAAGCGGGCGCACGCCGAATGAGTCCGCGCCCGGCATCGCGAACTCCTGCTGGGATCGGGGGGAACTGCCGTGCATGTGCAGGCCATCATCAACCCCACCTCGGGCGGCCGGCGGGCCCTGCGCCAGTGGTACCGCGTGCGTGCGGTCCTCGAACAGGCGGGGTGGCAGATCGAGGAACGGATCTCCGAGCGCCGGGGCCACGCGCGCGACCTGGCCGCCGGGGCCAGCGCGCGCGTCGTGCTGGCCGCAGGCGGAGACGGGACCGCGCACGAGGTCGCTAACGGCCTGCTGCAGAGCCGGCGCGGCGGGGTCATGGCGGTGCTGCCGTTGGGGACCGGCAATGATTTCGCCCGGGCGCTGGGACTGCCGCGCGACCCGTTGGCCGCAGCGGCGATGCTGATCCGCTGCAAGCCCAGAGCCCTCGATGTGGGCGAGGTGAACGGTCGCTACTTTCTCACGATCAGCGGGGTGGGCTTCGACGGTGAGGTGGCCCGTCAGGTCAACGCGTGGCCCAAGGTCCTCAGCGCGGTCACCATGTACGGGCTCGGTATTCTCAAGACTCTCGTGACCTACCGTCCGGTCGAGGCCAGCATCACCGCAAACGGCTTCACCGAGCGCGAGCGCCTCTTCCTGCTGGCCGTGGCCAATACGGCGTGGAACGCAGGCGGGATGTGGTTGGTGCCGCAGGCCCGGCCCGACGATGGCTTCCTCCACGCTGTGATCGCAGGCCCCCTCACCCGCTTGGAGACGCTCCTGGTCCTGCCCAAAGTGTTCTCGGGTGGCCACCTGGGGCACCCGAAGGTCCGAGCGGTGCAGGCGCGGGAGATCCGGGTGACCAGCGAGGTCCCACTGGCCATTCAGGCAGATGGAGAAGCCGTCGGCACGATCCCCGCAGTGTTCAGGGTGCACCCGGGCGCGCTGCCTGTTCTGGCGCCTGTTCCGGAGCCGACGCCCGGGGCGCGCTAGCACCCGGGACCGGCTGCTGATCCGGCGGCAGCAACGCGGCAATCGCGGCCATGAACGTCTGCCCCCACCGTTCGAGCAACTCTCGGTCGAGCCGTCCCGCCACCTTCGAGGCCCGGATGGGCGGGCCGATCCGGACGGTTACCGGACGCAGTCGCGGGAAGCGCGCTCCCTTGGGCATGACCTGCTGCGTCCCGATCACCGCTAGGGGCAACACCAGCGCACCGGTGCGGAGTGCCAGGAGCGCCGCGCCCGGTTCAGCAGGCTGCAGGCGACCGTCGGGGCTGCGGGTGCCCTCGGGAAACATGAGCAGCGCTCCGCCTCGTTGCAGGACCCCCAGAGCCGTACGGACCGACCGCCGGTCCGCCTCGCCGCGCCGGACCGGAAAGACACCCAGGGAACGCAGATACGGTCCCAGCAGGGGTGTCTTGAGCAGCTCCTCCTTCGCCATGTACCAGACCTGGCGGCCGACGGCCACGCCGGCAATCGGAGGGTCCACGGCGCTGACATGGTTGCTGACGACGAGCAACGGACCCGACGGGGGCACGTGCGCCCGCCCTTCAACGCGCAGCCGGAACAGCAGCCGGAACAGCAGGCTGTAGAAGCGATACCAGAAGGCGTACCACGCTGTCACCGCGCGCCGCTCCGTTCGCGGACCATGCGCACGATCACCTCCGCGACCTCTTCGGGCCGGCGGGCGGTCGTGTCGATCACCACCGCGTCGGCCGCCGCGCGTAGCGGGGAGTGCGCCCGGGTCTGGTCCCGGTGGTCGCGCGCTGCTTCCTGCCGTCGCACCTCTTCGAGGGTGGCCTGCACGCCCCGTGCCCGCAACTCGGCGTGCCGTCGCCGGGCCCGGGTGTCCAACGACGCCTGGAGGAAGACCTTCACGTCCGCATCGGGTAGCACCACGGTCCCGATGTCGCGCCCCTCCATGACGACACCGCCTGCCGCCGCGCGCTGGCGCTGCAGGGCGACCAGGGTGGTCCGCACGCCCGGCACCGCGCTCACGGCCGAGGCGGCCTCGCTGACCTGTGGACTGCGGATGGCCTGCGTCACGTCCTGGCCATCCACGAGGATCCTGTGTCCGGACGCGTCGAAGATTGTCTCAATGCGCAGCGCGGCGGCGAGCCGCTCCAGGGCTGCTGCGTCCCCAAGGTCCACCTTCCGCTGCAGGGCGGCCCAGGCCACCGAGCGATACATGGCGCCTGTGTCCACGTAGTCCAGCCCCAGGCGGCGGGCCACCTCGCGTCCCACCGTGGACTTCCCGGCCGCTGTGGGGCCGTCAATGGCGATCACGGGCCCCCGCGAGCCTCGTGCGGCCCCGCCACCCACGTCAGCCCACCGGGGCCAGGCGCACGAGAGCGGCGACCGCACCCGCGAGGTCGGGCACCAGCCGCGCGCCTCGCGCGATCAGGGCCGAGGCTGCCGCGGCAGCCTGACCCCCGGCGAAGTCGCGGGCCCCGACGCCATCGACCATGATCACGGGCACACCATTGCCCAGAGCCGCGGCGGCTACCTCCAGGTTGCGCAGGTTGCCCGGTCCCAGCGGCACCGGGGCGACGATCACGGCATCCGCCGTCCGCGCCGCCTGCGCCGCGGCCTCCACCGCCTCGTCGCCCAACGGCGAGAACGGCGCCTCCTGGATCACCTCAAGTCCCAGTGATCGGGCCGTCTCCTCGTCCGTGTCCATCACGTGCACGACGCCCACGGTGACCCGATAGCCCAGTTGCACGCACCGGGCCAGCAGTTCGGCGCCCGTGCCGCCCCCGCAGATGACGTGCACCCGCGGGCCCGCGGCCGGACGGATCGGTGGACTGGCCACCACCAGGTAGGGCCGACCGGTGGCCGGATTGACGCGGATCACCGCCGCCGCGCCGTACGCTTGTTGGATCAGGTCAGGGCGGATGACATCGCCGGGCTCACCGTACGCCACCAGTCGCCCGTGGGCCAGCAGCGCGATGCGGTCGCAGTAGGCCGCGGCCAGATTGAGGTCGTGGATCGCCACGACGATCGTGCGACCTTCCTCCGCCAGGCGCCGCAGGAGCTGCATGATCTCGACCTGGTGGCTGATGTCCAGGTGCACCGTAGGCTCGTCGAGCAGGAGCACGCGCGGTTCCTGGGCGAGCGCCCGCGCAATCAGGACACGGTGGAGCTCGCCGCCGCTGAGGGTCTCGACGGGCCGGTCCGCCAGGGCGCGGGTGCCGGTCTGATCCAGTGCCGCATCCACGGCGCGCTGATCCTCAAGGCCGGGCCGGGCCAGTCGGCCGAGGTGGGGATCGCGTCCCCACGCGACGGCCTGGCGGGCGGTCAGGCCCGCTGGTGCCACGGGGCGCTGCGGCAGCACCGCCATGACCCGCGCGAGCGCTGCGGGCGGGGTCACGAACGGGTCGTGGCCCCCGACCAGCACCGTGCCCTCCTCGCGGCCGAGGGCACCAGCCAGGGCGCGCAGCAGGGTGGTCTTGCCGGCGCCGTTGGGGCCGGCCACCCCGCAGAGGATCCCGGCAGGGATGACCACCGACACTCCGTGGAGGGCGGCGAGCGTCCCCAGCCGGCAGACAAGGCCGCCGACCCTGATCTCGAGCCCCGAAGCGGCCGTCCTCTCAGCGGTCACTGCCCAGGAACCTCGCAACCATAGCCACGCCGTCGGAGATCCGGGGTCCCGGTCGCGTCACCAGCGACGCCGGTACCTCGAAGATCGGTCCCACCGCCCGCCACCCCGGACGAGCGAGTGCCTGCGCACGGCCCCCATGCAGGAGCAGGATCACCTGCGGATTGCGCACCAGCACGGCTTCGAGGGGCACCTGGACGTACCCGCGTCGGTCGCTGAAGACATTGCGGCCACCGGCCCGTGTGATGACGTCGTCCACGAGGGTGCCAGCCGCAGCGGCCATCACGGGCTCGTACCATAGTTCGGCGTAGACCCGCGGCATCTGCGGAGGATGGCGCGGCCGCGCCCGGCTCTCAACCGCGTGCGCCAGGCGCTCGGCGTCGCGCGGCCGTCCCGTGACGCGGCCCAGCAGCCGGATCTGGGCGATGGTCTCGCTGACCGACGTGGCGTCCACAGCCAAAACAGGGAGGCGAAGCGAGCGCAGCCGCAAGAGTTGATCCCGCTGCAGGCTCGGCATGCCGATGATGAGGTCCGGCCGCAACGCCACGATCCGTTCCAGATTGAGCACGACCCCGCCGACGCGGGTTCTCCCCCGGACGCGCTCAGGGGGGAAGTCGTCAGCGTCGCTGATGCCGACGACTTCGTGCTCGAGGCCCAGCGCGAACAGAATTTCAGTCACGCTCGGCGCGAGCGAGATCACCCGGGCCGGGCGCCGGGCAATGGTGATCTGCGCGCCGGTCGCGTCGACCAGGCGCAGCGGGTAGCCGCCGGACGCCACAGGGGGCGCAGCGGCGTACGCCGCAACCACGGCCACCGCCATATACGCCGCCAACCGCTGGCACCGCCGATTCACCGACGACGCGTCGCGGGCATCGGGCGTCGAGCCACCAGCCGGCCAAGCAGCCATGACCTGCCCCCTTCGCTGAACCGCCCCTCTTCCAGCTCCAGGATGTCCCAACCCTTGAAGCGGCGCTGTAGTTCTCCCGGGCGGAGGCGGTGGGCGGCGCCCGGCCCGCCGTGTTCGTCGCCCTGGAGGTGGGTCTCGAACACAAACGCGCCGCCAGGCCGCACGGCACGCTGGAGGGCCGGGATGAGACGGCGCTTGAGGAAAAAGGTGTTGACGACCAGGTCGTAGGCGGACGAGGGCGGCTTCCAGACGTCCAGATCGGCTTCGATCCATCTGACCCGCGCGCCCAGTCTCCGTGCCCGCCTCGCGGCCTCCGCAAGGCCGGTCGGTGAGATGTCCACGGCGTCTACGCGATATCCTGCGCGGGCGAGGAAGATCGCGTTGCGCCCCAGACCGGCCGCCACATCCAGCGCGCGGCCCTTCGGCAACACGGGCAGCCAGCGCCGCAGCAGACCCGAGGGCGGGCCGTCGTGGGTCCGCTCACCGGCCCTGTACCGCGCCTCCCACTTCTCCCGATCAGCCTTCATGGGGACGACGGGCGGGGGTAGAGCTGGAACCCGAAGTCCATCAGGCGCTCCGCGTCGCCGTAGATGTCGGGGCTCCGGAGCACGACGGCCACCAGTTGCCGGCCGTCGCGGGTCGCCGACGCGACGAACGTGTACCCGGCGGCTGCCGTCATGCCCGTCTTCACACCGTCGGCGCCCTGATAGCGCGCCAGGAACTGGTTGCGGTTGACCAGTTGCTCCGCCGGGAGGCCCCACCGGCGGACCTGCCAGGTCTCGGTGCGCACGATGGCGCGGAACCTGGGAGAGCCCAGTGCGTACCGGGCGATCAGCGCCAGGTCGCGCGCCGTGGTGTAGTGGTCCTCGCTGTCCAGCCCGTGGGGGTTGCTGAAGTGGCTCGAGCGGGCGCCCAGCGCTCTGGCACGGGCATTCATGAGCGCGACGAATCGCCGCACGGTGCCGGCGGTCGCTTCGGCCAGGGCGATCGCGGCATCGTTGGCCGAGACCAGCAAGAGCGCGTGGAGCAGATCGTCTGCGGCCCAGCGCTCACCAGCCGCAAGCCCGAGGGTGGAACCGCGGCGCATCGCGGCTGCGCCCGGACCAACCGTGATGACCGCGCCAGGTGGGAGTTTCTCAATGGCCAGGGCGGCGGTCAGGATCTTCGTGGTCGAGGCCGGCGCCATCCGGCGGTCCGCCGCCTGTCCGTAGAGCAGGCGGCCGCTGGAGACGTCCACGAGCGCGACCGCCTCGGCACGCAGGGGCAGTCGCGCCGCAGCCGGGCCCACCGGCAGGTCGAGACCCAGACCGAGCACCAACGCCAGGACCGCTGCCCGTCGCACCACGTGGCTACCTGCTGACATCGAGCAGTGCCCGAACCCCGCGGTCGCCCATGGGCGGCAGCTCGGTGAGATCGTTGAGGCCGAAGTACCGCAGGAAGAGCTCTGTGGTACCAAACAGAACCGGACGGCCCGGCGTGGATCGCCGCCCGACTGCGCGGATCAGTTTTCGCTCCAGCAGCCGCTCGATGTGCCAGTCGCTGTTTCCGCCGCGAACCGCTTCGATGTCGCCGCGGGTCACGGGCTGGCGGTAGGCGATCACCGCCAGAGTTTCCAGCGCTCCCTTCGACAACTTCTCACCGTGTTCTCGCTGAAGGAACCGCCGCACGATCTCTGCGTGCTCCGGCCGCGTGGCCAGCTGGTACCCACCGGCCACGGCCTGGAGCAGCAGGCCGCCGCCGGCCAGCCGGGTCCGCAGGTGCTCCAGCGCCTCCTGCGCCAGGGCCGGGGAGGCATCGGCAGCCTCGGCCAGCCGCTGGAGCGGGACCGGACCGTCGGCAACGAACAGGAGGCTCTCCAGAGCCGCTGCCAGCGCCGCGACCGCTGGATCGTCGCTCATCGGGCCAGCGTCACGAAGATCGGCGCCAGCGGCGAGGTTTGGTGGACCCGCACCGCCCGGTCCTTGATGAGTTCGAGCAAGGCCAGGAAGGTGACCACGATGAGCACCATGGTGACCCTCCCCGCAAACAGCTGGGCAAACTCCAAGCCACGGGGCTCGCGCCGCAGGGCCTGCAGAATGGCCGCCTTGCGGTCGGAGACCCGCACAGGCTCGTCCACCACTTCGGCCGCGCGTTCCGCTCGGACGCGGCTGAGCACCGCCTGAAAGGCCTGGAACAGATCGTCAACCGTCAACCCTTCGAGCAGCAGGTCCGCTGGCTCGGCCTGTGGAGTCCGGACGAACACGCGCCGCTGGAACTCCTCCAGGGCCCTCAGAGCCTCGGCCGCCTCCCGGAACGCGCGATACTCACTGAGCTGCTCTTCCAAGCGCTCCGGCAGGTCGCTCGCCCCTGTGTCGGGGAGCGGCTCAGGAGGCGGGGGCTTGGGCAGCAGAAGCTTGGCCTTCATCTCCACCAGCGCCGCCAGCATCCACAGCGCCTCCGTGGCCGTGTTGAGATCCATCGCGCGCCTGGACCGCTCCAGGAACTCGCCCGCGAGCTCAGCCAGGGGAACCGTCCTCAGGTCGATCTTGCCCTGGTGGGCCAGCGTCAGGAGCAGATCCAGCGGCCCCTGGAACCCGGGGACCTTGACCGTGTAGTCGGCCACGGGGGTGTGCCCCGGCGGTGTGGCGCCCCGCTGCTCGCTCACAGCCGCAGCCCTCCCAGGGCCGCATCCGCCAACCAGGTGATGCCGGGGCGGATCAGATGGCCGACGACATTGCCAGGCATCATGATGAGCACCAGAAGCACGAGAGGCCCGTACGGCGCCAACCGGTCGTAAGCCAGAGCCTGTGCCGGCGGCAAGATATTGGAGAGGATTCGCGAGCCGTCCAGGGGCGGAATCGGGATGAGGTTGAAGACCGCCAGCATGGCATTGACGTAGACCACGGCGTGCACCAGGCGACCAAGTGCGGGTGCGGCGCCGGTGAGCCCGAGCTGGAAAAGCAACCCCGCCGCGAAGGCCACGCTGACATTGGAAAGCGGCCCGGCGGCCGCGACGGTCAGCATTCCTCTTCTCCAGTTGGAGAAGTGCCGGGGGTTCACCTCTACGGGTCTGGCCCATCCGAAGCCGGCGAACAGCAGCAGCAGGGTGCCGATCAGGTCCAGGTGCACCAGCGGATTCAGCGACAACCGGCCGCGCAGCCGCGGCGTGGGGTCGCCGAGCCGGTCCGCCATCCACCCGTGCGCGAACTCGTGGACTGTCACCGCGATCAGAAAGGCAGCGACGACGGACACGAGCGTGCCAAGATCGCCGGAGATCATCGCGTGCGGATCGGGCCGGTGGCCGACGGCAGCAGCGGCCGGTCGTGCCGCACCAGGTCTGCTGACGTCTCCCGCTCCACGACCACCTGGGCACTACCGTCGCGGGCAAAGATCACCGACGGCCTCGGATACCGGTTGTAGTTGCTGGCCATGGAATAGTTGTATGCTCCGGTGGAGAAGACGGCCAGCAGATCGCCCTCCCGCAAGACCGGCAGGTCAGCATCCCAGATGAGGACGTCGCCGGATTCACAGCAGCGGCCGGCGATGGTCACGCGCTGCGCCGGCGCCTCGGCCGCCCGTGTGGCCACCACGGCGCTGTAGCGCGCATCGTAGAGGGCCGGCCGCGGATTTTCGTACATGCCGCCGTCCACCGAGACGTACGTGCGCACGCCCGGGATCGTCTTGATCGCCCCCACGGTGTAGAGCGTGACGCCCGCGTCGCCGATGATGGACCGGCCGGGCTCAAGCACCACCAGGGGCGTCGGCAGCCGGTGCTGTGCCAGCAGCTCCCGCACGCTGTCCATCACCGCGCCCACATACGCGCCGATTGCCGGTGGTTCGTCGTCGGGGAGGTAGCGCACACCGAGGCCCCCGCCCAGGTCGAGCTCTTCGAGGGCCAGGCCGGCGGACCGCATCTCTGCGGCAAACGCCAGGAGCGCCCGCGTCGCCTGCACGAACGGCTCGAGTTGGAGAATCTGGGACCCGATGTGGCAGTGCAGTCCTCGGAGCCGTATCCCCGGCGCTGCCAGCGCGGTCCGCACGGCACGCCGGGCGGATGGGTCGAGCAGTCCGAACCCGAACTTGGAGTCTACGCCGCCGGTGGTGATCGCCCGGTGGGTGTGCGGCTCGATGCCGGGGGTCAGGCGCAACAGCACCTCAGCCCGGCGTCCCCGCTCGCGGGCCAGGCGGTCCAGCAGTGCCAGCTCGTACTCGTTGTCCACGACGAACCGGCCGACCCCAACCTCGAGCCCGTAGGCGATCTCCTCGGGCGTCTTGTTACTGCCGTGGAAGTAGAGAGCCTCCGCCGGGACCCTAGCCTGGAGCGCCGTGTAGATCTCCCCGGCGCTGACCACGTCGAGGCCCAGCCCTTCCTCGTGCGCCACCTGACAGGCGGCGACGATACACAACGCCTTGGACGCATAGAGCACCCTGCCCGCCCCCGGGGCGTGCCGGCGCACGGCCTCCACGTAGGCGCGGCAGTTGGCCCGCAGCCGCGCCTCGTCAATCACGTGCAGCGGCGTCCCGAACCGGGCAGCGAGATCGGCGGCAGCGATCCCGCCGATGAGGAGATTGCCGTGGCTGTCGACGTTGAAGCCGAATCGCTGGGGAATGGTCATGAAGTCAGGGCCAATCTAGCACGGGCTCCATGGCGTGTCAACGCGCGCTGCCGGGCTCAATCCCAGGTCCGCCGATCGACCACCTTCCCGGCATCGGGGGGCAGGGTCCCCGGCTCGAGCAGCTCGACCTCGAGCCGCAGCCGCAAGCCCTCGCTCAGGGCCTGCCGCAGCCTGCCCGCCAGCGCGTCCTTTCCCTCCTGCGCCCGCGCCTCCACGCGCACGACCATCTCGTCGTGGTGGTCGCTGCGGGTGACGACGGCCTGGTACCGCCTCACCTCGGGGTGGCGCGCCATGAGGTGATCGAGTTCAGCCGGATGCACGAACATCCCCCGCACCTTGACCGCCTCGCCCACGCGGCCCAGAATGCGGGCCAGCCGCGGGCCGGTGCGGCCACACGGGCAGGAGCCCTGGGCCAGGACGGCCAGGTCGCCTGTGCCGAACCGCACCAGCGGGTAGACCGGGTTGAGGGCGGTCACCACCACCTCGCCTGGCTGGCCCGGATCGGCGGGGCGCCCGGTCTGCGGGTCTATCAGCTCGACGATCGTCTCGAGGGCAATGTGCATCCCCGCGCGTGCCCGACACTCGTAGGCGATTGACCCCACGTCCGCCGTCCCGTAGCCCTGGCTGGTGTGGACGCCGTGCTGGCGCTCCAGACGCTGGCGCAGCGACTCGGACAGCATCTCGGCGATGAGGAACGCCACGCGCAGGCCCACAGCGGCGCCCAGGCGCCGTGCGGCCTCGAGCACCGTGACCAGGAAGCTCGGCGTCCCGACGAACCCGCTGACGCCCAGGGCTGCGAGCAACTGGACCTGCACCTCGGTGTTGCCTGGCCCGGCCGGAATGACCGGGCACCCCATCACGCGCAGGGCGCCGTCGAACATGTGGCCCGCAGGCGTCAGGTGGTACGAGAGGGTATTCAGGACCACGTCCCCGGGGCGAAAGCCGGCCGCGAACAGCGCTGGAGCGAACCGCCAGTAGTCCTCGCCGCGTCCCTCGGGATCGAAGATGGGGCCGGGCGAGCGGTACAGCCGAGAGAGCTCACTGAGTGGCACGCCCAGCCATCCGGCCAGGGGAGGCGCCAGGCCCTGTGCCGCCGGCAACGAGTCTTTGGACAGGATGGGCAGTCGCGGCAGATCGGCCAGCGTCAACCGATGTGCCGCGAGCCCGGCTCCATTCAGCCGGTCGCGCAATGCGCTGGCATGGACCACGGCACGCCGCAGCACGGCCCGCAGTCGCCGCTCCTGCCAACGCAGGCGTTCGTCCTCACTCCACCGCTCGGCCGGGTGCCAGACCTCGTCCACAGGCCACCCCCTCTCCTGCCCAACCGGCCCCACCGCTGCTCCCAGCCGGTTCAAATGCTGAAGGTTTCAGAAGCGGGTGGGCAGTATTCCTCCTCCCAATGGAGCGCAGAACATCCGCGCCGGACTCGGTCCTGGCCGTCGAGAGGCTCTCGCTGAGGTTCACCGGCGTCGTGGCCGTCGACGGCCTGTCCTTCTCGCTTCGACCAGGCGAGTTGTTGGGGATCATCGGACCCAACGGGGCCGGCAAGACCAGCGTCCTGAACTGCATCAGCGGGTTCTACCACCCCCAGGCGGGCGTCATCGTCTTTGGGGGCCGTGACATCACCCGCGAGCCGCCGCACCGACGGGCCGCGATGGGCATCGCGCGCACGTTCCAGAACATCGCCCTCTACCCGGGCATGAGTGTGCTGGCCAATATCATGTCCGGCCGGCTGATCCACATGCGCTCGCCACTGGTGGCCTGCGGCATGTACTGGGGCCCGGCCCAACGGGAGCTGGTCGAGCACCGCCGGCACGTGGAGACCATCATCGACTTCCTGGAGCTGGAGGGCGTGCGCGATCGCCGCGTGGCGGAGCTGGCCTACGGCATCCAGAAGAAGGTGGAGCTCGGGCGGGCCCTAGCCCTGGAACCGCGTCTGCTGCTTCTGGACGAGCCCATGGCCGGCATGACCGCCGATGAGAAGGCGGACATGGCCCGGTTCATCCTCGAGCTACGCGAGGTGCGGGGGCTCCCGATGATCCTGATCGAGCACGACATGGGGGTGGTCATGGACCTCTGCGACCGCATCGCCGTCATGGACTATGGCCAGAAGATCGCCGAGGGGCTGCCGACGGAGATCCAGCGGAACCCTGAGGTCATCCGGGCGTACCTGGGCGAGGCGGCCGTGGCATGAGCGCGCACGCGGTCCGCGACCGACCCACGGTGGCCGTCCCCGCGCCAGCCCTAGCAGATCGACCCGATACGCTGCCCAAACTGCTACGGTGCAACGCCCAACGCTACGGCGACCGGGTGGCGTTTCGCGAGAAGGAGTGGGGCATCTGGCAGGAGATCACGTGGCGGCAGTATCTGCAGGGCGCGCAGGCATCTGCCATGGGGCTGCGCGCGTTGGGCGTGCGACGCGGCGACGTGGTGGCCCTCGTTGGTGACAATCGACCCGAACTGTACTACCTGGCCATGGGCGCCCAGGCCATCGGCGCCGTCTCCTGCGCCTTCTATCAGGACAGCCTAGCCGAACAGCTCGCGCAGCTGGTCGAGTTCGCCGGTGCCAGGGTCGTGTTCTGCGAGGACCAGGAGCAGACCGACAAGGTGCTGGATATGGAGGCCTGGCTGCCCGCGGTGGAGTGGATCATTGTGGAAGACTGGCGCGGTATGTGGCGCTACCGCCATCCTAAACTGCTGGCCTTCCACCGCCTGTTGGACCTGGGCCGCCAGGCCATGGCGGCCGACCCCGGATGCTTCGACGCGGAAGTCGACCAGGGTCGGGCCGACGACGTGGCGATCCTCTGCCAGACCTCGGGCACGACCGCGCTGCCCAAGCTGGCCATGCTGTCTCATCGCAACCTCATGAGCCAGTCCGAGAACTTCCTGGCGGCCGAACCCCGTCTCTCTCCTCGCTACGAGTTCGTGAGCTATCTGCCGTTCGCCTGGATTGGCGAGCAGATGATCTCGCTGAGCCTGCACCAGACAGTGGGGTTCACCGTCAACTTCCCCGAGGAGCCCGAGACCGCCCAGCGGGACTTCAGGGAAATCGGGCCGCACTTCACATTTGCCCCTGCCCGCATCTACGAGGGCCTGCACTCCGCAGTCACGGTGCGCATGCTGGACGCGGGGCCGATCCGGCAGGCGATCTACAACCTGGCGATGCGGCTCGGCGTCCGGGCCGTGGAGCTGGAGGCCGAGGGTAAGCCTGTTCCGTGGTGGATGCGGGCACTGCGCCGCGGGTTCTACTGGACCGTCTACCGGCCCATTCTGGACAAGATGGGCATGATACGCATGCGCGTGGCCTGGAACGGCGGCGCCTCGCTGGGCCCCGACTACCACAAGTTTTTCCGGGCCATGGGGCTGAACCTCAAGCAGATCTACGGTCAGACCGAGATCGCCGGGATTTCCTGCGTGCACCGTGACGGGCAGGTCCGCTTCTGGACCATGGGGGCCCCGATCGCCAACACGGAGGTCAGGATCTCCGCCGAGGGCGAGATCCTTGAGCGGAGCCCCTCGGTCTTTCAGGGCTACTACCGCAATCCGGAGGCGACGTCCAGGGCGCTGCGGGACGGGTGGCTCTACTCCGGAGACTACGGGGCCCTCGACCCCAGCGGGGATGTCATCCTGTTCGACCGCATGGGCGATGTGATCGAGACGGCAGAGGGCACCCGGGTGGCGCCGAGGGTGATCGAGGACATGCTGAAGTTCACCCCCTATATCTCCGAGGCCATGGTGATCGGCGACAGGCAGCCCTACCTGGCCGCCATCCTCAACATTGATCTGCGCAACGTGGGCAAGTGGGCCGAGGACTGCGGACTCGCCTACACCTCATACGCAGATCTCTCCCAGAAACCTCAGGTCCTGGATCTCTTGGAGCGTCTGGTAGCCCAGACCAACGCGCGCCTGCGACCCGAGTGGCGCATCAGGCGCTTCGTGTCTCTCTACAAGGAGTTCCACCCCGACGACGACGAGCTCACGCGCACGCGCAAACTGCGGCGCGGTCACATCAGCGAACGGTACCGCGACCTGATTGCTGCCATCTATCGCGGCGCCCCGTCGTTCCAGGCCACCTTCGTGGTGCGTTACGAGGATGGCCGCACGGCTGAAATCCGGCCGGTGATGCAGATCCGCACCTTAGACGGCTGATGCCGTCGAGAAGCGGGGGCGCGAGAGCCCGGTGAGCCTGCAGTTCGTCCTTGAAGGCACCGTCATCGGCCTCGCGGTAGGGTCGATCTACGCCTTGATCGCCCTGGGCTTCACCCTGCTCTACAAGTCCACGAAGATCCTCAACCTCGCCCATGGCGAGATGGTGCTCTTCGGCGGATACATGGCCATCGCCCTCACCCGGGCCCTTCCGATGCCTCCGGTCTGGGCGTTCGTCGCGGCGGTCCTGGCCACGCTGGCCGCGGCGGCGGCGCTGGGGTTCGTCATCGAGCGGGGGGTGATGCGGCCGCTGTTCGGACAGCCGCTCCTGTCGGTGATCATCGTGACCCTGGCGATGGGGTACGTCATCCGCGGGCTGATGGTCGGCCTGTGGGGCGGAGATACCCGCCAGTTCCCGCCCGTGGTCCCTGCCGGCGTGGCCCGCGCAGCTGGCCTCATCATCCCAGAGGTCGGCATCTGGGCGGCGGGGGTAGCTGTCATCCTGCTGGCGGGCTTTGCGCTGTTCTTCCGGTATTCGCTATGGGGCATCGCGATGCGGGCCGCAGCCAACGAGCAGTTGACGGCTTCTACCCTGGGAGTGAGCCTCACCCGCGTCTACGCCTACGCGTGGTCGTTCGCCGCCATCGCCGCCTCGTTCGGAGGCATTCTGTTGGGCCTGTGGCTGGGTGTCAACTTCGCGCTGGCCCACGTGGGCCTCAAGGCGCTGGCCGCGGTCATCTTGGGCGGACTCGACAGCGTGCCGGGCGCCATCCTGGGCGGGTTCATCATCGGGCTCGTGGAGAACGTGCTGGGCGGCTACATCGATGCCCATGTGAGCCTGGCGGGGGTCCCGCTCCAGGGGTTCAAGGAGATCACGCCGTTCGTGGTGATCCTCCTCGTGCTCCTGGTCAAGCCGTACGGTCTGTTCGGCACGGAGCACATCGAACGGCTATGAGCACTCGGCCGGCCGGCGACTTCAAGACGGCCTACGCCCAGGACATGGCGCTCCTGGATACCCGGTTTTACCGGATCGGGTTCGTCCTGCTGGCCATGGCCCTGCTGGCAGCGCCGTATCTGTTGGGCACCTATCTGTTTCTGTTGAACACCATCGGCATCTTCGCACTGGGGGCCGTGGGCCTGGCGCTGCTCACCGGCGTCGCCGGTCAGATCTCGCTAGGCCACGCCGCCTTCATGGCCATCGGCGCCTACACGTCGTGGTATGTGACCGCGCGTCTGGGGTTGCCGTTTCCCGTGGCGGTGCCCGTCGCCGGGTGCGTGACATTCTCGGTCGGCGCGCTGGTCGGCCTGCCGTCGCTGCGCATCAAGGGCCTCTACCTGGCCATCGCCACGCTGGCGTTCCAGTTCATCACCGAGTACGTGATCATCCATACGGCCGGGGGGCTGGGCGGCACCGCGGTGCCATCGCCGTCTCTTGGCCCGTACCGCATCACCAAGGAGCACCAGTTCTACTACCTCCTGCTCCCGGTCTGGTTCGTCGGGGGCGTCTGGGCGGCCAACCTGGTCCGCGGACGCGTCGGTCTGGCACTGATGGCCGTGCGGGACCGTGACTACGCCGCGCAGGTGCTGGGCGTCAACCTCCTCCGCTACAAGACCCTGGCGTTCGCCCTGGGGGCGTCGTACGCCGGTGTAGCCGGTAGCCTGTTCGCGCACTACAACAAGGTCATCGGGGCCGAGCATTTCGGCATCGGTCTGTCCATCGACTACATTGCCATTATCGTGATCGGGGGGCTCGGCAGCATCTGGGGTCCACACCTGGGTGCCGCGTTCGTCATCCTGCTCAACCAGGTCCTTCGATTCGCGTTGCCGGCCCTGATCGCCATCTCGCCCATCTTCGGGAAGGCTGCTACGTCGGTGCGCGAGATCGTCTTTGGCGCCATCCTGATCGGCATTCTGATCTGGGAGCCCGGCGGGCTGGCGATGCTGTTGCGGAAGTTGAAACGGTACCTGGACCTCTGGCCGTTACCCCATTGAGGGCGCCGGGGTGCCGCAGCAGACCCTTGACAGCGCCCGCGTCCCATCTTATGGAAAATTGTTGGAAGGTTTCAGGGACTCGGCTCGCCGGTGCCCAGACCGGGTCAGTCGGGCTGGGGGTCCCAATACGATCAACTGAATAGGAGACCCGCCGGGGGCACCGGGAGCTTGCCGTATCAGCCTCTGCGCCCATGGGCTGGGGTACGCGTCGCATCGGCATCTTGGCCGGTCTGGCGATGCTGACCATTGTGGAGGGCGGCTGCGACGCGCATCGCGAGACCGTGCTCACGGGGCGGGTCGTCAACGTCTCCGCGCCGCTGCAGACAATCTACGTCCTCCACCAGGGAGACGTGTATGCTCTGCTCGTCGACCCGAGCATGACGCGGGTGCACCATGCCGCGGGCAGACCGGCTTCGTTCGACGCGATTCGCCCCGGGGTCGTCGTGACCGTGGTCGGACGCCCGTTGGGCCAGCATCACATCGCTGCGGTAGAAATTCGGGTGTGGTCCCACTCAGAGGGAGGTACGCTGGCGCATGAGAATTGCACAAGTTGCCCCTCTCTTCGAGAGCGTGCCGCCACGCCTCTACGGCGGCACGGAACGCGTGGTCTGGTCCCTGACCGAGGCACTGGTGCGCCGTGGCCACGACGTCACCCTGTTTGCCAGCGGTGACAGTGCCACCTCAGCCCGGCTCGTACCCTGCTGTGAGCAGGGGCTGCGGCTGGCCGGCCAGATCACCGACGCGCACGCCTTTACCACGATCCAACTGGGCATGGTCTACTCACGAGCCGACGAGTTTGACATCATCCACAACCACATCGACTACGCCTCGTTCCCCATGGCACGGTTGGTCCAGACACCAACCCTCACGACCCTGCATGGCCGGCTCGACCTGCCGGCGATGAGGCGCATCTCGCAGTTCTTCCGGGATCTGCCGCTGGTCTCGGTGAGCCGCGCCCAACGGACGCCCCTGCGGACGGCCAACTGGATCGCCACGATCTACCATGGGATCCCCCTCGAGCACTATCGGCTGCGGCCGCGACCGGGGCAGTATCTGGCATTCCTGGGCCGGATCTCTCCGGAGAAGCGCCTGGATCGCGCCATCGAGATCGCGCGGGCCACCGACTTGCCGCTGAAGGTCGCCGCGAAGATTGACCCCGCGGACCAGGACTACTACCGGCACGCCATCAAGCCCCTGCTCGACCATCCGCTGGTGGAGTATGCCGGCGAGATCGATGAGCGCGAGAAGGATCGGTTCCTGGGCGAGGCCTACGCGTACCTGTTTCCGATCGATTGGCCGGAGCCGTTCGGCCTGACCATGATCGAAGCCATGGCCACCGGGACCCCGGTCATCGCCATGGCGTGCGGGTCGGTTCCGGAGATCGTGGAGCCCGGCCTCACAGGCTTCGTCTGTCGGAGCCTGGACGAGATGATCGCCGCCGTGCGGCGCGTGCCCGAGATCGATCGGAGAGTCTGCCGCCGCCGGGTGGAGGAACGGTTCGGCGCCGAGCGCATGGCCGCCGACTACGAGGCAGTTTACGAACGCCTGCGCGAGGAACGCTGGCCGCCCGGCATCCGGCCCGCCCTGGAGAAGGTCTTCGCCTGACGCGATGCCATCTCGGATTCAGCTCGGCCCGGCGCGGCTCACCCTCGCCGAGGGCTCCAGCCTGCTGGTGACGACCCCCGCGGGCGAGATCGACCCCGGCGAAGAACAGGGGTTCTTCGTCCGGGACACGCGGTTGCTGTCCTCCTATCGGATCCGTATCGACCGGTCGCCCTGGGTGTTGGTGTCCTCCGCACCGGTCACGCACTATGCGGCACGGTTGTATTTCGTAAATCCGACCCTCTCAGGCGGTACCGTCAGGATTCCCCGCAACACCCTCGCGTTGCGCGTGGCCTACACGCTGCACGGCGGGATCCATCAGGACCTGGAGATCACCCACCACGGGGGGGACGTGGCGGAGTTTGTGGTCAGCATCGACGCGAACTGCGACTTCCGCGACCTGTTCGAGGTGCGGGGGTTGGAACCATGGGTCACGCGACAGGTGCAGACTGCGGTCAGGGACGACGAGGGGGGCCCGAGCATTCGCTGGCTCTATCAGCGCGGGGACTTCCGTCGCGGGCTGGAGCTACGGGTGGCACGCGCCGACAGCCCGCCACGCCTCTCGGGGGCAGGTGTCGCCTTCCCGGTGACGCTGCGGCCCCAGCAGACCTGGCGTGCCTGCCTGCACCTGCTGCCGCTGGTGGGCGACCGGCTCGTCGGTGCGCCGACCGCCTGCGACCTGGTCGAAATCGAGGATGTGGAAGTGCGGCGTCAGGCTTGGTACCGATCGGTGGCTCAATGCACTGCGGCCAACGACGACGTGGTCTCGGCCTACCGCCAGGCCGTGGAGGACATGACGGTTCTCCGCCTGTGCGCGGCCGACGCGCCGGACGAGCGCTGCGTGGTGGCGGCGGGCATCCCGTGGTTTGCCACGCTGTTCGGTCGCGACAGTCTCATCATCACCGTGCAGACCCTCCCGGTCACCAAGCAGTTCGCCCCGGCGGTGTTGAGGGCGCTTGGCGCGCTGCAGGCCACTGAGGTGGACGACTGGCGGGACGCCCAGCCCGGCAAGATCCCCCATGAGATCCGCTACGGCGAACTGGCCCACTTCAGCCAAGTGCCCCATACCCCGTACTACGGCACCGCCGATGCCACCGCCCTGTTCCTCATCGCGCTCCACGAGACCTACCGGTGGACCGGTGATCGCCAACTGGTCCGGGAGCTCCTGCCGTCGGCCGCCCGCGCGCTGGAGTGGATCGACCGCTACGGCGACATGGACGGCGACGGGTTTCAAGAGTACCAGCGCCGGGCGCCCCGCGGCATCCGCCACCAGGGCTGGAAGGACTCGGGCGACGCCGTGATCGACGGGGACGGCCGGGATGTCCAGCCGCCGGTCGCCCTGGTGGAGCTGCAGGGCTATGTCTACGACGCCCGGCGTCGGATGGCAGAGCTGTACGAGGCATTTGGCCACCCCGAGCAGGCCGCCGCGCTGCGGCAGGCGGCGCGGGCGCTGCGCGCCCAGTTCGCCGAGGCGTTCTGGTGGCCTGCCGAGCACACGTACTACTTCGCGCTGGACGGCGCCAAGCGGCCGGTCCGCAGCGTCGTGAGCAACGCCGGCCACGCGCTATGGTCGGGGATCGCACCGCAGCTTCAAGCCGACGGTGTGGCCGCGCGGCTGCTGGCCCCGGACATGTTCAGCGGTTGGGGCATTCGCACCCTCTCCAGCGCCCATCCTGCCTACAACCCGTTCGGCTACCAGGTCGGCGCCATCTGGCCGCACGACAACTGCCTGATCGCCCTGGGGCTGAAGCGCTACGGCCACGTGGATGCGGCGCTGCGCATCGCCCAGGCCATCTTCGAGGCGGCGGCCCACTTCCAGGCGCACCAGCTGCCCGAACTCTTCGCCGGCTTGCCCCGCGGCAATCGCGCGTTCCCCGTGCAGTATCCTGGCGCCAACTGCCCGCAGGGCTGGGCGGCAGGTGCGGTCTTTGCCCTGCTCAGCATGATCCTGGGCCTGCGGGCCGACGCGCCCCACGGACGGCTGCTGATCGATCCCACCCTGCCCGCCTGGATGCCGCGGGTGAAGCTGCTCGGTCTGACCTGCGGACAGGCGCGCTTCGACCTGGAGGCCTACCTGGACGGGGGCCGGACCCGATGCCACGTCGAGGTCCACGAGGGGAGCCTGCAGGTGGTCGAGGCCCCATGGTCACCGGATGAGGTGTGAGCCCGGGTTGGAGGCGGGCGCCTACGCCAGCCAGCGCTTCCGGCGCTTGTAGCTCTTCACCTCGCTGAATCGTCGCCGGCCGGTCCGATTCATCCCCAGATAGAACTCCTTCACATCAGCGTCTTCGCGCAGGCGCTCGGCCGGGCCGTCCAGGACGATCTTCCCGTTCTCCATCACGTACCCGTATGAGGCCACCTGCAGGGCCATCTTGGCGTTCTGCTCCACGAGCAGGATCGAAAGCCCCTGGTCGGCATTCAGGCGCCGCGTGAGATCGAAGATCTCCCGGGCCACCAGGGGCGCCAGACCCAGGCTCGGCTCGTCCAGCAGCAGCAGGGTCGGCCGTGCCATCAGGGCGCACCCGATGGCCAGCATCTGTTGCTCGCCGCCCGAGAGGTAGCCGGCCCGGACCCCGCGGCGCTCCCGCAGTCTGGGAAAGTACGTGTAGACCAGATCCAGGCCGTCGCGCACGTGCGCCTGGCCATGTAGGGCAGCGCCCACCAGCAGGTTTTCCTCGGCACTCAGCTCCTCGAAGAGGCGGCGCCCCTCGCGCACCATGACGATGCCCATGCGGGCAATCTCCTCCGGCAGCCGGTTCTCGATCCGCCGACCGTCGAACTCGATCGACCCCCGCGTCACCTGCCCGCGCTCCAGACGGACCAGGCCCGAGAGGGCCTTGAGCGTCGTGGTCTTCCCGGCGCCGTTGGCGCCAATCAGGGCGGTGATGCTGCCCCGCTCCACAGTCAGGGACACGCCCTTGAGGACCAGGATCGTGCCCCAGTAGACCACCTCGATGTTGTTAAGGCTCAACACCCGAGATCGCTCAATACCCCAGCCAGTCCTTCCTGCGCTCAACGGTCACCGGCTCCACCAGGACGATCCGTCCCTTCTGCACCTGCATGATGCGCGTGGTCGTCGAGGGTCGGTGGTCGTCGCGGGCTAGGGTGATGGGCGGGGCGAGTCCGTCGGGATCCCAGTTCTTCAACAGCTCGAGGGCCGACCGCACGTTGGTACCCGCAAACCCGCCCAGGCGACCGTACGACGACCAGCCATCGACGACCTGTTCGAGCCCGCGCTTGAGCAGGAACACGTTGAGCCAGCCACGGACGTACGACGCGATGTAGGGCGTCTGGGGCGTCCCCACCTCGAACTTTGGCATCTCCTTGCCCTGGAAGCGACGGTAGGCATCGGCGATGGTCTTCATCCCGGGGACGTTCTCACCGACGTAGACGTGCGGCGTGGAACCGTAGACGCCCTCGGCGGCCGGCCCGATGAGCTTGATCATGTTCTCGTCGTAGCCCCACACGTTGACGAACCATCTGGTCTTCAACCCGGCCTGACTGGCGTCGCGCACGGTCACCGACGCCGAGTTCGTGGTGCCGCCGAACCACGCGAAATCGGCGCCGAACGTTCGGACCGCCGAGATCTGTGACCGGGCCTCCAGCGCGGTCAGCGCCACGAACTGATCGGGGCCCACGTCGAAGCCCAGCTCCTTGGCGTAGTCCTTGCCGGCGGGGATCGGGGCGCGGCCGTAGGGGTGGTCAGGGTAGACGAAGACGAACTTGGGCCGCTCAATGCGTTCTCGGCGGGCCAGCTCGCGGGCGAACTTCAACGCGGCGCGCAACTGATCCGAGTAGGACGAGACCGGGTAGAAGTTGTAGGGGGTCTTGGACGGATCGTTGAGGTGAGACGAGTACGACGCGGAGATGTACGGGATCTGATCGGCCGCAATCTGCTCTTTGAGCGCCTCGGTGTCGTTGGTGCCCCAGCCGATGATGGCCTGGACGCGGTCCACGTCGCGGTACTTGCGGTACAGGTTCAGGCTCTCCGGGATGCGATAGGCATAGTCGGCCCACACCAGGTCGATCTTGACCTTGCCGCGGATGCCGCCCCCGACCTCATTGATGTACCGGACGTGGTCGAGGACCCCCTTGTGGTAATCCACGCCCACATCGGACGTCGGTCCAGTGAGATCGAAGAGCGCGCCCACTTTGATGGTCGCCGGCAGCGGCGGCGGCCCCTGGGCGACGGCCGCATTGACCGCGAACAACAGCACGACCGCTATTGCGACAACACCGGACAGTTGTCCCCTCACCGGAATCCCCCCTTGCGCGGCAGTTGAAACGGACCGTTCGCCGGGCTCTAGGGGGCTCCCTTCCTCACGGTGACCGTTCGGACAATGAGGTCCTCTGTGCGGTTCCCTGCGGCGTTGATGGCGAAATCCCAGCCCCAGGTGTTGGCCATGCGGGCGTCGGTCAGGCGCACGGTGTGGATCGTCCACCCGTCCCGGACGTCCACCCATTGCCAGGGTGTGAACCGGTACCCGCCGATCGAATCGTAGAGCAGGTTGAAGCCGACTTGCCGCGTGGCGCGGGCCCCCCAGACCTCCACGCTCACCTCGATGGGCGTGCGGCCTTCCTCGAAGTACAGGAAGGTGTCGTCGACGTCGAAGTAGACGTAGACTACCTGCCGCGCGATGCTGGTCTTGACCGCCTCCGCCCCGCCGACCTCGACCGGCTCGACTGCACCGCCCCGGCGGGAGCGGTACGGCAGGTTGTAGAGCCCCCTCTCCTCTCCCTGGCGGCCGAGTCGCGCGTAGACCTCAGTACGGCGGCCATAGTCTCGATCGGCGGCAACGACCGGCAGCATCGGACTCCGGGCGGCAGTGGCCCGAGCTTCTTCGATCAGGGCCACCGGAATCCCGTGGACGACGAGCGGCTCGAGCCCAAGCCGCAGCACCGCGCGCCCTTCACGCGCCTCAGGGATGACCGGACGGCCATCTATCGTCGTTGCCCGCGCGGGCACCGCGGGCAGCTCGAGGGTCCGGCCTTCGGCCGTGGCCCAGACGACCGCGGAGGCGGCGGCACCGGAGCCCAGCACCACGGCGTAGACATCGGGCTCGCGCTGCAGGTACCCGAGCAGCGGTTCGGCCAGCAGCACGGAGGCGGCCTGATGCAGGCCGACACCGATCTGCGCGGGCGCGGCGGCAAAGACGCGTTGGACGCCTCCCGCTGCGGCCACGGCCAGCAGGCGAGCCCAGAGGTCCGCGCTGGCGGCCTGGGAGGCCGCCTCCTCAGGCAGCCAGTCCATCCAGACCGCCTTTCCCAACGGCCGCAGGCGCTGGGAGAGCACCGACAGCGGCCTCAGCAGGCGCTCGGGGGCAAACCCTTCGGGGACGAGGCTTGCGGCGTCGAACGCGGCCGGCGCTCGCTCCGCGACGCCCAGGATGAAGCCTAGGTCCACCCCCACGGGCGTCGCCATCACGATCCGCGCGGCGGGATCGGCAGCGCGCACGCGGGTCCTGGCTGCCTGCAGGAGAGCCAGGTACTCCGTTCCGGTTCCTCGAAAGTCGGGCAGGCCGAGCCGAGTCCAGACCTGGTAGTCGGCCACGCGGCCTCGGTAGCGCTCCGCAACGGCGCCGACGAACCGCTCCCAGTCCCGAACATCCCGCGGCGGCTGGCGGGAGTAGATGTCCACGCGGTTGAGGTCGGCGCCGGTGCCGACGCTGGCCCACCGGGGAGTGTGCGCCAGCACCATGACCACTGCCAGCCCTTCGCCGATGGCGGCCGCCACAAGGCGGTCCTGGTCCGTCCACGACAGCCGCCCTCGCTGTGGTTCCAGTACGTTCCAATCGGCCAGGACCTTCACCACGCGGGCACCGGCAGCCCGGGCCGCCCGATAGGTGCTGGCATCCGAAGAGACGAGTCCGAGCTGCACCACCGGTCCCATCGCCGTCGATGCGGGGAAGGCAGGTTGAGTCGACCCCACGCGGCCGGTCGCGGCCACGAGGACGACCGCGGTCGGGAGAACGAGCCGCCGAAGGACCGAGCGAGGGTTAGCGACCTTCACGGCGCACCGGCCAGCGGATGGGCGGGAGCAGCGCGCCTGCCAGCGCGCCCGCAGCATTGGCCATGACGTCGTGCAGCTGTGCCCCACGATAGCCCAGGGTGGACTGCAGACCCTCCATGAGGATGCCGTAGGCGACGGCAGGCAGCACGGCATGCCACCAGTCCTGGCGTGAGCGGCCGGCCAGCGCGCTGCGGATCAGCCAGGCGAGGCCGAGGTAGGCGCCGCCGTGCAGGAGCACATCTGGTCCCGAGGGCGCGCCGATCCCGGGGAGCAGCGAGCCTGCGGTGATGCCCGCCGTCCACAACACCACAGGAACCCACCGCCAGGGCGCCGGACGCATGTGCACGTGTGCAGGGGTTCGGCGCCGGGGCACGGCTCCCTCTCAGAGCAGGAAGGCCCCGCGGCCGGTGGAATAGAAGCGCCTTGTTGTCAGCGCGTCGCGACCCACGAAGGAGGTTGTTCGATGTGGACACTGCCGCGTTCGATCTCGGTGACCGCCGGCGCCGGCGAAGGTACCACCGACCTGAACGCGTTCGACCACGCCCTGATGGACGCCGGGATCGCCAACCTGAACTTCATCCGCGTCACCAGCGTCTTCCCCACAGGCGCCCGCGTGGTGCCCATGCGGCCTTACGTCCCCGGCCTGCTGATGCCGGCGGTGTACGCCCGGATCACGCGCCACACGCCGGGCGAACGGATCGCTGCCGCGGTGGGCGTCGGGATCGGTGAAGAAGGCTATGGGGTGATCATGGAGCACTCGCACGCGGGCACGGCCGAGAACGCCGAAGAGGTGGTCCGGCGCATGATCGAGGAGGCCATGGCAACCCGGCGACTGCACACCAGAGAGATCATCGTGGCCAGCAAGGATCATGTGGTGCAGCGCATGGGGTGCGCGGTGGCGGCCGTGCTGTTCTGGCCCGACTGAGCGAGGCGGGACATGGTTCACGACGAATGGATCATAGATCCGGGTGGCCCGGGGTTTGCGCAGGCCTACCGCGTCCAGCGGCTGCTGCACGATGAGCGATCGGCCTACCAGCGCATCCGCGTCATTGAGAACGCCGACTTTGGCCGCATGCTCATCCTCGACGAGGCCATACAGACCACCGAGCGCGACGACTTCATCTACCATGAGCTGCTGGCGCACGTCCCCCTGTGCACCCACCGGTCACCGCGGCGGGTGCTGATCATCGGCGGTGGGGACGGCGGCCTGTTGCGCGAGGTGCTCCGGCAGAGGATCGAGCATGCGACGATGGTCGAGTTGGACCGCCAGGTCGTGGAGGCCACACGCCGGTTCATCCCTTCGATTCCCGGCGACGCCTACGACGACCCGCGGGCCCGCCTCCTCATCCAGGACGGCATCGCCTTCGCCCGGGAGACCTCGGAGCAGTTTGACGTCGCCCTGGTGGACTCCACCGATCCTGCGGGGCCGTCGCTGGGTCTGTTCTCGTCGGAGTTCTACGGCCACATCGCGAGGATCGTGGGGGCAGCGGGCGTACTGGCGGTCCAGAGCGGCTCACCGCTGTACCAGCAGGATGTGATCCGGTTGGTGCGCCGCAACATGCGAGCGCACTTCAGACTCGTCCGCCTGTACATGGCCACCGTGCCCACCTATCCGGGCGGCCTGTGGACGTTCACCATCGCGTCCCAGGACCGGGACCCCCTCTCGCTGAGCCCGGCAGAGATCGCCGAGCGACTGCAGGACATCCCGACGCGATACTACACGCCGGCTCTGCATGCGCGCCTGTTCGACCTGCCGCCGTTCCTCCAGGCGGAACTGGGCGACGACTGACGCTGCGGCGGGGATCGAGTCTAGTCGGGAGCCGCGACCATGCCCTTTCTCGCTGCGCGACCCCACGACCGGCCCGCGGCCACCATCCTCGGCGCGCCCTACGACGCCACCGCTACGCACCGGCGCGGCGCGGAGGCCGCACCGGCGGCCATCCGCTGGGCCTCGGACAGCATCGAGACCTACAGCACCGTCCAGGGGCGCGACCTGGGAGACCTGGCCGTGGCTGACGCCGGAGACCTGGACCTGGCCGGGCTCGACGCCCAGGCCGCCGTGGCCCGGGTCGCCGACGCCGTCAGCAGGCTGGCCGGCCTTCCCTGCCTGCTCGGGGGCGAACACACGGTGACCGCAGGCGCGGTCTCGGCGCTGGCAGCCCGGCACTCGGACCTGCACGTGCTGGCACTGGACGCCCACCTGGACCTGCGGGACCGGTACGGAGGCGAACGCTGGTCGCACGCGACCACGTTCCGGCGCGTCGGCGAGCGCATCGGGCTGGATCGCATCGTGATCCTTGGCGCCCGATCGGGCGCGCGCGAGGAATGGGCGGTCGCCTCATCCCTCACGTACTGGGGGCGCACCGGCGCGCTACCGACGCCCGTCTGGCAGGCCATGGCGAGCCACCCGATCTATCTCTCGGTGGATATCGACGCATTCGACCCCAGCCTGGCACCCGGAACCGGCAATCCGGAACCGCTGGGCCTGTCCGTCGACGACTTCGTGACGCTGCTGTCGGTGCTGCGGGAGGGCTACGTGGTCGGGTGCGACATCACGGAAGTCAGTCCGCCCTTTGACCCAACAGGGCAGACCGCGGTGCTGGCCGCCTGGCTCGTGCGGGAGATGCTGCTGGCCTTCAGCCGGTAGCCTACCTCGCCCACACCTGCCGGAAGACACGCAGGGCGTTACCCCCCAGGATCTTGCGGACCTGCTCCGGCCGGTAGCCGCGGGCCAGGAGCCCGGCGGTGAGGTTGGGAAGCTTCGAGACGTCCTCCAGTCCAACCGGCACGTCGGGAATCCCATCGTAATCGGAACCCAGCGCGACGTGGTCGATCCCCATCACCCTGACCATGTGGTCGATGTGATCGAGTACGTGGGCGAGGGTCGCTCCACCCAGAAATCCGGGCGCGAAACTGACCCCCACCACGCCCCCGCGGCTGGCGATGGCTCGAAGTTGCGCGTCCGTGAGGTTGCGGGGATGCCGCCAGATCGCCGCGGCGTTCGCGTGAGAGGCGATCACCGGCCCGCGCGTGGCCCTCAGCGCATCCCAAAACGACGGTTCGGACAGATGGGAGAGATCGGGGACCATGCCCAGGGCCTCCATGCGTCGCAGGACCGCGCGGCCGAGATCGGTCAGCCCGCCGTGCCTGTGGCCGAGCGCGCCATCACCCAGGGCATTGCTCGAGTTCCATGTGAGGCCCAACAGGCGCACGCCCTCCCTGTAGAACTCGTCGAGCTGCGCCAGTTCGCCACCCAGCGCGTCGCCGTTCTCGATGGCGAGCACGGCCGCGATCGCATCCCTGCGCCGCAGGCGCTCGATGTCCTCCACAGTGGTGGCGTGGGCGATCGGGCCGGGGGCGGCCGCAACGGCCTGCCTGAAGGCTTCCAGCAGCCGGCGGGCGCGCGCCGGCCCCTGCGCCTCCTCCGGCGCGATGTAGACCGCGAAGACCTGGACGCTGACTCCTCCCTCTCGCAGCCTCGGAAGATCCACATGACTCACGCTCGAGGGCTGGTCCAGCCGCCGCTTTCCAGCGGCGACCTCGAGGAGGGTGTCGCAGTGCAGGTCGACCACGATGGCCGACCTGTGCACCTCGCGCGCGGACAGCGCACGGCCCCAGCTTCCACCCGCCAGACACCCGAGCAGGATGAGGCAGGGGGAGGCTACACCGGCGACGGCGTGCAGACGCATGGGCTGGCACCACACTTGGGGCATCCGTCTGCGTAGCGGGCCGCCGCCGTGGCAGCGTCCACCCCGCAAAGGGATGCCACCGTCACGGTCCAGGCCAGCAGGTCGCCGATCTCCTCCTCAAGGCGACGCGGGTCGCCTTCCCGGATCGCCCGTGCCAGCTCGCCCACTTCTTCGACGAGCCAGCGGAAGGTCGCATCGAGCCCTCGGCCACGGTCGCGCGCCCCGTAGGTCACGTCGATCCTGGCCTGAAACTCGCGCAGCGTCACGGTGCCTGCCCCAATCTGTGGGCCACACGTACGAGCTCTGCGAGCGAGAGGGGGCCAACGAGCGTCAGACGCCGATCGCCCGACCGCCACAGCACGAGTCGCATCGCACCCACGACCACCGTGCGGGCATCCTCGCCCAGCCCGGCGACTGGATCGCCCCGCCCGGGCGGGCCGATTCTGGACGCCGGCGCCACAAACAGGGCCAGGGGTCGGATGCCGTCGGTGTAGTGGAGGTGCGCAGCCACCACGGGCCCGTCGCGCACCGGGCTGCCCCCAAGCAGCCTGAACCCGCCGGGCAGCGCAGCCGGCGCGTGGAGGGCAAACCCGACCCGCTGCTCGAGCACGGAGAGCGGCACGGGCGTGGTCGTGGGGCCGTCCTGGCGCACCACCCGGGCGCCGGCCGGCAGCCTCGGCTGGAACAACGTGGCCGGCAGATTGAGGCCGAAGCTGATCCGAGTGAAGTAGACGACCGCGACCAGACCCTCGTCGGGGTCTCGCTCCTCAGACCGCAGCATGACACCGGTGAGACGGTCGATCCACAGCCGACGCTCGCGGCGTCCCGCCTGGGGCCACAGGCTCAACACGACCGTGGGCCGGCCGATGACTTCCTCGATGCCGAGCAGGCGCACCCGGTACCGCTCGGCCGGCAGCCGCTCTGCGGCGACGGCGGGCACAGCCACTGATGGACCCACAAACACCGTGTGGAGACGGGGTTCATAGTGCCAGGTCCGGCTCCCGTCGTCGATCACCACGCGGCCGGCGACGCCGTCGGGAGAGAGGAAGTCGAGCCTGGTCAACCCCGGGCGCTTGTGAGCGTGGTTGACCGTGATGGTCTCCATCAGCGGGCCGCGCAGGACCGAGAGGACCTTGGTGCCCTCATAGTCCACGATCTGCGCCGACAGCGCGCCGTGCCGCAGGACCTCCTGTACGGTGACCCCGCCCAGCAGGGGCTCGGGGGCCGCGGGCGATCCGGCAGAAGCCATCGGCGCGAGCGCGGCCAACCCGGCCGCCACCAGCAGCGCGACCCTGCGCATCATCGGCTTGGCGCCCTCGGATCCTCGCCGGCCAGGCGCAGGTCCACATCGGAGAGGACCAACCCGATGTACGCCCGGTCGACGAAGGGGTCGGCGACCGTGGACTGGACCGCCGCGCGCATGAACACGTCGAGGCTGACCTCCGAGGCGCGCAGGCGGTCCCGGTGTCCCCGCACGAGTGGCACGGCCACCAGGACGACTGTCAGGGCCACCGCGGCAAGCGCCACCGCAGGCCGGGGCCGCGGGAGCCACAACCAGCGGGATTCGCGTTCGACCCTCGCCAAGATGGCCGCTTCGAGGTCGGGAGCAGGCTCGGGTGCGCGGAGCGCGCCCAGCAGTCGTTTGACGGCCCGCAGGGCCTGCAGGTCGGCCTGGCACGCCGCGCAGCCAGCCAGGTGCTCGCGCACCTCGGCGGCCCGGTCAGGCGTCAGCTCGCCATCGAGATAGGCGCTCAACTGCTGTTCGACGCGGTGGTGCGCGTGCATCACCCCCCCAGACTGTTCCGGATGGGCGACAGTCGGTCTCGCAACGCGCGGCGGGCCCGATGCAGGCGCGACTTCACCGTCCCAATGGGAACCCTGATCATCTGGGCGATCTCCTCGTACGCGTGGCCTTCAACGTCCGACAGCACGACCACCATGCGCAGGTCTGGAGGGAGGGCCAGCAGCGCCTCCTGGATACGGCGGTCGACGGTGGCGTCGAGCACGAGGCGCTCGACGTCCGCGCTCGGGTCGGCGCGCTCGCGGACCAGTGACCCTGCGGCGGTCGCCATGGGTTCGTCAAGGGACACCACGCGTGTACTGCGGCGCCGCCGCAGGAGATCGATATACAGGTTCGACACGATCCGATACAGCCATCCCTCGAGCTGCGCGTCTGGGTCAACGCGGTGCCATGCCCGCCAGACGCGGACAAACGCCTCCTGCACCAAGTCCCGGGCATCGGCCTCGTTCCCCGTCATCCGATAGGCGATGGCGTACACACGCCGGCCGTAGCGAGTCACCAGGCGTTCGAAGTTGACCCGATCGTCCTCGGAATTGGCCGGCCGCCCGGGTTGACGGCGTTCTCCCACGCTGCACCTGCGGCCGCCCGGCTCCCTCGCTACTTGGTACGGCAGCAGGGCCTTCCGGGTTCCCTACTCCAGCCGCAGCAAGGGCTCGAGCCGGCGATAGAGCTTGGGCCCAATCCCCTCGACGTCTTGCAGGTCTTCCAGTC
>JAVKIJ010000039.1:0-28021 GCA_031459535.1 Candidatus Fervidifonticultor quintus | reverse complement strand
TGCCTGACGCCCAAGACGCGCCACCGCGTGCACTCCTCGTGGAGCAGCACCGACTGGAACCTGATCTGGGACTCCAACTTCGCAGATCCCTACCGGCTGGACAAGCGGGCTCCCGGCGTGGGGGAGCACCAGCTCCACATCAACCCACAGGCCGCGCGAGATTTGGGCATCAACGACGGTGACTACGTCTACGTGGACGCCTACGCCGCCGACCGTCCGTATCTGGGCTGGAAGCCCAACGATCCCTTCTACCGCGTGGCCCGCTGCATGGTGCGGGCCAGGTATAACCCGGCCTACCCGTACAACGTGGTGATGATGAAGCACGCGCCGTTCATCGCCACCGAGAAGTCGGTGCGGGCCCACGAGACCCGGCGCGACGGTCTGGCCCAGTCCGAGGACACCGGCTACCAGGCCAACTTCCGGTACGGCAGCCAGCAGTCCGTCACCCGCAACTGGCACATGCCGATGCACCAGACCGACACCCTCTTCCACAAGTCCAAGGCGACCATGGCGTTCATCTTCGGCGGCGAGGCCGACAACCACGCGGTCAACACCGTCCCCAAGGAGACCCTGGTGAGGATCACCAAGGCGGAGGACGGCGGCCTGGGCAGCCGCGGGCTGTGGGAGCCAGCGCAGACCGGCAACACTCCCGGCCGTGAGCGCGGCTTCATGAAGCGCTATCTGGCTGGAGCGCTGGTCCAGATCAAGAAGGGTTGAACAGTGGCGACCAAGAGCTTCGAGCCGGACGATCCGATGGCGCTGGTGGGCGTGGTGGGGGACGCCGACGCGGCCGCCGCCGACGAGATGGCGCGCTGCCTGGTGGAAGAGTACCTCCGGGCCGGCTGGGACGAGGTGCGGCTGCTGGCGCTCTTCCGCAACCCGTTCTACCGGGCTCTTCATGGGATCTACCGGGCCCGCGGGGAGGAGGCCGTCGCGGCGCTGATCGCCGAGGTCGCGGCGTCGTGGGGGGTGTGGACAGTGACAGCGGTGGGCGACCGTGCAGGAGGCGAGGGGCATGCCTGAGGTCTACAACTGGCAGCTCGGCCGCAAGATGGCCTACCGCTTCCAGGAGCGCCATCCCCGCGAACAGTTCGCCGCCGTCTTCAACATCAACCGTTGCATCGGCTGCCAGACCTGCACCATGGCCTGCAAGAGCACCTGGACCCACGCGCGCGGCCAGGAGTACATGTGGTGGAACAACGTGGAAACCAAGCCCTACGGGGGCTATCCCCAGTTCTGGGATGTCAGGACCCTGGAGCTGTTGGAGCAAGCCAACCCCGGCGGCCAGACCTGGACGCTCGCCGGGCGGGACGGACGACGGGCCCCCTACGGGGTCTTCCAGGGCAAGACGCTGTTCGAGGCCGCGGCTGGCGGTGAGGAGGTGCTGGGCTACCTGCCCGCCGACGGTGAGTGGCGCGCGCCCAACATCTATGAGGACACGCCGACCGCCTATCCGGTGGCGCCGGGCACCTACCACCCGACCGGGGAGCAGCTGCCGGAGCACCGCACATGGTTCTTCCACCTGCAGCGCATCTGCAACCACTGCACCTATCCGGCCTGCCTGGCCGCCTGCCCCCGCAATGCCATCTACAAACGGCCCGAAGACGGCATCGTCCTGATCGACCAGAAGCGGTGCCGCGGCTACCGGAAGTGCGTGGAGGCCTGCCCGTACAAGAAGCCCATGTTCAACGCGTACACCCGGGTCAGTGAGAAGTGTATCGCCTGTTACCCCCGCATCGAGGGGCGCGACCCGCTGTACCCCGGTGTGCCCATCGAGACGCGGTGCATGGCCGCCTGCGTCGGCAAGATCCGGCTCCAGGGGCTGGTCCGCATCGGGGCCGATGGCCAGTGGACTGAGGACCGCTACCATCCTCTCTACTTCCTGGTGCAGGTGGCCAAGGTCGCCCTGCCGATGTACCCGCAGTTCGGCACGCAACCCAACGTGTACTACATTCCGCCCCGCTGGGTACCACGCCCGTACCTGCGGCAGATGTTCGGCCCCGGGGTGGATGATGCCATTGCCGCCTACACGGCACCGTCGCGGGAGCTGCTGGCCGTCCTCCAGCTGTTCCGGACGACGCAGCGGCTCATCTTTCAGTACCGGATCGAGCCCGGCCGGAAGGTGTTCGAGACCACGATCCGCGGTAGAAAGTGGGAGATGTTCAACGACACGGTGATCGGGCTGGATCGCGCAGGCAAGGAAGTCGTACGGCTGACAGTCGAGGAGCCAGTCTTTATCCGACCGCGCCAGCACCTGAACACCATCTGACCGTGGGGTCATCCATGCAGGCGGTCGAGCAGGCCGAAGTCATAGCACACGCGCTGAGGCGCAGCCTCGTCTACCGATTTCTCTCGACGGCCATGCGGCCGCCGGACGAAAGCCTGCTGGCCATTGACCCGGCGCAGTGGCAGACCGTGGCGCAGGCGGCTCGGAGCGCGTCCCAGGACGCGGCCGCCGCGCTGGAGGCCCTCGGACGGGCGTGCGCGGAGACGGGGGGCGACGCGCTGCGCGCCGAGTACTATCGTGTCTTCGGGCACCGCGTGGGCGGCGACTGCCCGCTGTACGAGGCGCAGTACGTGCCGGGCGGGATCTTCCCCCAGGCCCAGTGCCTGGCCGATGTGGCAGGCTTCTACCGGGCGTTCGGCCTGCAGGTGGGCGACGCGGTGCGTGAGCGGCCCGATCACATCAGCCTCGAACTGGAGTTCATGCACGTCCTCGCCTACCGTGAGGCGTACGCGCGTCAGCACCACGGCCCGGACCACGTCGCCCTGCTGGCGGACGCCCAGCGGGCGTTTCTGCGCGACCACCTCGGCCGTTGGGTCCCGGCCCTCAGCCGCCTGGTGGGCAACACGGCCGGTGACCCGTACAGGGCTCTGGCCGCGGCGCTGGCGGCGTGGGTTGCGGCCGACGCGGCCGCCGTCGGCGCCAGCCCGCTCGGCGATCCGGATCTGCTCCCGTCACCGGACGCGGAGCTCCCTGATGCCGCACACCCCGTCTGCGGCGCAGACGGGTGCCCGATAGCCCCGCCACCATGACGCCACAGCCGTCCCTGCGCTTCGCGCCCGACCTGCAGGAAGCCGTGATCCTGCAAGAGATGCGCGACCGCGCCCGTGGCGGCGATGCATCGGTGCGCGAACGGTACCGGCGCGAGGCCGACGCGGTCTACCGTCGGTTCGACGACCCACGCCTGCGGCGCGCCGCCTTCGTCGCGCTACACGCCCGATTCTTCGAGGAGTTGGGTTGCGACCGAGCCATCGTCGAGGCCCTCGAGCGTCTGGCGCGCCCGTTCGAGGTGGTGATGGTGGCGCGTGCCTGGCATGCGGGCGAAGAGGGAGCCGATATCAGCCCCGATCACGCTACCCTGGGGATTCGCATCATGGCCGAGCGGTTCGGATCGCCGGATCTGTCGCGATGGCTGGATCACGAGCTGGGCCATGTGGCCGACATGCTCGACCCGGCGTTTGGATATGGGCACAGCGTGACTCCGCTACCGGGCCGGGCCCTGGGGCGTCTTGGGGGTGAACGCTTCGGGCTCTTGTGGGACTGTGTGGTAGACGGCCGAACGGCCAGGGCGGGCCGCGCACCACTGGCCGAACGCGACGAGCGGTGCGAAGCCTTTCGCCGACTGTTTCCCGAGTGTCCCCGGGACCTCGCTCCACTGGTGGTCGGGCGCCTGTGGGACGGACAGCGCCCGACGTACGACGCGCTCGTGGAGTACGCGCGTCACTGGCAGGCCCTGGCTGCGTGGGCCGGGGTGCCGGCCCTGACGGCGGCGAGGGGGCAGGAACACTCTGCGCCGGTCTTGGGGGCTCCGTGCCCGTTGTGTGGATTTCCCACGTACACCTGGGCCGCGGCCATCCCCGAGGTCGTGGCGGCCCGCATCAGCATCGACTTCCCGGGATGGACTGCGGCGCTGGGCGCGTGCGAGCGGTGCGTGGAAGGGTACGAGGTGACCGTGGAGATCGGGGGCCGACTATGAACGTTCGCCGGCTTGCCGCAGGAGGCCTGACGGCATTCCTGGTGCTGGGCTTGACGGTGGTCATGGCAGTGGGACAGCCGCAGCAGCCGCCGATCGTCGCCGCCTTCACCGCATCCAAGGTGCCGCTGGATCCCGGGGCCGCTGACGCGGCGTTCCGTCAGGCGACGCCGCGTGCCATCCCTCTGGTCGCGCAGACCCTCATCAAACCGTTCGGCGGAGGGACCGTCAAGGAGATCCGGGTACGTGCGCTGCACGACGGTCGGATGGCGTACTTCGAGCTCACCTGGGCGGACGCCACGCCGGACCGGGGTCCGTTGGGGCCAGCCGGATTCACGGACGCCGTGGCCCTGCAGTTCCCCATGAGCACGGCTCCACCACTCGCGAGCCCGCTCATGGGCGATCGGAACCGGCCGGTGAACATCTGGCAGTGGAAGGCCGCCTGGCAGGACGAGGTGACGCGCGGCCGGGACCTGCGGGCCGTCTATCCCCACATGTTCGTCGACTACTACTACGACGTGCAACTGGCGAAGACGGCCAGGGATCGGGAGGGGTTCAACGCCGGCGTGGCGGCGGGCAACCTGCTCTCCCGCCCGCGGCGCACCAGCGCCGTGGAAGACCTGGTTGCCTGGGGCTTCGGCACCGTCACCACGCAACCGCACCAGGACGTGATCGGCTTCGGCGCGTGGAGGAGCGGGCGGTGGACGGTGGTGATGGCCCGGCCGCTGGTCACCTCCGACGAAGCCGACGTGCGGTTTGCAGTGGGGTCACGAACCCTGCTCAACGTCGCGGTGTGGGACGGCCACCAGCGTCAGCGCAACGGACAGAAGAGCGTCACCCTCACGTGGTGGCCAGTGGAGTTCGCCCCGCGCCCCTAGGGACTACCAGTCGTCCCCGCTGACGTACGCGCGGCTCCACAGCGCGACCTGCAACACCACCGACTTGAACCACGCCTGGTACATCTTCTCCACCTCGTCGGCGCTGTGGCCCCGCTTGGCCAGGAACGGCTTGATGGTGGCCGTGATGGGGTAGATGAAGGCGACCAGGTACCGCAGGCCGATGTGGGGGACCGAGCGCACGCCGTCGGTTTGGTTCTTCTTGGCCCGGTGGTGGCGCAGGCCGATCTCGTGCTGATAGTTCAGCCAGTCCTGATCGTAGGGACGCCGACAGGTATCGAGAATCCACTGGCCGAACCGCCGCCGAACGGCCGCAAGATAGGCAGCATCGGGCTGGCCGTCGGGGGCGGTGAAGTAGTAGACCAGGTGCGCGTGCGATCCGACGAACCCGTACCACAGATCCAGGATCTCCTCCACCTGGTCGGCGAGCACATCGCCGGCCATGCGCAGGTAGCGCTCGTCGTCCGCGGTGAACAGGACGCTCTGCTTGAGGCGCGCCAGGTCCTCTGACGTCACCGGTGATGGGGCCACCTGGGCGGTGCCGTACGTGTAGCCTGGGATGGTCTGCTGACTCATGTGCCCGACCTCCTCATCTCGAGGTGTTGTGGGACTGCCGGCTGGTGATCGGGGCAGTCCAGCCGCAGATGACGGTCGCCAAAGGGTGCGTCGACGAACGCGCAGTGGTGCGGGCGCTCTGGGTCTCGGTGCAGGTACGGTCGGAAGAAACGACATGTGACACACATCTGCGAGACGGGAATCTGTCCCCGTTGCTGCAGGAGGTGGATCATCCTGACCAGCCCTCGCAGGAAGACGGCCTGCTCTTCGGGTTCGAGGGCGTCCAGGGCCTCCAGCAGGACGTCGGGCCAGCCGGCGACGCGGCAGGCCTCCCGACGACCCGCCGGTGTGAGCCGGAGGGCTAGTGCCCGGGGATCAGCCGGATGCCGCACCTTGCGGACCAATCCTTTCCGCGCCAGCGCGCCCACCGCCTCACTGGCGGTGGCGGCCGTGACGGCCAGCCGCTCGGCCACTTCCCCGAGGCGCATCCCCCGCGGCGCCGGCCGCAGCGTCGTCAGGATCTGCGCCTGGGTGGGCGAGAGCCCCCGCCGACCGGCCCGGCGCCAGGCCTGGTGCTTGAGTGCGAGCCCCACCTTGGCCAGGCCGGTCGCAATGCGCTGCGCCGGCGGGTCCGCAGCGATATCAAAGGGATCGGGCGTCATGGTGCATCAAGGCCTATACTTAGGACTCCTAAATAAATAGAGCACTTGAGGTCGCTCTGTCAAGACCTCCGGGCTTCCGGTGAGGGTGCTAGCGCCGTGCGGGAGCCGGCTGTCGGCTGGCCTCCAGGGCCCTGGCGATCATCCAGGCTACAACGCCCAGCCCTGCGACGAACAGGAGCAGGAACAGCACCAGGGGGCTCCACTGGATCTGGAGGCGCTCAGCGGTCACGTCCAGGAAGCGCCGCAACTCGGCGTTCTGGACCACCTGCCGGCTGATGGCGTTCAGCGCCAGGACGACGACCTGGAGCAGGCCCACGACCGCGGCCAACGCCCCTGTGACCTCGTTCCGCTGTGCCAGCATCACCACCAGCGTCAGCAGCGGCGCCACGGCTGTCAGGACCGTGAGGACTGCCATCCCACCACTCGACATCAGCGCACGCAGTTCGGTACTCCACGTGCCGAAGACATACCACGCAGACGCGCCGGCGTACCAGACGGCGCCCAGCGCATAGAGCCCCCCTGCGAAGCGCCGGACCCAGCGCCGGTACGCCTCGGGCTCACGACGCGCGAAGAACCCCGCGTCCACCACCGCATAGGCGGCGGTCGTCATCAGCGCCAGGCCGAGGGTCAACAGCCACCGGGGCCACAGGGTCGCGTCGCCTGCATTCAGGGACAGGCCGGTCGTGGCGCCGGCCACACTGCCGCGCATCCAGAGCCCCGCCCAGGCCGGCAGGTTCGTCATCAGCGAGAACACGTTGCTGAAGATGAAGCCGATGACGACGAAGAGCACCGCCGCGACCCATCCAGCAACGCTGCGCGCGGGCGTCATCGCCTCGCGCAGTCCCAGCGCATAGAGGTAGACGCCGTAATAGGCCACCAACAACAGGACGATCACGGCGAACCAGGGCCAGGCCAGCAGGATGGTCGCGGGATAGAAGACCCGATAGTAGGCCACCTGGATGAACAGGAGCGGCACGATCCCGAAGTTGACGCCCAGCGCGACGATGACCGGCATCTGTGTCATGAGGCGGTGAGCGAAGCGCCGGGGCTGCTCGCCGCGCCGGCAGACGATCATGGCCACCAGAATCCCGGCGAACCACAGGCCCATGGGGATCAGGTGGAGCGTGAAGCCCAGCACCTTGAGGGCGGCCATGAACCAGTAGGGCGCCGGGAAGCCCAGGGGGCTGGACGGACCGATCAACCGTGTGGGATCCATGGGTCCTCTCCTGTCTAGGGAGGTGTCAGCGGCCTGGGACGCGGCGCTGCGATCGTGGCCAGGTATCGGGTCAGCAGCTCCACCTCCTCCGGGGTGCCGACCCAGGCCGGCATGAAGATGGACAGGTCACCCAGTGACGGAATCGCCGCCCGGATGGTGTCGGCGTTCCAGCCCCTGGTGAGCTGGCTGACGGGCGAGTAGCCCGCCACCTCGGTGTGGCAGTTGTTGCACGCGTACTGGAAGATCACGCGACCCAGCCGCACCTGGTCGGCCTCGGGCAGGGCCAGCAGCTTGGCGCGGTCCACCTTGCCGCCGTTCATGACGTGGGGGTAGTGTGCCGCGACGAACGCCTTGGTCCAGACGCCGCCTTCGAGATAGCCGACCTCCCGCACCCGGGGCATCTCCTCGGCGAGGAGCTGATTGCCGAGGACCACTTGATACACGATGTACGGCTTGCGCACCGCCTCGCGGATGTACTCGCCGGTGGAGAACGCCGTCGCACCGAACACAAAGAACAGGATGGCGAACCCGGGTGTCAGCCAGCCAGGGTTCCGGTACGGTCCGAAGTAGAGCATGAGGAAGACGATGATGGTGGTGGCGAAGATCAGGACCATCAGCACGTTCAGCACGGGGGCGGCCGCCAGCGCCGCTCTCGCCGACGGCGGAAGGAACAGGTACCATCCCGCGCCGCCCAACAGAATCAGGATGGCGCCCGCCAGTGCCGGTCGCGCCGACCGCTTCTCGATCAGGTCGCGCAGCGCCGGGTCGTGCACCTTGAAGGACGCGTGCAGGTACACGTAGAGCGAGGCCAGCAGAAAGGCGCCGCCAGTGCGCGCCAGCACCTGGGGGACGAACTGAGGGTTGAAGAAACCGACCCAGAAACTCCGGTGCTGGAGCCAGGCGCCGGGATTCAGCATGAAACCCGTGATGCCAGTGATCAATACCAGGCTGATCCACGCCGAGGCACCGTAGATCCACCCGATCTGCACGTGTGTCTGCGGCCGCAGGCGCCCCCAGTAGTAGTAGAAGATGAACGCCGAGACGATTTCCAGCACGAAGAAGACGTATTCCATCGCCCAGCCGAAGACGAAGGTGTGGATCAACGTCTCGGTGGCCAGCGGCGATGCCAGGCCGATGGTCCACCAGATGCCGACCCCACTGATCGCGCCGAAGACCACCGTCAGCAGGATGAAGAACCAGGCGTGAGCCCGCAGATAGTCGAGGTACGCCCTGTTCTTGACCCGATAGGCGTATTGGGTCTCCAGAGCCAGGAACAATCCACCGCCCACCGCGTAGTGCGACACGAGGACGTGGAGGACGGCGACGATGGCGATGAGCATCGGCGCCGTCAGGAACGGGACGTACCACCAGGGGTAGTGCATAGCAGCCTCCTGAGCTCCCGCGGGCGCAGAACCGGAGTCCTCACCCGTACGATGCCAGGAGATTGCCCGGCTGGCATCGGGTCTGGACCGGAGATGCGGACCGACGTCGAGCCCAGCTGTCCCACGCTCCGTCGGCGTGGTGCAGGGTCAGCGCAGCCGGGTGCGAAGACTCCATAGGCCGGAACTACCCGCGGGGGAGGACGCATGAGCGGAGACGGACCGAAGGGCCCCAGCCGCATCGTCAAGTGGGTACGACAAGACCCGGGGGGCTCTCCACCGCCGAAGAGAGCGGAGGGCCCTGAACCCAAACGGCCCGAGGGTGCCCGGCCTAGGACGCCCGAGGCGCAGCCGGCGCGACCGGGGGCCAGGCCGGGTCGAGGCCAGCGACAGACGGTGGAGGCTGGCACGCCGTGGGAGTCTTCGGTCGGGTACTCTCGCGCTGTCCGCGTCGGGGCCGCGGTGCACGTGTCGGGTACGACGGCCATCGATACCGACGGGAACCTCGTTGGCCGAGGCGATCCCTACATGCAGGCGCTGCAGGCGTTGCGGAACATCGAGGCGGCCCTGCACGCCGCCGGGGCGCGTCTGGAGCACGTGGTTAGAACCCGCATCTATGTGACCAACATCGAGGCCTGGGAGAAGGTCGCCAGGGCGCACAGCGAGGTGTTTGATGCCATCCGGCCCGCGACAACTCTGGTCGAGGTCGGCCGTCTGATCGACCCCGACATGCTCGTCGAGATCGAGGCCGACGCGATCATCAGCGACTGACCGTGGGTCGCCCCAGACCTCATGGAGTTGGGGCTGTTCGCCAGAGGCATCCTCGTCGGGTTGTCGATTGCCGCGCCGATAGGGCCCATTGAGATTCTCTGCATCCCGCGGACGCTGGCCCAGGGCCGCGCCGCGGGGTTCGTGTCCGGGCTGTTGGTCCAGGGCAGCGCTGGCTGCGCCTGGTCGGCGGTGCGTTTCTCCTGTACCTGGGTGGGAAGACGCTGCTGACCGCGCCTGCGAGAGACGTGGCTGGCGCCCGCAACGCCCCTACCTGACGAACGGTTCCAGCATCCAGCCCCCGTCCCGGAGCACCGCCAGCTTCGTGCAGCCGATGTCTTCAAGAACGGCCGCGGCCTCGGCATGGAACTCCGTCACGCGCGTGGGATGGTGGGCGTCGGTGGTGACCACAAGCGGGATGTCCAGGTCCAGGCACCGGCGCAGGATCCACGGGCTCGGGTACGGTGCCCGGACCGCGTGGCGCCAGCCCGAGGTGTTCAACTCGACGATCATGCCCGCCTGCGCACACGCTTGGAGGGTGGCCTCCACCTCGCCCCGGTACCAGGGTTCGGTCTCGGCGAAGTACCGGTCGCCCGCGTTCCACATCTTGATCCGGTCGAGGTGTCCCAGGATCGCGGTGCGGTTCCACTCCGCCAGGGAGCGCACGCGCCCATAGTACGCGGCCACCATGCGGCGGATATCCCCGCCGAACAACTCGGTCAGCCCGCGCTCGAATCCCTTCCGGGACAGGTCGTAAGCAGACGGGATGCCGTCGGCATCCACGCCCACGAAGTGTACCGCCCCGATGAGGTACTCGAACGGATATGGCGCGACCATGTTCGCCACCTGGGCGGCGTACTCCGGCAAGTAGTCGATCTCCAGCGAGAGGTGCACCCTCAACCTGCCGGCATGCGCCTGCTTGACGCGGGTGACCTCCTGGCAGTAGGTGGGCAGGTCTTCGGCCCGCATGGCGTACGGCTCGGGGAACGGCAGAGGGCAATGGCTGGAGACGCCCAGGGCTTCCAGCCCGGCGGCGGCCGCCGCGTCGGCGTACGCGGCGATCTCGCCCCTGCCGTCACAGTAGCGGCTGTGGGTATGGTAGCTCGTCGTGATCATCCCCATGTCGCCTCGCGAGCCCTTCTGGCAACGTACCTTCGGCGACGATGCCCCGTGCGCCCTGCGCCCGGGGGAAAGGTGCTGGGGGAGGCGAATGGTGATATGGTACGGCAGTGGGGAAACCAAGCGGTCTCTTGCGCGCGGGGGTGGCGCACGATGGTCATTGAGGAAGGCATTCGGAGCCGGGTGGGGCTCGAGGTGCACGGGATTCACGCCGACATGGTGGGGTGGAACCTGACCCCGCCCGCGCTGTACGAGCACGCGGCCCGGCGCCGGGAGGGGCTGATCGCGTCGGGCGGCCCCCTGGTGGTGCATACCGGCCATCACACCGGGCGTTCGCCGCGGGACAAGTTCATCGTGCGCGAGCCGTCCAGCGAGGACCACATCTGGTGGGGCAGGCACAACCAACCGGTCGATCCCGAAGGGTTCGACCGGCTGCACCGGCGGTTGCTGGCGTACCTCCAGGGCAAGGAGCTGTTCGTCCAGGACGTCTTCGTGGGTGCGGACCCGCGGTACCGGAAGCACGTCCGGGTCATCACCGAGTATGCCTGGCACAGCCTGTTCGCTCGCACCATGTTCATCGTGCCCGACGGCAAGGCGCTGGCCGCACACACCCCTGAATTCACCATCATCGATACCCCCCGGTTCCACGCCATTCCCGAGACCGACGGCACCCGCAGTGAGGTCTACATCTTGATGCACCTGGCCCGGAAGCTGGTGCTCATCGGCGGCACGTCGTACGCTGGCGAGATCAAGAAGTCAGTGTTCACGCTCATGAACTACCTGCTGCCGCTGCAGGACGTCCTCCCGATGCACTGTTCTGCGAACGTGGGACCGGGGGGAGATGTCGCTCTGCTCTTTGGGCTCTCCGGCACCGGCAAGACCACGCTGTCTACCGATCCCGAGCGCATCTTGTTGGGCGACGACGAGCACGGCTGGTCGGCCGATGGCGTGTTCAACTTCGAGGGTGGCTGCTATGCAAAGGTGATTCGCTTGTCTGCAGAAGGCGAGCCCGAGATCTACCGGGCCACCCACATGTTCGGGACCGTGCTGGAGAACGTCGCCATTGATCCCGAGAGCCGCCGGATCGATCTCGACGACGACACCCTGACCGAGAACACGCGGGCAGCGTATCCGATCACCTTCCTGCCCCGCGCCACGACCACCGGCGTGGCCGGACACCCGCGGGCGATCATTTTCCTGACGGCGGATGCCTTTGGAGTGATGCCGCCCATCGCCCGTCTGACCCCGGAGCAGGCCATGTACCACTTCCTGTGCGGCTACACGTCGAAGATCCCGGGAACGGAGCGAGGGGTCACCGAGCCCCAGGCCACGTTCAGCGCCTGCTTCGGCGCGCCGTTCATGGCCCAGCGGCCCAGCGTGTACGCCCAGATGCTGAGCGAGCGCATCACGGCCCACGGCGCCAGCGTCTGGCTGGTCAACACCGGCTGGACCGGCGGGCCGTTCGGCCAAGGTGAGCGCATCAGGCTGGCATACACGCGGGCCATGGTGCGCGCGGCCATCGCAGGTGCCCTGGACCGGGTGCCCAGGAGGCCCGACCCGGTGTTCAATTTGGAGGTGCCCGAGCGCGTGCCAGGCGTGCCAGATGAGATCCTGCAGCCCAGGGCCACCTGGCGGGATGCCGCGGCGTTCGACGCCCGAACGAAGGCTCTCGCCCGGATGTTCGCCGAGGCCTTCGAGGAGTTCGCCCCGTACGTGCCAGCCGCGGTGCGCGCCGCGGCGCCCAGAACGGAGTGATGTGAATGCTCGCAGGCCGGCGCAAGCGTATCGGCATCCTGACCGGCGGGGGAGACTGCCCGGGCCTGAATGCCGTGATCCGCGCCGTAGTGCTCTCCGCTGTAGGTATCAGTGGATGGGAAGTGCTGGGGGTCGAGGACGGGTTCGACGGCCTGCTGCACGACCGCTTGCGGCCCCTGGACCTCGACGATGTCCGGGGGATTCTGACCCACGGCGGGACGATCCTTGGTACCACCAACCGTGGGAATCCGTTTGCCTGGCCCGTGGTTCGCGACGGCACGCCGCAGGTCGTGGACGCCTCGCGGGAGGTGCTGCAGCGCCTGGAGGCCCTGCACCTGGATGCCATGCTGATCATCGGCGGCGACGGTACCCTCCACATCGCCGATGCGCTCTACCGGATGGGCGCGCCAGTCATTGGGATCCCCAAAACCATTGACAACGACATCTCCGGGACCGACGTCACCTTCGGCTTCGACACCGCCCGGGTGACCGCCACCGAGGCCATAGACAAACTCCACACCACCGCAGAAAGCCATCACCGCATCATGGTGGTCGAGACCATGGGCCGCAATGCCGGGTGGATCGCGCTGGAATCCGGTATCGCCGGTGGCGCGGACGCCGTCCTCATCCCGGAGATTCCCTTCAACGTGGAAGCCGTCGTCCGGACCATCGAGGAACGTGCGGCGCGCGGCCGGCGGTTCTCCATCGTCGTGGTCGCCGAGGGCGCCGCGCCCGTGGGCGGCGAGCAGGTCTACCAGGAGCCGCCAGCGCCCGGGAAACTGCCGCGGCTTGGAGGGATCGGCCAGCGCGTGGCGGACGCCCTGGCCGAGAGCACCGGGCGCGAGACCCGGTGCACCGTGCTCGGGCATCTCCAGCGCGGGGGAAGCCCGACGCCCTTCGACCGGCTGCTTGCCACTCGGTTCGGCGTGCGGGCCGTCGAGTGTGCGGCGGCAGGAGCGCACGGCCGCATGGTCGCGCTCCGCGGCCCTGACGTGATAGACATCCCCATGGCCGAGGGGATTGCTGAGCCCAAACGCGTGCGGCCTGATGGCGCGCTGGTCAGGACCGCCCGCGAGCTGGGCATTGCGATGGGTGACGAGGCCTGAGGCCCTCGCAGAGCACGAGGAGGTGGGGGGATGCGCATTGCAGTGCTGACAGGTGGTGGCGACGCGCCCGGGTTGAACGCGGCGATCCGCGCGATCGTTCGCCGGGCGTTGGAAGGTCGCCACGAAGTGATCGGCATTCGAAACGGCTGGCTGGGATTGCTCTCCCAGACCACCGTCCCGCTGACGCGCGACAGCGTCTCGGGCATCCTGCCGCGGGGCGGCACGATGCTGGGCACGTCGAGGACGAACCCCTTCAAGACCGAAGAGGGTGGCAAGCGCGTGCTCGAGGCCATCCAGGCTCTCGGGATCGACGCCATCATCGCCGTGGGCGGGGATGATACGTTGAGCGTGGCCAGGAAGCTGGCCCAGATGGGCGTGAGGGTGGTCGGGGTCCCCAAGACCATGGACAACGACGTGCCCGGGACCGACTACACCATCGGCTTCGACACGGCGGTGAACATCGTCATGGAGGCTTGCGATCGGCTCCACACCACCGCCGAGGCCCACCACCGGGTCATGATCATCGAGACCATGGGTCGGGATGCCGGATGGGTGGCCGGTGTCGGTGGGCTGGCCGGCGGAGCCGACGTGATCCTGGTGCCCGAGGTACCGTTCTCGATCGAGGAAGTCTGCCAGATCGTGAGGCAGCGTCACGCGCAGGGCCGGACCTTCAGCATCGTGGTCGTGGCCGAGGGGGCCAAACCGTCCGACTACGGCCAGCAGATCACCCAGGATGCCCGGGTCGACGAGTTCGGCCACGTTCGGCTGGGCGGCGTCGGCGCCCTGCTGGCGCGGGAAGTCGAGGCGCGGACCGGGTACGAGACCCGCGTCACCGTCCTGGGACACCTGCAGCGGGGTGGGTCGCCCACGGTCTTCGACCGCGTGTTGGCCACCCGGTTCGGCGTTGCGGCGGTGGAGGCCCTGGAGGCCGGGCACTCCGGTGTGATGACAGCCCTGCGGGGCACCAACATCGTGCTCGTCAGTCTCGATGAGGCCCTGACCGGCAGCAACAAGCTGGATCTGGAACTCTACAGGCTGACACGGTTGTTCCACTGACGCGGATGCGGCGCCGGCCCGATCCGGCGGTGCTTACTTGATCAGGCGGCGCCGCATCAGCACCACCGGCAAGGGGAACAGGACCGCGGTGGCAGCTGCGATCCAGAGCAGGTCCCAGAGGTGGCGCGCCTCCAGCGTCCCCAGTGCCAGCGCCCGACTCAGGTTGACCACGTGCGGAAGGGGCGTCCACCAGGCGACGGCGCCCACCCACCGCGGCAGCGCGTCCAGAGGGAAGAAGATGCCGCCGAACATGAACATGGGGGTGATGAACAGGGCGAAGTAGAAGGTGAAGTAGTCGATGTTGGGGTTGATGGCGGTAAAGGTCATGGCGATCACCGAGAACATCAGGCCCGAGAGCAGGAATAGCGGCGGCACCAGCAGGGCCAGCGGCGACCGCACGGCCCCGAACAGGGCGATCACCACCAGGAACACGGTCCCGTAGAGCACGCTGCGGGTCGCCCCCCAGAAGATCTCGCCCACCACCACGTCCTCGATGCCCAGCGGTGTGGTGATGGCGCCGTCGTAGGCCTTCTCGTAGTACATCTGGACGTAGGCGTTGTACGTGCACTCGAAGGTGGCGCCGAACATGGCCGCGGTGGAGACCAGGCCGGTGGCCACGAAGGTCAGATAGGGTAGCTCGCCCACCGTGCGCAGGTAGGCCCCGACCCCGAAGCCCATCGCCAGCAGGTAGATCACCGGTTCGAGGAAGTTGACGGCGATAGACTCCGGGAAAATGCGCCGGAAGATGAACGCATTGCGCTGCCAGAACCGCAGCGCGCCCTTGGGCCAGAACAGGGACCTCACTCGCGCAGCATCCTCCCTGTCAGTCGCAGGAAGACGTCTTCCAACGTGGCCCGGCGCAGGGTGGCGGACTCCACGGCGACGGCCCGCTGGCGAACGCGGTGCAGCAACGCCTCGCCGTCCCCGGTGTAGAGGAGTACCAGGTCGCCGTGCGCCTCGGCCTGCTCGACCAGATCCCCGGCCACCTCGGCCATCTGCCGGGCCACCTGGCGCGCCCGAGCCTCGTTGTCGAACCCCCCAAGCTCGACGACTTCGCGGCCGACATGCTCTGCGATCAGGTCGGCCGGCCGGCCCTCGGCTACGATCCGGCCGTGGTCCATGATGACCAGCCGGTCGCACAGCGCCGCGGCTTCCTCCATGTAGTGTGTGGTGAGCACCTGCGTGACGCCGCTGCGCTTGAGCTGCCGCAGCTTCTCCCAGGTGAGCTGGCGCGCCTGCGGGTCCAGCCCCGTGGTCGGCTCGTCGAGAATCAGCAGCTGCGGCTGCGGCATCAACGCTCGGGCGATCATGAGGCGGCGGCGCATGCCGCCGCTGAGCTCTTCGACCTTGTCCCGGCCGCGCTCGCTCAGTGCCACGAACGCCAGCAGCTCATCGGCGCGCCGCCGCGCCACGCTCCAGGGGATGTCGAAGTACCGGGCGAAGATGAGTAGGTTCTCGCGCACCGAGAGGGCCGAATCCAGCGTGTTGTCCTGCGTCACGACGCCCAGGCGCGCCTTGATCTGTCGCGGGTATCGGCGCACGTCCATGCCCAGCACCGCCAGCTCGCCGGCGGTGGGCTGGAGGACACAGTAGATCATCTTCATGATGGTGGTCTTGCCGGCGCCGTTGGGCCCCAGGAATCCGAAGCACTCACCGGGCCCGACCTCGAAGGAGACGCCGTCGACGGCCACCAGGGTCCCGTAGCGCTTCTGGAGCGCGCGCGCGGCGACCACCGGTGCCATGGGATTGCTGGCCACCCTGAGGGCGAGATCGGACACGGTCCTGGGATTTCGACTAGCGCGTCAACGTGACCTTGCGCAGTCCCCTAGGCGCATCGGGGTTCAGGCCTCTGGCCACCGAGAAGTGGTACGCGAACAGGTGCACCACCGGCGCGGCGGCAATCGGCGCCAGCGCTTCGGGGAGGCCCGCGTTGACCGCCACGTCGCCGGGCTCGTTCCCGAGCGCGAAGGTGAGCGTCGGTACCGAGCGCTGGCGCAGGCGTACCCGCACGTCGACAAGCCCCCGGGCCGTGCGTCCCGGCGGCAGCAAGATGATCACGGTGCTTCGCCTGTCCAGCGCGGCGATGGGGCCATGCAGCAATTCGGCCGAGGACATGGACTCGGCGTAGGCGTAGGCGGTCTCCTTGAGCTTGAGGGCTGCCTCGTCGGCCACGCCCAGCATGTAACCGCGGGTCGTCACGATCCAGGGATCCCGCTTCGCGTACCTCTTCGCCACCGCCCTGATCGTCGCGTCCAATTCCATGACGCCTGCGGCGGCATCGGGCAGGCGCGCCAGGGCCCGGGCCAGGTCCCGGTGCTGTCCCCAGCCCACCACCAGCGCGGCCAGCATGGCCAGCGAAGCGGTGAAGGTCTTGGTGGCGGCCACGCTTCGCTCCGGTCCGGCTGAGAGGGGCAGGACGTGGGCGCTGTGCTGGGCCAGGGGTGAAGCGGGGTCGTTGGTGAGTGCCACGGTCAACGCCCCCTGCGCCCGCGCGGCGGCCACGACCTCGCCGACATCAACAGACCGTCCCGACTGGGAGATGCCGATCACCGCTGCGCTCTCCCAGTTGGGCGTGCGCTCGTAGAGCGTGGTCACCGACGGCATGGCGGTGCTGGTCGGGATGCGCAGCAGGGTCTCCACCAGGTACTGGCCATAGATCGCGGCGTTGTGCGAGGTCCCCCGCGCCACGAACACGACCAGCGAGGGATTCCGCCGCTGCAGGGCGGCGACCACCTCACCGACGTGTCGGGCCTGCTCGGTGAGCATGCGGGCCAGGACTTGGGGTTGCTCCAGGATCTCGGTGTAGGTAGCGTGGACCGCTTTGGACATCATGGTTTTCTTTTCGGCAGGTGTTCGAACCGGTCCCCCCGCAGGGCCGCGCGAACACGGGGCAACGCAAGGCGCGGGGCGGGCTGCGCCGACGGATCGGAGCAAGGAGGACGGCCCGCGGTCGTTGAAATATAATATTGTTATGATAAATACAGTTTCTCGGCGCTCACCGGTGCCGCTCTACTACCAGATCGAGTCACTGCTGCGCAGTGAGCTATCCACGGGCCGCTATCCCGCCGGAATCCCGTTACCCACGGAGGAGGCCCTGATCCGGCGCTTCGGCGTCAGTCGCATCACCGTGCGCCGGGCCCTGGAGCGCCTGGTGCAGGAGGACCTGATCTACCGCGTCCCGGGCCGCGGCACATTCGTGAACACGGCGCGATCGGTGGAGTTCAGGATCGAGCGGAACCCGGCGGACCTGATGGGATTCGAAGCGGACATTCGGCGTGGGGGCTTCACGCCCGCGGCGCGTGTGCTCAGGGCGGAGTGGATCCCGACGCCCTCGGATGTGGCGGAGGCGCTGGGCCTCGAGCCAGACGCGGAAGTCCTGTGGCTGCGTCGCCTGGGGACCGCCTCCGGCCAGCCGCTGTGGATCGAGGATCGCTACATCGTGCGGACCTGGGCGGCGCAGCTCCGGCCGCGCGACTATGCCACGCCCAGCATCCTGGCGTCGCTGGCCCGAGCGAGAGGGTTCAGCGTCGACCACGCCCGGGTCCGTATCGCCGCCCGCGCGGCCGGGCGGGACGAAGCCCGGCTGCTCGGCGTGCGGCACGGCGCCCCGGTGCTGGTCGCCGAGTTCGCCGTCAGCGCCGGCGGCCGGCCGGCGCAGCTCGTACGGGCGCGATTCCGGCCCGAGCGTTATGCCTTCGCGTTCACCGTCGAGGCCCAGGGACCGGTGCGGTCAGCGGCGAGCACTGGGGAGGGGATCCGTGACCGATCGTGACGAGAAACTGCTCAAGGTCGGCGAAGCCATCGACAGCCTCTGTACCATTGAGATCACCGGCCGTGGAGTGGTCCGCGATCTCTACCTGGCGGCGCGCGCGGCGCAGCCCGAAGGTCCTCTGTGCCTTGCGGCGGCGCGGGAACTCGTGCAGCGCGTCGGGCCGGGCGACGTGGTGATCATCGCCACCGGTCTGCCGACCTATCCCTGGTTCTCCGGAGAGCAGGATGGGCCGGTGGGCGCCGCCACGCTGGCCCGGGCGCTGGTGATCGGGCTGGCCGCGCGCCCGGTGATCGTCACCGAGCCCATCCATGTCGACATGTGCCGGGCTGCGGTGCGGGGCGCGGGGCTGTACGCCCGCGGGCTGGATGACGCGCTGCAGCTCCCTACCACCGCGGCCGTGGTGGCCTTTCCCACAGAGTGGGCTCGGGCGGCGGTAGAGGCCGATCGGCTGCTGGAGCGAACCCGCCCGAAGGCCCTGATCGCCATCGAGCGGCCGGGGGCCAACGAACATGGGCACTACCACGGAGCCAAGGGATTCCGTCTCACCGAGCACTGCGCCAAGGTGGACGTGCTGTTTGAAAAGGGCAAGGCCGCGGGTGCCTACACGCTGGGCGTCGGTGACGGCGGCAACGAACTGGGTTGTGCGCTGATCCGGGACACGGTGGTGGCGAAGGTGCCCTATGCTGCTACGTGCCAGTGCCCGTGCGGCGGTTCGGTGGTGCCCGCGTTCGTGCCCCACGCCCTGGTGTTGACCGCCGTCTCTAACTGGGGCGCCTACGGCATCGAAGCCGCCCTGGCCCTGCTACTCGACCGACGGGAGGTGCTCCACGACCGCGACGTGGACCGCCGGGTCCACGACCTGTGCGCGGCAGCAGAGGCCAACAACGACGGCCCCGGACTCCTCGACCCGGGCACCGACGCCGTGCCGGCAGATCTGCACGGCAACTTCGTCGAGATTTTGGGCTTCATGGTGCAGAGCGGCATCGACTTCGGTCGCCTGTACAGGGAGCCGCGGTATCCCTGGCTTGCGGTCTAGGAGGCGCGGGATCATGACGACGATGGCCCTGACCGTTGAGGATCTGCGCCGGCGCATCGCCGCGCTCCCGCGGGTCAAGCTGGCGTTCCTGCCGACGCCGCTTCAGCGCTGCGCCAACCTGTCTCGGGATCTGGGCGTCGACCTGTGGGTGAAGCGTGACGACCTCACCGGGCCGGGCTTCGGCGGCAACAAGATGCGCAACCTCGAGTGGCGCATGGCCGAGGCGCTCGCCAGCGGCGCCGACATCCTGGTCTTCGGCGTTGAGGCCACATCCAACTCCGCGCGGCAGACCACGGCGGCGGCTAACATGCTGGGCCTGCCCCTGGTCCTGGTGCTACGCGGCCAGGCAGAACCCGAGCCGCAGGGTAACCTGCTCTGTGACCTGGTGCTTGGCGCCGAGGTCCGTCTGATGGACCTGCCGAGCTACAGCGATCTGGGCCGGGCGGTGCAGGATGTCGTAGATGAACTGCGCGCCAGGGGGCGCAGACCGTGGAGCCTCAACCATGGCAAAATGTTCCGGTGCGGCGCCGCGCTCGCGACGGTGGAGAACTTTCTGGAGATCCTGGAGCTGCTGCGGCCGCACGGCCGCCAGCCGGAACACATCTACATCTCGTCGGGCGGCAAGGGCCTGGCCGGACTGGTACTCGCAAGGAAGGCGCTGGGATTGCCGGTGCGAGTGATCGGCATCGCCTCCACGGCGAATGAGGATCCGTGGCTGAGCACCGCCGAGATCGCCACCGAGACCGCCGCGCTGCTGGGGCTCACGCTAACCGTGACGCCGGACGAGGTCGAGGCAACTCGGGACTACATCGGCCCGGGGTACGGCATCCCCACGCCGGAGTGCCTGGATGCCATCCTGACTTTTGCACGGCGCGAGGGACTCCTGCTCGACCCGGTTTATACCGGCAAGGCTGCGGCGGGGATGCTGGATCACATCCGGCGCGGCGTCGTGCGCCAGGGCGCGACGGTGGTCTTCATTCACACCGGAGGCCAGCCGGCGTTGTTTGCGTCGAGCCGCGCGTTGATGGAGCACATGGCGAAGCGGGAAGCAGTGCGCTGAGCGCGTCAGCAGATCGAGGAAGGAGGGATGGCGATGAAGATGCGCATTGCGCTGGGCATGGTCGCGGCAGCCGCCCTAGCGTTGCCCGTGACGGTGGGCGCGCAGGTGGAGCGACCGCTGGTCTACGCGCAGAACGTGCCGGTCACCGCCATGGACACGGCCGGGACCTCCATCGGGACCGTGTACCCGGCGGGCTACGAGGCCATGTTCCTGATCTACGACAACCTGGTGGCGTTCAACGACCGAATGCAGGTCGTCCCGCAACTGGCCACCGAGTGGTCCACCTCGCGGGACGGCCTGACGTGGACGTTCAGGCTCCGCCGCAACGTGACGTTCCACGACGGGACGCCCTTCAATGCCGACGCGGTGGTCTTCCACATTCAACGACAGGCCGATCCGACCCAGAACCGCGGCAACCGCCCGCTGTGGGATCCGGTCTCCGGCGTCCGCAAGGTGGACGACTTCACCGTGGAGATCTCCACGCAGAAGCCCTACGGTGCGCTGCTCAACACCCTCGCGCACGGTTCCGGCGGCGTGGTCAGCCCAGCGGCGGTCCGACGGCTCGGCGACGGGTTTGCGCGCGCGCCCGTGGGCGCCGGTCCCTACGTATTCGAGCGGCTGGAGACGGGTACCGAGCTGATCCTGCGCCGCAACGAGACGTACTGGGGCGGCCGGCCGGCGTACAGCCGGATGGTGCTGCGGCACGTTCCCGACCCCACGACCCGGATTGCGCTGCTGCAGTCCGGCCAGGCCGACGTCATCAACGCCATCCCGCCCGAGAATGTGGCGCAGCTGCAGGGCAATCCCAACGTGGAGGTCATCGCCCGCCCCGCGCTGCGCACGTTCGGATTTGCGTTCAACTTGAACCGCCGGTTCTTCCAAGACGTCCGGGTACGGCACGCCTTCAACTATGCCGTCAACCGCGGCCCTGTGATCAAGGCCATCTTCAAGGACTACGCCACGCCCATCGACTCGCCGCTCTCGCCCTTCACGAGCGGGTACAGCCCGGTGGGCGCCTGGCCCTATGACGTGGAGCGGGCGAGGACCCTGCTGGGTGAGGCCGGCTGGCGGCCGGGGCCCGACGGCGTGCTCCGCAAGGACGGCCAGCCCTTCGAGATCACGCTGCTGACACCTATCGGCATGATGCCCAAGGACATCGAGGTGACGCAGGCCTTTCAGAACTTCCTGCGGGTGATCGGGGTCCGGGCCAGCATCAACCGGGTGGAGCCCGCCGCGTTTTGGGACTTCCTCAGGGTACTGCCCGACCGGATCCAGTGGGACATGGTACTGTTCGGCTTCAATCCGTCCAACGGCGACGGTGGGTACCACCTCACATCGCTGTTCGAGAGCAACCCCACTCGCACGAGCCCGCCCAAGGTGTGGAACTTCACCTGGTATTCCAATCCCAAGGTGGACGAGCTGCTCAACCAAGCCGATGTGACCGTGGACCAGGCTAGGCGCAAAGACCTGCTGGCCCAGGCCGCCCGGATCGTGTGGAACGACGCGCCGTACGTGTGGCTCTACGCCGAGAACGTCATCGTCGCCAAGCGGAGGGACCTCAAGGGCGTCGAGGTCCTGCCCGTGATCTTCACGATCCTGCGGAACGCCAGGCCATAGTCTGCTCCGGCAGCCGGGGACGCGGCCGCGCGTTCCCCGGCTGCCCCTCCGCTGATGGGACAGTTTGCGGTCCGGCGGCTGCTCCTGCTCATCCCCCAGGCGCTGGGCATCGTCACGCTGATCTTCGTGCTCTTCCGGCTGGTGCCGGGTGATCCGGCGCTGATCGTGGCCGGGCCCAATGCGACGCAGGCACAGGTCGAGGTCATTCGGCGCGAGTTGGGACTCGACCGTCCGCTGTGGGCCCAATACGCCCGCTTCCTCACCGACCTAGGCCGCGGCGACCTGGGAGTCTCGTTGAGCCTGCGCCAGCCCGTGGCGCAGGTGCTGAAGGCCCGGCTGCGTCCGACCATCGTCCTCATGGTCAGCAGCCTGGCGCTGGCAGTCCTGCTAGCTGTGCCGGCCGGGGTCGTCGCCGCGGTACGGCCCCATGGCCTGACGGCCCAGGGAGTCATGGCCGCGTCGATCCTGGCGCTGTCCATTCCCAACTTCCTGTTAGGCATGTTGCTGATGCAGTACCTGTCGGTACGGTGGCGGCTGTTGCCGGCCGCAGGGACCGGCGGCATCGGTTTCCTCATCATGCCCACGCTGGCGGTTGCCGCCCGCCTGGTCGCGCTCGTCAGCCGGACGACCCGGGCCAGCGTCCTGGAGATCCTGGGCGAGGACTACGTGCGCACGGCGCGGGCCAAGGGGTTGGGACCGCGCATCGTGCTCTACCGGCACGCCCTGCGGCCCGCCATGATCCCCATCATCACCATGATCGGCCTGCAGGCTGGGTATCTGCTCGGGGGTTCTGTGGTGGTCGAGACCCTCTTCGCGTACCAGGGGCTCGGTCAGGCCATGATCACGGCCGTGTCGCTGCGTGACTACTTCCTGGTGCAGGGCATCACGTTCGTGTACGTGATCGGATTCCTGCTCGTCAATCTGGTCGTGGACCTGTCGTACGCCGCCTTCGACCCCCGTGTGCGCTATGCGTAGGAGGCTCCGACGGCTACTGCACGTGCCCGCCATGGTGGCAGGCATCGGCCTGATCGCGGCTTACCTGCTGTTGGGCGTGTTCGGGCCCTATCTGGCTCCTCAGGATCCACACGCGCAGGATCTGCTGGCGGCGCTGCAGCCCCCGTCGTCGTCTCACTGGCTTGGGACCGACGATCTCGGCCGCGACCTGGCGAGCCGTGTGATTGTTGCCGCGCGGGTGGATCTGGCCATCGTCGGAGCGGGGATGCTGCTGGCAGGGGCCATCGCGGCACCGGTCGGTCTGGCCGCAGGGTTCCTGCGCGGCACCGCCGATCGCATCCTGATGGGCGCCTCCGACGCCGCGCTGACGTTTCCGTCCCTGGTGCTGGCCGTGGTGCTGGTCAGCCTGTTCGGCGCCGGGCTGAAGAGCGTGGTCATCGCGGTGGGGTTGACCGCTGCGCCAGCCCTGGCCCGTCTGATCCGCAGCCTGGTTCTGACGACCGCCAGCATGGAGTATGTGGAGGCGGCCCGCGCCATCGGCGCGGGCCCGTTGCGGCTGATCGGCCGACACATCGTGCCCAACATCGCCGGTCGCGCGATCGTCTACACGACGCTGATGGGAAGTTACGCGATGCTCACGGTCACGGCGCTGGGCTTCCTCGGCCTGGGCGTCCAGCCTCCCGCGGCGGAGTGGGGGAACATGCTGGCGACCACGCGGACGTACCTGGCCACGGCGCCCTGGCTGCTGGCGGCGCCGGGCACCGCGATCGTCCTCTTCATCTTCGGGCTGAATCTGCTGGGCGACGCCCTGCGGGACGTGTTCGACCCGAAGTTGCTCTGGCGGCCGTAGAGCCGCTCCGCCCGCCGCAGTCCGAGCCGGGGTCCGAGCCGACGCTCCAAACCCCGGCCGGTGGACCTGTTAGTGGGTCACGATCACCTCGCCGGTCATCCACGGGTGGATGACGCAGGTGTACTTCAGCGTCTTTCCGGCGTCCTGCGCGGTGAAGGTGGTCTTCCAGCTCGACTGGGCGCCGGGCGGCCCCATCCGCGACGGCCACAGCATGCCCGAGTTTCGAAACGCCGCACCCGTCATCTCCGACGGGAACAGGTACTGCGGATTCTCGAGATAGTCCGCATCGAGCGGGTTCTTCGAGCCCTCCTTGCCAGGCTTCGGTCGGACGATGAGCCACGGCGGTCCGCCCTTCATCGCGCCTGTCCGAGGGTCGGGTTGGAGGAACGTGACGAAATGCGGTTCGGCCAGTGCCGACTTGTTGGTCCAGACCACGGTCGTCCCGGGCTTCACGGTGATCCGCGCGGGCTCGTAGCTGTGGTACAGCGTTCCCCGCAGACCGCCGGGCACCGCGGTGATCTTCCCGCCCGGGCTGACGGCGACGTGCACGGTGCCCGAGGTGGGTGCAGCGTGGAGTTTCTGCACCACGTTGATCGCAACGAGCGCCGCAAGCACTACGACCAGCACGCCGATGATTTTCATAGGCACCCCCTTCTAAGATGCCGGCGTCGTCGGCCGCCGGTCGTACACTTCCGGGTTCACCACGTGCGCAGGCCGCTGTCCGTGCATGACCGCCAGGACGGCCTCGGCGCACGCCCGCTCCATGCGCGCCAGGGTCTCCACCGTGTGGGAAGCCACATGCGGCGTCGCCACCACGTTGGGGAGGGAGGCGAGCGCACGGTCACGGGGCGGCTCGTGTTGGAACACGTCGAGCGCGGCGCCGGCCAGCCGTCCCTCACGCAACGCCGCGAGCAGGGCGGCCTCATCCACGACCGGGCCCCGGCTCGTGTTGACGAGATAGGCCGTAGGCTTCATGCGCCGCAGCGCGGCTGCGCCGATCAGGCCCCGGGTCTGCGGCGTCAGGGGGACATGCACCGTTACAATATCGCTCTGCGTCAGCAGACTGTCAAGGTCGGTGAGCGTCACCCCCATCGCCGTCGCCGTGGCAGGATCCGGGCGGATGTCGTGGGCGAGTATCCGCATGTCGAACCCGGCGGCCCGCTTCGCCACGGCCCGCCCGATGGCGCCGAAGCCGACAATGCCCAGCGTCTTGCCCCAGACGTCCACAGATGGGATACGATCCCAGCCCCCGGACCGCACGAGCCGGTCGAGCTCGGGGATGCGCCGGACGACAGCCAGGATGAGCCCCATCGTGTGGTCGGCCACCGTCTCGGCGAGTGCGCCGGCCGTGATGGTGACTACCACGCCGCGCGCCGTGGCCGCCTCCAGGGCCACGGTGTCGTACCCCACGCCGCGCCGGGCGACGATCTTGAGTCGCGGCGCCGCCGCCAGCACCCGAGCGGTGATGGGCTCGACGCCCGCGATGACGGCGTCCGCCTCGCCGATCAGGGCGATGAGGTCGTCCTCCCCCAGGGTGTCTCCGGGGTTCGTGGTGACTTCGCAGCCGGCGTCGCGGAGCATCCGCAGCGCCGTCTCGCCCACGCGACCGAAATCAGGTGCCGAGACCAATACGCGGAACGGAAGGCGGGTTCCCATGGTGCCTCAACGATTCCTCGGGCTGCCGACAGGAAATGGAGATGCCTTCCGGGTAATACGCGGTGGACTCCCACAGCCCTGCCTGGTCAGGAGGCCTGCCGCCCGGAGATGTCGATGACGGAGCCCCATCTGGCGCATCCGACGGACCCAGACCCGGCGCCGTTTCGGATATGCGCCGATCGGTTGCGCGCGCGTCTCGAGCAGCTGGCGGAGGTCGGTGGCGATCCCCCTGATCCCGGGGCACGCGGGCACCACCGCGGCGTAAGCCGGTTTCCCTACACAGACACCCACGCGCAGGCCGCGCGCCTGGTTGCAGAGTGGATGCAGCAGGCGGGCCTCGAGGCCGGGTGCGACGAGTTCGGCAACCTGGTCGGCCTCCGATCCGGGGAGCCGCACCTGCCGGCCATCGTCCTGGCCTCTCACCTCGATTCGGTGCCGCACGGCGGCATGTTCGACGGCGCGCTCGGGGTGCTGGCGGCCGTGGAGGTCGCCCAGACCCTCCACGAGCGCCGGATGTCGGTACGCCACCCGCTGGCCGTGGTGGGGTTTGCCGACGAGGAGGGCTTCGCGTTCGGGCGCGGCACGCTCGCGTCGCGCTGTCTGGTGGGTGAGATTCCCCGCGCGCACTTCGAGGCGATCCGTGGCCGCGACGGCCGGACGCTGGCCGAGGCGCTGGCCGCGTTCGACCCGGGGCTGCCGGCCGCGCGCGTCCCCGATAGGCTCGGCGCGTACCTGGAGCTCCACGTGGAGCAGGGGCCGGTCCTGGCCCAGTCCGGTCGCCGGGTCGCCGTGGTCACCGGGATCACGGGCATGGCGCGCATGATGGCGGCACTGGAGGGCGAGGCCAACCATGCCGGCACCACGCCCATGGCGCTGCGCCGCGATGCGCTGGCCGCCGCCGCGGAGGTGGTGCTGGCCGTGCGGGCCATGGCCCAGGCCGCCGGCCCGCCCGCCGTAGGGACGGTAGGCGTCCTGACCCTCTCCCCGGGCGCGGCGAACATCGTGCCAGGCCGCGCGGAACTCACCATCGAGTTCCGCTCACCCGATGCCGGCCAGTTGGCAGGCCTGTGCCGGGGGATCGAGCTCGAGATCCAGCGCATCGCACAGCGTGCCCGCCTGGAGGCGCACCTCACCCCCTGGGACCACAAGCCGCCTGCGCCCATGGACGCCTGGATCCAGCGGGTGATTGCTGCGGCGATCCGCGATGTGGGCGAAGAGCCGTTTGCCATGCCGAGTGGCGCCGGCCACGATGCCATGGTCCTGGCGCCCCACGTGCCCGCCGGGATGATCTTCGTGCCCAGCAGCGGCGGCATCAGCCACTCGCCGCGCGAGTGGACGGAGTGGGCTGACGCGGCGCTGGGCGCCGAAGTGCTGCTCCAGACCGTGCTGCGCCTGGACGCGCAGGGGGTGCTGCCGTCGCACTGCCTGCCAGGCAGATCGTCGTAGCGCCCGGTGGCCGATAGAATGGGGGAGATGTTCGTATCAGCCTACAACTACGCCCTGGCCAACCGCGCGGCGTTCTGGGCAGCCGTGGCGGTGCACGTGCGCCTGTCCGTGCTGGCGCTGGCCATCGGGGCGATCGTGTGCATCCCGCTGGGGCTCTATGTGGCCCGCGGGCGTCGGCTGGCAGCCGAGATCTTGGGGCTTTTTGCCGGGCTGCGTGTGGTTCCCAGCCTGGCCATCCTCTTCCTCGCGGTGCCCTACCTCGGCCTGGGGTTCACCCCGGCCCTGGTGGCCTTGACGATTCTGGCGTGCCCGCCCATTCTCATCAATACCGAGGCCGCGTTCCGAGGGCTCGACCCCGCGGTCGTCGAGGCGGCGCACGGTATGGGCATGAGCGGCCGTCAGGTGCTCTGGCGCGTGGAGGTGCCGCTGGCCGCTCCGGTCATCATGGCCGGCGTGCGCACCGCGGCGGTCGACGTGTTCGCCAGCGCCACCCTCGCCGCATTCATCGGCGGCGGAGGCCTGGGCGACTTCATTGCCAGGGGGTTTGCTCTCTTCAATCCGTCCATCATGCTCGTCGGCGCCATCCCGGTTGCCGTGCTGACGATCGGCGCCGAGGCTGTTCTGGCCGGCATCCAGCGGATGCTCAAGACGCTGGTCCGCACTGCATAGACAAGGGGGGGATCGACGTGAAGCGCTGGTGGCGTCTGTCGGTGGTGTTCCTGGTTGTGGCACTGGCGGCAGCCTGCGGGCCGCGGGGTGGGGCGCCGGTCACGATCAGGGTGGGCTCGAAGGACTTTACCGAGGAGTTCATCCTTGCCGAGATGTACGCTCTGCTGCTCGAGGATGCTGGCTTCAAGGTCGAACGGAAGTTCAACCTGGGAGGGACGCCGGTGGCCCACGAGGCGCTGGTGAAAGGTGAGATCGACCTGTACCCCGAGTACACCAGCACCGGCCTGCTGACGGTTCTCAAACAGCCGCCCATCGCTGATCCGAAGGCGGTCCTGGAGGCCGTGCGCAAAGGGTACAAGGAGCAGTTCAAGCTCGAGTGGCTGGAGCCCGCGCAGTTCAATGATACGCAGGCGCTGGCCACCACGCAGGACGTCTCGGAGCGATACGGCATCAAGACCTTCTCGGACCTGGC
>JAVKIJ010000038.1:0-28898 GCA_031459535.1 Candidatus Fervidifonticultor quintus | reverse complement strand
AACGGTCACACAGACCGACGTGGGTCGTGTATGCTTCCTTGCGCTCCACCAGGCCCGCGGCCTCCAGGTCGGAAGCCACGGCCTCGCGGGCCTCGAACCGATCCATGCCGGCATACCGGCCGGTCTCGGGCGTCATGCGACCGCGTTCGTCGAGGATGACCAGGACCGGGAGCCTGTGTTCACTTCCGATGGCATTGTCCAGGGGGTCATGGCCCGGCGTGATCTTGAGCGCGCCGGTGCCGAACGCCGGGTCCACACGGAAGTCGCCGATGATCGGGACCCGGCGGTTCACGATGGGCACCACCACCTCCTGCCCGATCATGGCCCGGTAGCGATCGTCGTCGGGGTGCACGGCGACGGCCACGTCGGCCAGGATCGTCTCCGGTCGCTGGGTGGCGATCACAATGCCCGCCCCGTCGCCGGCACTGCGATAGCGCACGTACCAGAGGTGGCTCTGGACCGGCTGGTAGTCGACCTCGAGATCGGACACGCTGGTCAGGTCCCGGGGACACCAGTTGATCATCCGTTTGCCGTAGTAGATGTAGCCCTTCCGGTAGAGGCGCAGGAAGCATTCGATGACCGCGTCATAGTAACCCGGATCCATGGTGAACGTCACGCGGTCCCAGTCGCAGCCTGAGCCCATACGGCGGATCTGGCTGTAGATGAGCTCCCCGTACTTCTCCTTCCACTGCCACGCGAATTCCAGGAACTTCTCGCGGCCCAGGTCGAACCGAGTCTTGCCCTGCTTTGCCAGCTCGCGCTCCATCACCACATGGGTCCCGATGCTGGCGTGGTCGGTGCCGGGCAGCCACATGGCGTTGTAGCCCTGCATGCGCCGCCACCGGGTCAGCAGGTCCTGGATGGTGTGATTCAACGCGTGGCCCATGTGCAATGTGCCGGTGATGTTGGGCAAGGGCATCATGATGCAGAAGGGCTTTCGGCCAGGATCCACCGGCGCGTGGAAATAGCCGCGTTCCAGCCACTGGCGGTAGCGGCGCGCCTCGACTTCCAGGGGGTTGTACGGTTCCGCCATGACCACTCCTTCCAGACAAAACGCAACGCCGCTTGCCAAGGGCGAAGCGGCGCTCCGCGGTACCACCTTGATCGCCGGGTCCGGCGCGTGGATCACACGCGCCCGGCCCCGGCGCTCTCACTCGCGCTCTCGGGCGAGCCCCGGCAGCCCTACTGCAGGTTCAGGCTGCGGCTCAGGGGCGACATTGGGCCGGCCCGCTTCCAGGAGGCCTTCCACCCGACGGACCTCCCTCGCTTCGGGCGCCGCTGGCCTACTCCTCCCCCTCACGGCCATTATGCCAAATCATACCACCCCACCGACGGCCTGTCAGCTGACCGGAGGCTCCGCCGGGCGCCGCTCGGGCTGTACCGGGGGCATGGACGGCACAAACGGCGGCGGGCTCACCACCGGCGCCGGAGGCGTCACCTCCTGCGCCCTCGTCGCCCCCAGGGCCTCCTTGAGCACCTCGTCCATGTGGGTGACGAGCACCAGGTTGAGCTGCTTGCGCACGTTGGCCGGGATCTCGGTGAGGTCCTTCTCGTTCTCTTTGGGCAGGATGACGGTCTTGATGCCTGCCCGATGCGCCGCCAGGACCTTCTCCTTCAGGCCGCCGATCGGTAGCACCCGGCCGCGCAGGGTGATCTCGCCTGTCATGGCCACATCGCGGCGCACCGGCCGGCCGGTCACCGCCGACGCCAGGGCCGTGGCCATGGTGATGCCCGCCGACGGACCGTCCTTGGGCACCGCGCCCGCTGGCACGTGGATGTGCACGTCGCTCTTGTCGTAGAACTCCTCGTCGGCTCCCAGGCGCCGCGCCCGCGACCGCACATAGGACATGGCCGCCTGAGCCGATTCCTTCATGACATCGCCCAGCTGCCCCGTGAGAACCAGCTTGCCCTCCCCGCGCATCAGGGTCGCTTCCACCGTGATGACGTCGCCACCCATCTCGGTGTAGACCAGGCCGGTCGCCACGCCCACCTCGTCGTGCTCCTCGGCCATCCCGAAGCGGAACTTGGGCGGGCCCAGGAAGAGGTGGACGTTCGCCCTCGTCACCCGCTCGGCCTGCAGTTGCCCGCGCGCCACGCGCGTGGCGACCTTCCGGCAGATGCTGCCGATCTCGCGCTCCAGATTGCGGACGCCGGCTTCCCGGGTGTACTCCCGCACCACCAGTCGCAGCGCCTCGGGCGTGAAGGTTAGTTGCTCGGGCTTGAGGCCGTTGGCCCGCAGTTGCTTGGGAATCAAGAACTTCTCGGCGATCTTGACCTTCTCTTCCTCGATATAGCCCGGGAAGCGGATGACTTCCATCCGATCGCGCAGCGCCGGTGGCACGGTCTCCAGGATGTTGGCCGTGGCGATGAACATGACCTCGCTCAGATCCAGCGCCAGCTCCAGATAGTGATCGCTGAAGGCGTGGTTCTGCTCCGGATCCAGCGCCTCGAGCAGCGCCGCGGACGGATCGCCCCGGAAGTCCATGCCCAGCTTGTCGATCTCGTCCAGCATGAACACCGGGTTGCGGCTGCCCGCCGTCTTCATACCCTGGACGATTCGGCCGGGCAGGGCACCCACATAGGTGCGGCGATGGCCCCGGATCTCAGCTTCGTCCCGCACGCCACCCAGGGAGACGCGGACGAACTTGCGGCCCAGCGCCCTGGCGATGGACTTGCCCACGGAAGTCTTGCCGACGCCCGGCGGCCCCACGAAGCACAGGATCGGTCCCCGGGTCTGCGGGGCGAGCTTCCGCACCGCCAGGTACTCGATCACGCGATCCTTGGCCTTCTCCAGCCCGTAGTGATCCTCGTCCAGGATCCGCCGTGCCTCGTCGATGTCCAGCCGGTCCTCGGTTCGCTCCGTCCACGGAATGGCCAGGATCCAATCCAGATAGGTGCGGACGACCACCGCCTCGGCGACCATGGGCGGCATCTTCTCCAGGCGCGCCAGCTCTTCCATGGCCTTGGTCTTGACATGCTCGGGCAGGTTGGCTGCCTCGATCTTCTTGCGGTACTCGGTGACCTCGGCCTGGCGCTCGTCGCTCTCGCCAAGCTCCTGCTGGATGGCCTTGATCTGCTCCTTGAGGAAGTACTCCCGCTGCGACTTCTCCATCTGTTTGCGCACGCGGTTCTGGATTTTCCGTTCGAGCTCCAGGAGGTTGACCTCGCGGGTGATGATGGCCGACAGCTTCTCCAGCCGGGTCTTGGGATCGGCCTCCAGGAGCTCCTGGCGTTCCTCGACTTTTAGGGAAACGTGCTGTGCGACCAGATCGGCCAACCGGCCGGGATCGTCGAGCTGGCTGGCGGCCACGAGCTGGTCGGCCGGGATCGAGCGCGAGAACCGCGCGAACCGCTCGAACTGTGACAGCAGCCCGCGCATCAGGGCTTCGACCTCCATGGTCTTCTCCACGGAGTCGTCGCGCCGCTCAGCCTCGACCTCGAAGAAGGGATCCTCCTGGAGGTACCGGGAGATCGTCGCCCGGGCCAGGCCCTCCACCACCACCTGGAGGATACCGTCCGGCTGCTTGCCGACCTGAAGGATGCGGCAGGCCGTGCCTACACTGTGGATGTCCTGCGGCCGCGGATTGTCGATCTCGTCATCCCGCTGCGCCACCAGCAGAATGAACCGGTCGTGTCCCAGCGCGTGTTCCAGCGCGCGCAACGACTTCTGTCGCCCCACGCCCAGCCCCTGCACTTGGTGTGGAAACACCACCGTGCCCTTGAGGGGCAGCAGCGGCAGGCGATTGGGGATCTGCGGTGCCTTCTCAGGGACCGTCAACATCGTCCTCCTTGCTCAGATGGGCTCACTGAGCACATAACGCTCCGTCCGGGCTCAGTGTTCCCGGTCCTGCTCGACAGCCTTCCTCATTAAATATTATCCATCACTTGTGGACGCGTCGGCAACCTGAGGCGCGCAGGGCAAGTCACGAAGCGGGTTTCTCGCGGGCGGGCTTCTTCAGGTCGGCAGCGGTGAGCAGCATTGGCCCGCTGTGCCGTAGGACCGCGTCCTCGGTGACCAGGCACCGCCGCACGTCGGCCCGCGACGGCACCTCGTACATGATGTCGAGCATGATCTCCTCGATGATGGTGCGCAGCCCCCGGGCGCCGGTGCCCCGGGCCATGGCCTCTCGCGCAATGGCCCGAAGCGCCTCATCGGTAAAAGCCAGCTCTACCCCGTCCATCTCGAGGATGCGCTGGTACTGGCGCACGAGGGCGTTCTTGGGCTCCGTCAGCACGCGGACCAGGTCCTCTTCATCGAGCGGGTCGAGCGGCACGATGATCGGCAGCCGGCCGATGAACTCGGGGATGAGCCCGTAGCGCAGCAGGTCCTGCGGCATGGTGTCCGCCAGGACCTCAGCCAGGTGCCGCTTGTTCCGCGGTTCCACGTTGGCCCCGAACCCGATGCTGGCCTTCCGCGTGCGGGTTTCGATGATCCGTTCCAGTCCGTCGAACGCGCCTCCACAGATGAACAGGATGTTGCTGGTATCGATCTGGATGAATTCCTGGTGCGGGTGCTTGCGACCGCCCTGGGGCGGCACGTTGGCCGTGGTGCCCTCGAGAATCTTCAGCAGCGCCTGCTGAACGCCCTCGCCTGAGACATCCCGCGTGATGGACGGATTCTCGCTCTTGCGCGCGATCTTGTCCACCTCGTCGATATAGATGATGCCGCGCTCCGCCTTCTTGACCTCGTAGTCGGCGGCCTGGATGAGCCGCAGCAGGATGTTCTCCACGTCCTCGCCGACGTACCCGGCCTCGGTCAATGAGGTGGCGTCGGCGATGGCAAACGGGACGTCCAGGATCTTGGCCAGGGTCTGGGCCAGCAACGTCTTCCCGCATCCCGTGGGTCCGATGAGGAGGATGTTGGACTTCTGTAACTCGACGTCGGTGGGCCGGCGGCTGCCGATGCGCTTGTAGTGGTTGTAGACCGCCACCGACAGGGCCTTTTTGGCCCGGTCCTGCCCCACCACGTACTGGTTGAGCGTCTCGTAGATCTCCTTGGGCTTTGGGGTTGGGCGGAGCTGCGGCCGCGTCTCCTGGTCGGTCAGTTCCTCTTCCACGATCTCCGTGCACAGTTCGATGCACTCATCGCAGATGTACACACCAGGCCCGGCGACGAGCTTGCGCACCTGTTCCTGGGACTTGCCACAGAAGGAGCACTTCATGGTGTTCTGGCGGTCCTCGCCGGCCCTCAACATCCTCCCACTATCTACCCGGCCTTGGGCCTGGCATGCTCCCGAGGCCGGATGACCTCGTCAATGAGGCCATACTCCTTCGCCTGCTCGGCACTCATCCAGAAATTCCGATCGGTATCGCGTTCGATGCGCTCGAGCGGCTGGCCGGTGTGCCGGGCCAGGATCTCGTTCATCAAGGCACGCATCTGGAGAAACTCCCTGGCCTGGATCTCGATGTCGGCAGTGGTCCCCTGGGCGCCCCCCCACGGTTGGTGGATCATGATGCGGGAGTACGGTAGCGCCGACCGCTTGCCCCGGGTGCCGCCGGCCAGCACCAGGGCGCCGCCGCTGGCGGCCAGCCCCACGCAGATCGTGGCGATGTCCGGGCGCACGTACTGCATGGTATCGTAGATGGCCAGTGAGGCGATCAGGTCACCGCCCGGGCTGTTGACATACAGCATGATATCCTTGTCCGGATCCTCACCCTCCAGATGCAGGAGCTGCGCGATGACCAGGTTGGCCACGTCGTCGTCAATTGGACCACCCAGGAAGACAATCCGGTCTTTCAGGAGGCGCGAGTAGATGTCATAGGCCCTCTCCCCCCGCGCCGTCTGTTCCACGACCATCGGAATCAGCGTCATGGTCTTCACCTCGCGTCCATTCCCATCCACCAAAGGTATTGACCGCCTTGGGGTCGGCTCGGTTCGTCCCTCAGGCGGTCGCCGGGGCCCGCGCCCGCGACACCAGCATGGCCACGGTCTTCCGGCGGCGGAGTGCGGCGATCATCGCCTGCCGCCGGCCTTCGCCGTCCAGCCACTCCCTGACCCGCGCGAGGTCTTGCTTCAGGTCGGCCGCCACTTTCTCTTCCTCCGCAGCGATCTCCTCCCCCGTAGGGGCAAGGCCCTCGCGGTCCGCGATCGCGTCCAGGACCAACCTGGCGCGCAGGCGGCGCTCGGCCCGTGGCCGAAACTCTTCGCGCAGCGCGGGGAGATCCTTCCCCGCACTTTCCAGATAGCGCTCGAGCGTGTAGCCTCGGCGCTGGAGCGACCCGGCCAGGTCCTCGATCAGATGCTCCACCTCGTGCTCCACCATGCTCGCCGGCAGTTCCACCGAGGCGCCGTCCAGCACGGCCCCCAGCACCTTCTCCTCGTAAGCCTCGCGGGCCCGGGCTTCGGCGTCCGCCTCGAGCCGCTGCCGCACCTTTGCCCGGAGTTCCTCCACGGTGGAGGCGTCGCCCAGCGATCTGGCAAACGCATCATCGAGCGCCGGCATTTCCCGACGCTTTACGTCCACCACGGTCGCCACGAGCCGTCCGGCCTCTCCCACCGTGATCGCCCGTTCATCGCCGCCTGCGGCACCCTCCAGCGCCTGCTCGAGCTCCGGAGGCACCACGCCCCCGCCGACCTCCACCAGGACCTCTCGACCTACGTGGAAGCGATCGAGCCCTTCCACCGCCGTGGGCCTGATCAACACAAAATCACCCCGGCCGGCGCGCTCTCCCGGCACCGAGACCAGTTTGCCGCGACGCCGCCGCAGATCCTCGATCGCCTCGTCGACCTCGGCGTCGGTCACCACCGGCGGCTCGTACGGGATCCTGACTTCATCGTACCGCCCCGGGTCCACCTCGGGCGAGACATCCACCCTGGCCACGAATCTCAACGGCTTCGCCTCGTCCAGGGGCGGGACGTCGAACTCGGGCCGGCCGACGGGGAGCACGCCCGCCTCGATGATGGCCCGCCGGTAGGCGGCGCTCACCAGGGTCTCGGCGGCCTCGCTGTAGAGCTCATCGCGGCCCACGTACCGTTCGAGGAGGGCACGGGGCGCCCGGCCCGGACGGAACCCCGGGACGCGGTACCGGCGGGAGAGCCTGGACGCCGCGCTCTGGACCTCGCGGGCCACCTCCTCGGCCGGAATCTCGACCTCGAGAACCGCCCGGCTGGGCGGCTCCCGCCTCCACTCCACCTTCATCAAGGACCTCCCGGTCAGCGGTGCGGAATCCACTGTGGTGCGGGCGGAGGGACTCGAACCCCCACCGGCTCGCGCCGACCAGATCCTAAGTCTGGCGCCTATACCAGTTCGGCTACGCCCGCGGAGGGTGCAGTCGCACTGACTCCTTTGTCCCGAGTCATTCTAGGATTTCCCGGGGGTTCTGTCTACGATCCCTCAGCCCCCGGGCGTGTGGGGGCCCGGGCCCGTGCTGCTCAGGCAGCGGCGGGCCGCAGGAACCGGAAGTATCCCAACCCCAGCGCCAGCAGGAGCCAGATGGCGACCACAACCCACCCGAGCGGGTTCATCAGGCCGGCGCGCTGACCGGCCAGCGCCACGATGAAGCCGAGGGTATCGCCGACGAACAGCGCGAGAAGGACATCTCGCCGGGTCACGGATTCTGCGGCCTCCCTGAGAAACCAGCAGATCAGGCCGACCGCGATCAGGACAACGCCAAAGAAGCGCGTCATCAAGGCCCCCGGCGGGTCGAGCGCGACGCCGAACAACGACATCACTCCCATCGGGGCGAGGAGCATGGGGATTCCGAACACGAAGCACATGACGGCCTTGATGCTCAAGAAGGCACTGAGCTTCATGAGATCATCCCCTTTGCCACGAATGAGGGGTGTCCCGCTCCAGCAGGGCACGGGAACACCCCCGTGCGGAGCCACTGCGGCGCTCCACGATTCTCCTGCATGGGGCAGAGCCCGCTTCGGTCTGGCCCTATACCTACGCCCTCGCCCTTTCCTGACGGGCCAGGGCGTCTTGCATTTCATGAGCGCTGGTACGGGCCGGCACGTGACAACCTGGGCGTTCGCCGACATGGCGGCTTGGGCCGCGTGGCAATCCAACAGCAGTGTGCAGCAGGTGCTGATCGAACTCTACACGCTCGGGGGTGCGGGTCCCGTGGCGAAGACCCCTCAGAGGGACTCTTCGCTCTTTCCACTTGTCAAGGCTTATCACGAGCGTGGCTGGAGGGCCGTGAGGGACTCGAACCCACAACCCGCTGATTAAGAGTCAGCTGCTCTGCCAGTTGAGCTAACGGCCCGGCAGTTCCGGAATTCATTATAGTCGGCGATTCTCCTCTGTCCAGACGGCTGTCGGTGGCGGTCGCTGCGGCCGCGCCTATGGACAGTGCAGCCGCTTCAACTGGTCGTGGCGCTCGGTGATCAGCGAGCGGAAGACTTCGTTCACTTCGCTGTACCGGCGCTGGCTGAGCGCATCGTCGTAGACGCTCTTGACCGGTCGGTCGTAAAACGAGCGCATCCCGCTGAAGAGCGCCGCGCGGTGCGCCGGCGAGCCCGGAGGTCCCTCCATCTTGAACCGGGGCACGATGGGAAAGAGCCCCTGGGCCATTACGGTGCGCTGGCCCTCCTCGCTCAGGAGAAACTCCAGGAACGCCCGGGCCGCGCGGGGCGAGCGCGCACCGGCGACGACGGCCGACGGCGCCGGGGTGAACCACGCGTAGGGCGGGCTCACGAACCGCAGATCGTGGCCTCCGAGCACGTCCTGAAACGCCATGTACGACAGCACCCCGAACCCCACCGCGAACTCACCCCGGGCGACGAAGGTGGGCACGTCGCGGCTGCGCGCGAGGAAGACGCCGGTGTTGGCGCCGACCCGCTGCGCCCACTCCCACCCCTTTTGCCAGCCCTTGAGCTGGAGGATGACCTCAAGAGACGAATGGTGGGACCCCGATCGGTCGGGCGTGGTCTGCGCGATCTGTCCCTTGAACCGACAGTCGGTGAGGTCGTCCCAGTCGGCGGGCGCGGGCAGGCCCAATCGGCGCAGCAGGCCCGGGTGATAGATGATACCGGCCGACGTGAGCGCGGTGCCGATCCAGAATCCCCTCGGGTCGCGGAGCGGCAGGCTGCGGGGCTCTCCAATCGCGGCGGGGATCTCCCGGGTCACCGCGTCCGGCAATTCGTGGGGTGCCAGCAGGCGCTTCTCCGCCAGGTCATCGAACAGTTCCGCCTCGCCGGCCCACATGAGGTCGGCCTCGGGCCGTCCGCGCCACTCGATGATGCGCGCGTACGCCAGGGGCGCGCCGGCTGAGATCATCGTGACCCGCACCGTGGCGCCGAAGCGCCGCCGGGTGTATTCAGCAAATCGTTCCGAGACCGGATCAGAGACTTCACGAGGGATCGGCGTGAGCACGACCAGGCGGTCTTCCAGCGCGGCCTGCGACGCCGCCGGGCCATTCCAGAAGGCGAACACGACGAACAGGACAGGGATGGCGAGGGCGAAGCGGGACATGAACCACCTCCACCAGGAGAAGTCAAAGACGCCCGAATCGGGCGTCCCCTGGGGGCCGGCTGAACGCGCCGGAACCTGGCAGCCTCCACCTCATACGGACTGTACCGTCGACCCCGGAATTCCACCGGGCCACGGCCCTATAGGGCCTCACGGGCTGTAACCGCCGATCGGGAATTGGCGCGCCCCTACGCGCCTCACCCTGCCCCGAAAGGCTGCAGGCTTTCGGTGCCTTTGTCTTTACGATACGCCGGCCTGCTGCGGACAGCAAGAGGCGGTCGCATTTGCGCCGGCGTCTACAGGCCTAGCGGATGGGTGAACCAGCGGGCCAGCGTCACTGATGCGACAAGCGCCATAGCCCCGGCGAGCGCGAAGGCCGCTGAGACTTCGTCGGGCCGGCGCTCCCACCCCACCGTGCGCGCCAGCTTCTTGTAGATGCCCGCCAGCGACGCAGCGGACGAGGCGTGGTGGTACGTTCCCCCTCCGGCCTGGGCCACGGCCCGCAGTTCCGATTCGTCGAGGCTTCCGCCGATCACCAATGCGCTGGGGTCCGGTGCGGGGTTGCCGACGCCGATGGTGTGCACCACCACGTCCTGTTGCCGCGCAATCTCGGCGGCGCGGACCGCATCGATCCCCGTGTTGCTGCGGCCGTCTGAGAGCAAGATCACGACGCCGGGCGGCCGGTCCGCATGTGGCACCACGGGTAATGTACCGTCGGGCCTCGGCCTCACGCGCCCCGGCAAGGCGCTGACAGCCTCGAGCAGACCTTCGCCGATGGCGGTGCGGCGGATGAAGCTCAGGCCCTCGAGGCGTTCGGCAATGGCATTGTGGTCGGTGCCGGGCGGCGCGAGAAGCGTGGCATAGCCTCCAAACGTGACCAGACCGACGCGCACCTGGTCAGGCACCTCCGCCAGGAACGCCCTGGCCGCAGCCTTGGCGGCCTCGAGACGGTTGGGCGCGATGTCGGTGGAACGCATGCTGCCACTGATGTCGAGCACGAGCATGATCGCCGACCGGTCGGCGGGAACCGGCAGCGGGAAAACCGGCCGGCCCAGCGCGACGAGCGCGAGGCCGAGCCCAAGAAAGAAGGCGGCGGCTGCGACGTGGCGGCGCCACCGGCTGGCCTGCTCCCCGGCAGCCACGAGGGTGGCCAGGTCCGAGAAGATCACGGAGCGCCGGGCGACCTGGCGGGTCCAGCGGACGTACAGGGTCACCAGCCCCGGCACCAGGAGGAGCGCCCAGAGGAGTGCGGGCCAGCGGAACTCGAGCATCATGGGATGCGTCTGAACCACGCGCCGGACAGCAGCGCACCCGCCAGCATCAGACACGCCGCGGCCCCGGCCAGGATCGCGGTGATCTCCGTGCGTTGCCGCTCCCACCCGATGGCTCGTCCCAGATGCCGCGCAATCCTGCGGATGCCGTCCTCATTTACGGCGGCAAAGTACTCCCCACCGGTCCGGCCTGCCAGATCCTGCAGAGACGACGCCTCGAACGGCACGAAGACCAGGCTCCCGTTGTAGGGCATGATGGCTCCACCCTGCTGGCCGACGCCCACGGCGTGCACCCGTACCCTGGCCTCAGCGGCGAGGGCGGCCGAGAGCTGCGGGGCGATGCCGGTGTTCGTGACGCCGTCGGAGAAGATGACGATCGCGCCGGGGGGCAGGTCAGCGGGCCCAGGCGGCGGGGTACTGCCAGACGGCGGGCTCTGCGCCAGCGGGTCCGGCGCAGACTGCGTGCGCAGGCGAGCCAATCGCTCGCCGAGGAGCTCGCGCCGGCCGGGTAGAATGGCCAGCCCTTCGATCACGGCCGAGCCAATGGCCGTGGACTGCTGAGGCCGCAGGCGGTCCAGGGCCTCCTCAAGCAGGTGGCGGTCGGTCGTCGGTAACACCAGGATGGTCCCCGCATCGCTGAACGCCACGAGCCCGATGCGCACGTTGCGCGGTAGCGCCCGGGCGAGGACACGCGCGCCTGCCCTGGCAGCGCCGAGCCGGCTGGGTTTGACGTCGTCGGCCATCATGCTCTGGCTGGTGTCGATGGCGATGACCAGCGCGGCACGGTTCGTCGGCACGGGCACGGTTGCCACCGGTCGGGCCGCGCCAACGATCAGGCAGGTGGCCGCAAGCGCATACAGCACTGAGGGCCAGCGGCGTCTGGGATCGGGGCCGCCCGCAAGATGGGTGAAGAGATGCGGGTCGGCCAGCCGCGCTTGCGCAGGGCGGCGCCTGCCGGCGAGTCCGAGGCCCCACAGCGCTACCGGAAGGAGCGCCAAGCCCCATAAGGCTGCCGGCCAAGTGAAGGTCACGAGGATCGCGCCTCCAGCGTGAGCTGGAGTTCCTGGTACGTCCCGTTGCGGATGAGCCCGAGCCGGATCCGCTGCCCGGGTTCACGGCCGCCCAGGACCCGTAGGAGATCCTCCCACGCGCCGATAGGTTCGCCGTCGATGGCGACGATGATGTCGCCCGGTGGGTCGTTGTGTTCGCCCCGCAGCCCGACACGGGCGGCCGGGCTATCCGGAACCACCGCCAGCACCAGCACGCCCCTGGGGGCGCCTCGTCCGAAGCGGACGTCCGGTCCGAGGGTCACCCCGCTGAGGCCAATCCAGGCGCGTTCCAGCCGGGCACCGTCTGCCATGGCAGGGAGCGTAGACCGGAGCGCGGCGCTCGATGTGGCCAGCCCGGCGGCACCGTCTGGTTGTCGCCGGAGCGCCACCACCACGCCGATCACCTGACCGCGATCGTTCAACAGCGGGCCGCCGGAGTTGCCAGGCTGGACCGGCGCGTCGAACTGGATGAAGATGCCGGGGAGCTGCCCGGGCAGGGTCACGCCCGTCGCCTGGACCGATCCCGTCGTCATCACCCGGGGGCGGCCGCGCGGCGTGCCAATCACCGCCACGGGATCCCCCCGCTGCACACCAGCCGAATCGACTACCTCGAGCGTCGTCAGGGGCGCTAGGGGCCGGACCCGCAGCAGGGCCACGTCACGGCGCGCGTCGTATCCGACGAGCTCGGCCTCGAGCGGGGCGCCATCCCCGAACTCCGCCGTGATCCGATCCGCGCCGCGGGCCACGTGAGCGGCCGTGATGAGGACGCCTCGCGCGTCGATGGCAAACCCGGTGCCGACACCCGCGGTCGCGTCGTGGCCGATGCGGATTGCGGCCACGGCCGGGGCTGCACGCAGGTAGATCGCATCCGCATCCAGCGCCCCTTGCCGCGCCGCAGCGACGCGCGCCAGCACAGCCAGCGCGCAGAGCGCCAAGAGTACCGCGCGACGAATCGGCTGGGCGGGGCGCACCTCAGGCCGCCCCACCTAGGATGGGGTTGTCCGCTGCCGCCGCTGCCGCCATGTCCTCACCCCCGTGGGACCCTTTCTGGGTAAAGAACGCGCCAGGATGCCCGCCTAATCCCTCCGGTGCCTCAGCATCTCGAGGACCGCGGGGATCGGCAGGGCGGGCATGGTGTGGCCGTCGCGCCCCACCGTGGTCACCGCTGAGAACAGCGCATCGAGGATCGCTTCCTCCGCCGCCTCAACAGCCGCGCGGAACAGCAGGTTGAGCGTCGATCGGTCCTGGCGCGCGGCTTCCCGCGCGGTCGTGAAGGCCACCGCCAGGTCACCGCTGGTCACCCCGCTGATGGCGCCGGTTCGGGCCATGCCCAGGAAGCACCGCCAGGCCACGCGGCGCAGGCCGGCGGCATCCAGGGGCGCATCGGTCGCCACGACGAACACGCACGATCCACGCTCGGGCGGCTGCCCGACCTGCTGCAGTGCGCGGCCGACCGGCAACCCGGCCACGATGAGGTCGCCCGCAAACCCGAAGTTGGGCACGACCAGCAGGCCGAGGCGGTAGCCCACCTCCGGGAGCAGTCTCGACGCAGTGCCGACGCCGGACTTGAACCCCAGGCACCGCATGCCCACACCTGCGCCGACGCACCCGGTCTCCACCGGTCCCCCGCGGGCGCCCGTGATGGCGGCACGGACTTCGGGCTCGCCCACGGCGCGCGCTCGGGCATCGCTGAGGTAGCCGTCGAAACACTCCAACACCACGGGGTTGACGGTGTCCGAGATGCCCAGGAGCGGATCCTGCTCGAGCATGTATGTCACGAGGGCGTCGGCGACCCGGGAAACGTTGAGCGTACTCGTGATCAGGATCGGCGTCTCGAGGGTGCCCAGTTCGTCGATCTGCATCAAGCCCACGGACTTCCCGTACCCGTTCAGCACCGCTGCGGAGGCGGTGACCTTCTCGCGGTAGAGGTTGCCGCCGTGGGGCAGAACGGCCGTGACGCCGGTACGCAGGCTGTCGCCGTACACGGAGACGTGGCCCACGCGCACCTCGCCCACGTCGGTAATGGCATTGAACGGTCCTGGCGCTAGAATGCCAGTGGTGAAGTAGTCACGCGCACGCGGCATCGATACCGCTCACCTCGCGAAGGCAAGCTATGATCCCGCTCTTCCTGAAGCGGCTGCTCGTGGGGCCGCCGCTGGCTACCTCGCGGCTCATCCACGAGCGCGTCACGAAGTTCAAGGGCCTCGCGGTCTTCTCCTCTGACGCCGCCACGCTGCTGGCGCCCGTCGCCACGTTCGGCCTGTTACTGGTCGGCGCCCTCGTCGTGCTGGTCATCGCCCTCACCCATGCCTGGCCGGCGCTCGTGGCGGAACTCCTGGGGATGGCGGCGCTGCTGCTCACCGCTGCGTTGTTCTTCCTGCTTCTGCTCAGAGCGCTCTTCGCGCAGTTCTAACGTCAGGGCAGTTCCTGCCGGCACGAGCAAAGCGTCAGGACCGACCGACGCGCCCGTAGAGCGCCCGGGCTCTCTGAAGGTGCGTGATGGTCTCCGTGCGCCGGCCCATGGCCTCGTAGAGCAGTCCCAGATTGTAGTGGGCGTCGGCAAAGTCCGGGTCGAGCTCCAGCGCCCGCTTGTAGGCACGGAGGGCGTCCGCGCGCCTGCCGAGGTCGTCGTAGAGCACGCCCAGGTTGAACGGCGGGATCGGGTCGCGGGGTGCGTCCGTCGCCGCCGCCCGGTAGTGGGTCTCCGCCTCGCTGTACCGGCCCTGGGCGTGGTAGAGGCGACCCAGGTTGATGTGCGCATCAGGCAGGTGAGGGTCCAGCTCCAGGGCCTGTTCATAGGCGCGACCGGCCTCCTCGGGCGAGTACGCCTCGAGTTCGACCCCTAGATCGAACCACTCCCGGGCGGTGCGAATGGGCACCGCGGGCGTCGGGGGTTTGTGCGGGCCGGGGAGCTGCTCGGCCAGGTCGGCGGCGTCGAAGTTGAACAGGAACTGCCCGGAGTCCGGCTGCCAGCGCGCATGTCCGTCCCACGCGACGATGCGCCGGCCGTCGGCGTAGATGGTCACGTGCTGCAGGTGCTCATCGCCGGGGAGCTGACGCCTCAGCGACGCCAGAATCCGGCGGATCCGGCCCGGGGGAATGCGTGCGTCGAGCAGATTCTTGGTCGTGCGCAGGAGGAGCAGGTCCTCGAATCCGAACTGCAGCCTCCGTCCCCGACCTCGCCGGGGCCTGAGGAGCCCCGCACGCACACACGCCCGGATGCGCGCCGCGCTCACTCCCAGGATGTTGGCCGCCTCTTGGGTGGTGAAGTGCGTCACTTCCGAGCGGCTGCGGCCCTCCGTAGCGACCTCGCCGCCGGTTCCTCCACGGGGCGGGCCTTCGCTGCCGGCCTCTTCTCCCTCGGGACCCGCTTCTCGAGGCTCTTCTTCAGCGCCTCCATCAGGTCGATCACCTGCGCGCGCTGCACCTGCGGCCCGACCGGCGTGACTTCCCGGCCTTCCACCTTGGTGTTGATCAGGTCGAGCACCCGCATGCGGTACTCGTCCTGGTACTGCTCGGGCCTGAACTCGTCGCTGGCCAGCTCGTCAATCAGCCGCACCGCCAGCTCGAGCTCCCCACCCTTGATCTTGACGTCCTGACCTTTGCCGATCTCGGCGAAGTTTCGGATCTCGTCTGCGAAGTACATGGTGTGCAGCATCAGGCCGTCCTGCGCCGCTCGGATCAGCACCAGGCTCTCCTTCCCCCGCATGACGAACTTGGCCAGCGCCACGCGGTTGGTCCTGGCCATGGCGTCCGCCAGCAACCGGTAGGCCTTCTCGCCCCCCTTGTCGGGCCCCAAATAGTACGCATTCTCGAAGTAGAGAGGGTCGACTGCGGGAAGGGGAACGAACTCCGTGATGTCGATCACCTGGGATGCGGCACCTTCCAGCGCCTTCAGCTCTTCGTCAGTGACGCGCACGTACTGATCCTTGGCGTACTCATAGCCCTTGACGATCTCCGACCGGTCGACCACGACGTTCTCCACCGGGCAGATGTACTGCTGCCGGACGCGGCTGCCGCACGTCGCGTGCAGCAGGTTGAAGCGCACCGCCTGCGACGACGCGGCTGTGTACATCTTCACAGGGATAGACACCAGCCCGAACGAGATCGTGCCCGTGCCCAGCGAGTGCGGAGGCATGGCGCTGTCCTCCCGGCGCGATGTGAAGGCAGAGTGCAACATAGCACGAAGCCCGCTATGCTTCAAGGTGGCACCATGGTGCGCCGCGCCTCACTCGAGGCTTACCGCCGGAAGCGCGATCCCGAGCGCACCCCCGAGCCCTTCGGCGGGAGGGCCTCGGTGGGTCCGCCGGTCTTCGTGGTGCAGCAGCATGCCGCACGACGGCTCCACTACGACTTCCGCCTGGAGATGGACGGAGTCCTGAAGAGCTGGGCGGTGCCCAGGGGGCCGTCCGTTCGGTCGGAGGAGAAGCGCCTGGCCGTCCACGTGGAGGACCACCCGTTGGAGTACGCCACGTTCGAAGGCGTCATCCCCCCTGACAACTACGGCGCCGGCGCCGTGATCGTCTGGGATCTCGGGTGGTATCGGCTGGCCGCGGGCGAGGATGCGTTGACGCAATACGCGAGGGGCAAACTCGACCTCGAACTCTTCGGCTACAAAATGCGCGGGCGCTGGACCCTCGTGCGGCTCGCCAGGTCAGAGAAGGACTGGCTCCTCCTCAAGAAGCCCGACGGCTTCAGCGCCGACGAGGAACTGATCGACCGCTACCCGCGCTCGGTCATCTCGGGCCTGACCGTCGACGAAATCCGCGACGTCCCGGCCAAACTGGAAGCCGTCCGGGCCCATTGCCGCTCCCTTGGGGCTTCGCGACGGCCCCCCTCGGCGCGGGACCAGGCCTTCATGCTGGCGGCACCCGGGGAGCGGCCGTTCTCGGGCGCGGACTGGCTGTTTGAGATCAAGTACGACGGGGTGCGGGTCATGGCCGAACGTGTGGGCGATGACGTGCACCTCTACGGCCGTCGGGGGCAGGTCATCACGCCTCTCTATCCCGAGATTGCCGAGGCGCTGCGGGCGCTGCCAGAGCGTCAGTTCATCATCGACGGCGAGATCGTGGCCCTCGACGAGACCGGTCGGCCGAGTTTCCAGCGCCTGCAGGCCCGCATGCACGTCTCGGCGCCCCGGGACGTGGAGGCGCTGCGGGCCGCGGTGCCTGTTGTGGCCGTATTCTTCGACTGCCTGGCGCTCGAGGGCTTCGACCTGCGGTCGTTGCCGCTGCTCCAGCGTAAGGCGTGCCTGGACCTCTTGCTTCCGCCGCTGGGCCGGGTGCGCTATGGCGATCACGTGCTGGAGCACGGCGAGGCTTTCTTCGAGGCCGCATCTGAGCAGCGGCTGGAAGGTATCGTCGCCAAGAAGATCACCAGCCGGTATGCCGGCGGCCGCTCGCACGAGTGGGTCAAGATCAAGTGCCAGCGCCGTCAGGAGTTCGTCATCGGCGGCTACACGGAGCCCCGGGGGTCTCGCCCGTACTTCGGCGCGCTCCACCTGGGGCTGTACGAGGGTTCCAAGCTGGCCTACGTCTCCAAGGTGGGCACCGGGTTCGACCAGGCCAGCCTCAGGCGCCTCTGGGAGATGCTGCAGGCGCTGCGGCGTGCGAGCTCGCCGTTCGATGCGAGGAGCCCCACCGGCCGCGGCCATCACTGGGTCGAGCCGAAGCTGGTCTGTGAGGTCCGCTTCGCGGAGTGGACGGCTGACGGCGGGATCCGACACCCGGCGTTCGTGGGCCTAAGACCAGACAAGCGTCCGGAGGACTGCCGCAGGGAGGGTGAGGCACCGTCTGCGGCGGAGGGACCTTCGACGACAGCCATTCCCCCGAGCCCGGCCGCTCCAGCCGCGCGCCATGGTCTGGGACCGGGCCAAGCGCGCTCCGTGCGCATCTCGAACCCGGGCAAAGTCTTCTGGCCGGAGGAAGGCTACACCAAGGTTGATATAATCCACTACTATGAGGCGCTCGCGCCCCTCCTCCTCCCCTATCTGAAGGACCGTCCCGTGGTGCTGACCCGCTATCCCGACGGTATTGCGGGCAAGTCGTTCTTCCAGAAGGACGTACCCCCGTTCGTGCCCTCCTGGATCCGCACGGAGCGCATCTACTCCAAGGAGGCGGACCGGGAGATCAACTACTTCATCGCCGACAACGTGGACACGCTGCGCTATCTGGTCAACCTCGGCACGATTCCCCTGCACGTATGGGGCTCACGGCTGGGATCGCTCGAGCGGCCGGACTGGCTCGTGCTGGATCTCGATCCCAAGGGTGCCGCGTTCGCGGACGTGGTGGCGGTGGCCCTGGTGCTGCACCAGCTCCTCGAGGAGATCGCCCTGCCGCACTACGTCAAGACCTCGGGGAGCACCGGCCTGCACATTCTGGTCCCCTTGGGCGCCCGGTACCCGTACGAATCCGCGCGCGCGTTTGCGCGGCTCCTGGCGCTGCTGGCGGTTGAGGCCACCCCTGATCTGGCCACGCTGGCCCGCCCGCTGCGCTCACGCCAGGGCCGAGTCTACGTGGACTACGGCCAGAACGGGCACGGCCGCACCATCGTCGCGCCGTTCTCGCTGCGCCCCCTGCCGGGCGCGCCAGCCTCCTGCCCTCTGGAGTGGACCGAGGTCACCCCGCGACTGGACCCCCGCCAGTTCACGCTGCGGACGGTGCCGCCCCGGTTCGCGGCCATGCGCGACCCTATGCGGGCGGTCTTGAGGCAGTCCGTCGATCTGGGCCGCGCCATCGCCCGCATCGAGAAGCGGCTGGGCAGAACGACCTCCCGATGACCCACACGGACGGCGACCTGCACGACCTCTATCTGAACCTGCGCGACCAGATCGAAGAGCTGTCGGGCGGACCCGGGGGGCTCCGCCGCATCCTCGCCATCGCCCGAGGCCGCCGTCCCAGGGACGACGACGGCTACTTCGAGCAGATGACCTGGTCCGTGTTCAAGGCCGGGATCAGCGCGGCGGTGGTCAACAGCAAGTGGCCGCGCTTCCGGCAGGCCTTCTGCCGCTTTTCCGTCGAGGCGGTGGCAGCGTTCACCGGCCGGGATGTCGCCCGTCTCCTGCGAGATCGCGGCATCATTCGCTACCGGGGCAAGATCGAGGCCACGGTTCACAATGCCCGCACGATGCTCGCCATACGGGACGAGGATGGATCGTTTCGGCGCTACCTGCGTCGCTATGGCCCGGCCGAGCAGGGCGCCCTCTACGCCGACCTGCAGCGGCGGTTTGCGCACCTGGGCCCGTACACGGTGCGGACGTTCCTCCGGCGTGCCGGCGAGGACGTCTTCTTCTCGCATCCCGACACGGTGAGGGTCCTCTACCGGCTGGGCCTGGTCGGGAACCGGCGCCCGACCGATGAGGAGGTCGGTCGGGCCCACGCCCGGCTGGTCGCCGCGAGCCCCACGACGAGGCTGGATGAGGTCAACCGGCTGCTGACCCGATTGGGCTCGGGCTACGAGCTCGCCGAGGCCATCTGCTCGGAGATCCCGAAGTGCCACCGGTGTTTGCTCACCTACTGGTGTTGGTACTACCGCGAGGTGCGCACGTAGAACGGCTCCCTACCCCACCGCCAGCGCCACGACGCCGGCGACAATGGCCGCGGCCGCCCCCAACCGCCGGATGCTGTCACCCTCGGCCAGGAGCCGCGTTCCCATGGCCGTGCCGATCAGGATGCTGACCTCGCGCGCCGGGGCGATGTAGCTCACGGGAGTGAACACCAGAGCCGTCAGCACCAGGATGTAGGCCAGGGGCGCCAGGACGCCAACCCCGACGGTCTCCAACCGGTGCGCTCGCCAGTGGTGCCTGACCTCGTCCCAATGACGGATGGCGACAGGCGTAAGGAAGAGCAGCCGGCCGACGTTGGCGGCCCAATCCAACAGCAGAGGCGGCACGAGCAGGACGCTCACCGCGCGCTTGTCCCACAGCGTGTACGTCGCGATCAGCACGCCGGTCAGCAGGCCGTACGCCGTCGCCCGCAGGGCCGCAGCCTCAGATCGTCGGACGCCCCGCGGGCCGCGGGTCAGGACGACCACACCGCCGACCACCAGGGCGGCGCCCAGCACGGCGACCCAGGTGGGCCGTTCGCCGAAGAAGGCCACGGCCGCCAGGGTAGAGAGCGCCGGGCCGGTGCCCCGCGCCAGCGGATAGATCAACGAGAGATCGCCCACGCGGTATCCGCGCGTGAGCATGAGGAAGTATCCGAGGTGCAACGCGGCACTGCCGGCCATGAAGGCCGCCTGCGCCGGACCCAAGTGCGGCTGCTGCAGGATCACCACCGCGGCTGCCAGCGGCGCGTAGATCACAGCCGCCGCCACGCAGACCATCCAGAGGAAGGCCCCGCCCCCGCTGGCGCGTTTGGCGAGCAGGTTCCAGGTGGCGTGCATGAACGCGGCGGCGAGCACCAGGACGAGGGCCAGGCCAGTCACAGGTGGAGTTCTGCGCCGCCGTCTCCGGCGTCCCCTGCCGGGCGCGTCGCACTGCCCGCGGGAGGGCGCGGGTGGCGACCGGGCGCCAGATGGCTGGCCCACGTGCTAGAATAACTCCGTTGACGTGCGCCCGTAGCTCAGGTGGATAGAGCGGCAGACTTCGAATCTGTAGGTCGGGGGTTCGAATCCCTCCGGGCGCGCCAGCCCACCGCCGGAGCAGCCTGGCCCTCAGCCGACAGCGACGGGTTCCGCCTCCTGGGTACGCTCGGCGGATGACGCACCGCTCATATCGTCCGGCAACGGCCCCGGCAGCCGCATCGCCCGCACGACCAGGTCCGCCAGTGACGAGACGCCCACCGCCAGCCCGTAGTGCACACTGAGCTCGCCGATCTGCAGCCGGCAGTTCTCGCAGGCCGCGGCCACGATCCGGGCACCGGTCTGGCGGATCTGCTCGGCCTTCGGCTTGCCCGCCCGCAACCGCCGTTCCTCGTACTCGGGGAGCGCGACGAGCCCACCGCCGCCCCCGCAGCAATAGGCCTGCTCCCGGTTCGGCGTCATCTCGCGGACGTCTGTCGCCACCGCGCGCAGCACGAGACGGGGCTCCTCGAAGAGCCCGCCCCCGCGCCCCAGGTTGCACGAATCGTGGTAGGCGATCGGCTCGCTGTTCGCGGTGGGGTCCAGGCGCAGGCGCCCCTCGCGGATGTACTGCGCCATGACCTCGACGATGCTGCGGACTTCGAACGTGTAGTCCGGGCCGAACCAGTTGGGCGCCTCCCAGCGGTAGACCGCATAGGCGTGCCCGCACTCGGCCAGGACGATCTGCTGCACCCCCAGCCGCTTGGCCTCGTCCACGATCCGCCGCGCAATCTCCTTGGCCCGCCGCAGGTCTCCCAGGAAGATGCCGTAGTTGGACGCCTGGAAGAGGCTGAGCGTCCAGGACTCCCCCGCGGCGTGGAAGATAATCGCGGGCGGCAGGATGCTGTGCGTACCGGCCAGCGGCACGTAGAGGATCTTCGCGCCCTTCTCCTCCACCGGGATCCGCGCGTTGGGATCGCCGGTGGCCCGCCGGAGCTGTTCTTCGGTCTCGCGGATGCTCTCCAGAAACATCTCGCGGTACATCTCGGGATCCTTGCCCTGCTCGATGGCCGCGTCGGCCAGCATCACCAGCGTCTCGGGCGCGGTGCCGGTGGCCGTCGCCATGGCCCGCACCGCTCGCATCATCAGCGGGAGATCGCAGCCCAGCGGACAGTTGAAGGAGCACCGCCGGCACAGGGTGCACTGGCTGAAGGCCATCTCGGCCAGCGAGGCCAGCGTCTGCTCGTCCAGCTTCTGGGCGCGCGTCCAGCCGGGGAAGAGGCGGCTGAGGAAGTCGTGTTCGCGGCGATAGACGCGCCGGAGGGCCTCGCCCCGGTACCCGGGCACATGCTCCGGTCGTGGATCTGCACGGTAGTAGTGGCAGGCCTCAGCGCAGATCCCGCACCGGGCACAGACCTCAAGGGCGGTTTGCAGCGGCTGGTTGAGCTGGTCCTCCAGGACCTTCAGGGCTACCTCGACGCGCTCGCTCATCGGACACCTTCCACGATTGGCGGGGTAGGGTGCGGCAGCACGCCGCGACGACCGGCAAACCGGCCGAAGAAGCGCCGGCCGAAGAAGAAGTACAGGCAGTGGCGGATCTTGCCCAGGGGGATGTAGGCGAACAGCAGTCCGGCGGCCAGGTACATAAGCACGGCAAAGCGGGCATCCCACAGCGCGAGCCCGGTCAGCGCCAGGAACGCGGCCACCAGCCAGACCGACAGGTGATCGTCCAGGTTGCTCAGCGCGCGGAGATTGGGCTCGTGCACCCGCAGCAGCGATCCCACGGCTGCCAGCGCCGCGCCCGCAGCCAGCACGACCGCCAGCGCGGCGCGCACCGCTGGGCTCAATGCCGGCCACGCCGGTCTGGCCGCCAGCGCCGCCAGCGCCACAAAGACCGCGACGTGAAAGCCCGCACCGCGCAGGTACGCCGCCCAGTGGATGCGGGTGCTCTCTTTGGACCATGGGGCCATCCCCAGCGTGAAGGCATAGAGGACACCTCGCGTCGGGTCGCCCCTGGCCGGCGCCCTGTCTGTCGGACAGGGCCGACGGCGCAACTCGGACCACCTGCCCACTAGTCCCCCCACCCCGACCACGAGACCGACCAGGGTCACGAGCTGAGCGGCAGCGAGCGCGAGCATCCCTACTTCACCCGCCGGACCACGAAGCGGATGACCTTGTCCTGCCGCTCCATGCTCACCACCTCGTTGCCGCTCGTGCGGGCCCAGGCCGGGATGTCGGCTAGGACGCCGGGGTCAGTCGCCGTGGCCTCGACCACCTCGCCGACGTTGACCTTCTTGATCGCCTGGGCGATCTTCACGACGGGCAACGGGCACAGCAACCCCTTGAGGTCCAGGGTGAGGGCCGGTGCCTGCGGGCTCTGCGTGCTCATGGGATGGATCCTCCTTAGATGAACAGGGTGGTCTGTGACTGCTGGGCGTGCTCGATGAAGGTGGCCACCCCCACGGGTTCGGCGGCTTCGCGAATCAGGTCCTCGCGGCCGATCTCCATGACATCCATGCTCATGCCGCAGGGCAGGAGCTTGACGCCCAGGTCGATCGCCATCTGGCGCAGCTCCGGGAGCGGGGTCACCTGGTGCTGGCGCATCATGACCTTGAACATCCACCGGCCAACGCCGCCGAAATTGAACCGCGAGGGGCCGATGCGCTCGATGCCGCCGCGGTTGAGCAGGCCCAGCAGACGGCCAAAGGGCCCCTTCCCGGTCGGCCTGCCGATCCGGATGGCGTTGAGCCCCCAGAAGGTGAAGAACATGATCACCTCCATGCCGGCGGCGGCGGCGCCGGTGGCGATAATGAACGCCGCCATCACCTTGTCCATGTCGCCGCTGAAGACGATCATGGACAACTTCTTCTGGTCGGTCGCCATGGTGCTCACCTCGACGGTCGTACCCCTACCCCCCAGAGGTACCCATGCTCACGGTATAGGCGCCAGACGCACCGCGCAATCGGGCCGGATACCGAGATGAACTCGGGTGCGGACCCGATGCCCGCGTGGGCCTCCTGTCATATACTAGCTGGGGGTATGTCGCGATGACGCCGCCACGTACGGTCACCAGGACGCAGGAGGTGGCCCCAGAACTCCGGCTCGACGAGCGGGAGCGGGAGAGCCTGATCGGCCGGCTGAGGCGCATCGAGGGACAGATCAAGGGGCTGCAGCGGATGCTGCGCGAGCAGCGGGACTGCACGGAGATCACCCAGCAGCTTGCGGCGGTGCACGCGGCCCTGGACGGCGTGGCCGTCGGCCTGCTCACCGCCGGACTGGAGCACTGTCTGGAGTCCGCGTTTGGGGACGCCGCGCGAGTCAAGGCGGCGCTGGCGAAGCTGCAGCAGGCCCTCCTGATCCTGCGCTAGTCCCTGACCGCTCGTCCCTGCCGCGACGTCACGGACTGGCGCTGAGGACCTCTTCGATCGCCTGCGCCCACTGGCGGGGATCGGTTACGACCCCGGGGAACTTCTTGACGATCCGGCCCCCGCGGTCCACGAAGAAGGTCTCTGGGACACCGGTGAGGCCGTAGGCCCGGTACACGCTGTTGTCCTTGTCGCGCACGTTGGGGTAGGTCGCCCCGGTCTCCGCCAGGAACTTCATCGCCTGGGGGACCAGGTCCTGGACGTTGACGCCCACGAACACTACGCCCCGCTCCCGGTACCGCTGCCACGAGGCCTCGAGCGCCGGGGCTTCGTCTCTGCACGGGACGCACCAGGACGACCAGAAGTTTATGACCACCACCCTGCCGCGCAGGGACGAGAGGCTCAGCGTGCCGTCGGCGTCGAGGCGGGGGAGCGCGAATTCCGGCGCCGCGGGGGTCTGGCCTCGGGCGATGGCCACGGTCAGTGAAGACGGTCGGTTGGCGTGGAGCGTGACGAACGCGATCAGCGCCAGGAAGACCGCGAGACCCCCCAGCAGCGCGACACGCCGTTCCATGGGAGCCTAGGCGGCGGGATACCCTGCCGCCTTGAGCGCCTCCCGGATCCGCGCCTCGTCCACGGCCGCGGGGTTGAACTCCACGAGCACCTTCTTTGTCAGTGCGCTCGGCTCCACCTTCGAGACCCCGGGCAACTTGGTGAGCGCTCCGTGAATCGTGCGCTCGCACCCGTCGCAGTGAATCTTGGGCACGTTGAAGATCTTGGTGATCACGCTTCGTCCTCCTCTCGTTCTGGCCTGGCGCCCCCGGATCAGATCGTCGCCGGCCGGTACGACCGCAACCGCAGGCTGTTGCTCACCACGGTGACCGAACTGGCCGCCATCGCCAGCGCGGCCAGCACCGGGCTGAGCAGCACGCCCGCCAACGGATAGAGCGCACCCGCCGCGACCGGAATCAGCGCCACGTTGTAGGCGAAGGCCCAGAAGAGGTTCTGCCGGATGGTCCGCATCGTGCGCCGGCTCAACGCGATGGCCGCCAGCACCCCGCGCAGGTCCTCGCCGATCAGCACGATGCCCGCGGACTCGATGGCGACGTCGGTGCCAGCGCCGATGGCGATACCGAGGTCGGCTCGCATCAGCGCCGGCGCGTCGTTGATGCCATCGCCCACCATGGCGACCACGTGGCCCTCGCGCTGCAGGGCTTCGACCTGCGCTGCTTTCTCCGCGGGCTTCACCTCGGCGACCACCCGGTCCACGCCGACCTGCCTGGCAATGGCGTCGGCCGTGCGCCGGTTGTCGCCGGTGAGCATGACCACGAGCAGGCCCATCTTCTGCAGGGCCGCGACAACCTCCCGACTGTATGGCTTCAGCGTGTCGGCCACGGCGATGAGGCCCGCCGGCCAGCCATCCACCGCAGCCAGCATGGGTGTCTTCCCTGCGGCGGCGAGTGCATCCGCCTGAGCCCCCAGGCCGTCGAGCCTCACCCCGTGGAGCGCCATGAGGGCATCGTTGCCGACCAGGACCGTGCGACCATCCACGAGGGCCCGGACGCCCTGGCCCGGCACCGCCTCGAACGCCGTCGGCTCGGCGAGCCGCAGCCCGGCGGCCTGCGCCCGAGCCACGATGGCCTCGCCGATCGGGTGTTCCGAGCCTCGTTCTGCCGACGCGACCAACCGCAGCAACGTCTCCTCGTCGAACCCGGCTGCGGGTACGACGTCGGTGACCGCGGGCCGGCCGCGGGTCAGCGTGCCGGTCTTGTCCAGCACGACTGCCGTGATCTTGTGCGCGACCTCCAGCGCGTCGCCGCCGCGGATCAGGATGCCTGCCTCGGCGCCCCGTCCGGTGCCCACCATGATGGCCGTGTGGGTCGCCAGGCCCAGCGCACAGGGACACGCGATGATCAACACCGCGACGAAGTTGAGCAGGGCGTAGGTCGCAGCGGGTTGGGGCCCAAACCAGTACCAGACGGCCGCCGTGAGCAGGGCGATGCCGATCACGGCGGGGACGAAGTACGCGGCGACCCGGTCCGCCAGGCGCTGGATCGGGGCCTTGGTCCCCTGCGCCTCCTCCACCAGGCGGATGATCTGCGCCAGGGTCGTCTCGCGCCCCACTTTGGTCGCGCGGAACCTGAAGGTGCCGGTCCTGTTCAAGGTCGCGCCGATGACCGCAGACCCCGGGCCCTTCTCGACCGGCATCGACTCGCCGGTGATCATGGACTCGTCCACGGTCGAGAACCCCTCGGTGACCACCCCGTCCACCGGGATCTTCTCGCCGGGCCGTACGACCACGATGTCGTCTGGCACGACAGCGTCTGTCGGCACCTCCCTCTCAGTGCCGTCACGAATGACCCTGGCGGTCCTCGCCTGCAGGCCCACAAGGCGCCGGATGGCGTCGCTGGTGCGCCCCTTGGCGAGCGCCTCGAGGTAGCGGCCGAGCAGGATGAACAGGATGATGATCGCCGCGGTCTCGTAGTAGACCGACGGCCGCACGCCGCCAGTGGCGAACCAGCCGGGCGCGAACGTCGCCGCGGCGCTGTACAGATACGCGGCTGACGTCCCGGTGGCGATTAGCGTGTTCATGTCCGCGGCCCCGTGGCGCAGGGCGGCCCACGCGCCGCGGTAGAACCGCCAGCCGGCCCAGAACTGTACCGGTGTGGCCAGCAGGAACTGCACGGTCCAGTCGTGCAGGAACGCCGGCGCCAAGATCCTCAGGCCCATGTGGGGCAGGCTGCCCCACAGCAGCGGCAGGCTCAGCAGGGCCGCCCCGACCAACCGCCGCCGGAGTGAGCGCAACTCCCTTGCCCGGCGGGCGGCCTCCCGGTCAACCGTGGGCTCCTCGCCGACAGGGGCCTCGTAGCCGGCTGCGCGCACGGCCCGCCGCAGGTCGTCGGGACCGACCAGGCCGGGCACGTACTCCACCGTGGCCTGCTCGGTCGCCAGGTTGACCGACGCTTCGACCACGCCGTCAAGCGCCCGCAGGGCGTGCTCGACCCGCTCGACGCACGACGCGCACGACATGCCCACAATGGGGATAGTCACCTTCTCGTGGGGCACCTGGTAGCCGGCGCCGTGGACCGCGGCGATCAGGTCCTTGACGCTGATCCGGCCGGGGTCGAAGGTCACCGCCGCCCGCTCCGCGGCGAAGTTCACCTGCGCCTGAGCCACGCCCGGGGTGCTCTGCAGCCCGTGCTCCACCCGGGCCACGCAGGAGGCGCACGACATCCCTGCGACCGGCAGTTCGATCCGCTTGGTGCGTGTGGCGGTGGTCACGGGCGCCCTATAGCTTGCTGGACATCTCGAAGACCTCGAGCAGCTCGGCGATGGTGCGTTCCCGCTCGTTGGGATCGCTGGACCGGATGGCCGTGGTCGCGCAGTGCTCCAGATGGTCTTCGAGCAGCATGGCGTTGATGCGGTCCAGCGCGCGCTGGACGGCCAGGACCTGCTTCATGATGTCCACGCAGTAGGCGCCGTCTTCCACCATGCGCTCCACGCCGCGCACGTGGCCGCTGACGCTGCGCAGGCGCGCGAGGATCTTCTGCCGCTTCTCGGCCGACCCGTGCTGCACCCTCACCTGGGAGGTCTGCACCGCACTCCCCCCTCCCTCGTCCCCCCCCATAGGGGGAGGGATCTCCCGGACAGAATAGCGCACCCCGCGCCGGCCGTCAACGATGCGGCAGGCTCCCGCGGCGGTCACCGCGAAACTCACCCCATCCCGTTCGTGGAGCGTGACGCGCAATGGGCACCAACACCCCGATCACGGTGGCCTACGGGGACGGCATTGGACCCGAGATCATGGCCGCCACGTTGCACATCCTCAAGGAGGCCGGTGCGCGCCTGGAGATCGAGACCATCGAGGTGGGCGAGAAGGTCTACCGCTCTGGCATCACCACCGGCATAGACCCGTCCGCCTGGGAGTCATTGCACCGGACGAAGGTCTTCCTGAAGGCGCCGATTACGACGCCGCAGGGCGGCGGGTACAAGAGCCTCAACGTCACCACCCGCAAGCGGCTGGGGCTGTATGCCAACGTCCGCCCGTGCGTCTCCTACCACCCCTTCGTGACCACCAAGCACCCCAACATGAACGTGGTCATCGTCCGCGAGAACGAAGAGGACACCTATGCCGGCATCGAGCACCGTCAGTCCGCGGACGTGATGCAGTGCCTCAAGCTCATCACCCGGCCCGGCACCGAGAAGATCGTGCGCTACGCGTTCGAGTACGCGGTCCGCAACAACCGCAAGAAGGTCACCTGCTTCACCAAAGACAACATCATGAAGATGACCGACGGCCTGTTCCACAAGATTTTCGACGAGATCGGCGCCCAGTACCCGACCATCGAGCAGGAGCACTGGATCGTGGACATCGGCGCGGCCAAGCTGGCCGATACACCTGAGGCGTTCGACGTGGTGGTCCTGCCCAATCTCTATGGCGACATCCTCTCGGACGTGGCGGCGCAGATCGCGGGCTCGGTGGGGCTGGCCGGCTCCGCCAATATCGGCGACCACGCGGCCATGTTCGAGGCGATCCACGGCTCGGCGCCCCGGCGCGCGGGCCAGAATCTGGCCAACCCGTCGGGGCTGCTGCTGGCCGCGGTCATGATGTTGGTCCACATTGACCAGCCCGATGTCGCCGAGCGCGTCCACAACGCGTGGCTTAGGACCATCGAGGACGGCATCCACACCTACGACATCTATGAGGAGGGTGTTAGCAGGCAGAAGGTGGGCACCCGGGAGTTCGCCGCCGCCGTGGTCGCCCGGCTGGGGCAGCGCCCCGAGCGTCTGACGCCTGCCAGTTACGCCTCGGCCCCCAAGCAGACCCTGGCGGCCGCGCCGGTCCGGCGCACGCAACCCCGCAAGGCGCTCGTGGGCGTGGACGTGTTCTTCCACTGGACCGACGGCGGCGCCGAGCAGCTCGCCCGACGGGTCGTTGCGCTGGCCCCCCAGGGCCTGCGGCTGAGCTCGATCATGAACCGGGGCGTCCAGGTCTACCCGGACGGCGATCCCGGCACGTTCTGCGTGGACCACTGGGCCTGCCGGTTCCTCTCGCCCGACGGGCAGAGCCCCATCTCGCATGGGCAGATCGCGGCCCTGGTGCAGCGGGCGGCAGATGCCGGCCTGGACTTCATCAAGACCGAGAACCTCTACACGTTCGACGGCGAGCGCGGCTACTCGCTCGGCCAGGGCGAGTAGCGCACGACAGCCCGGGCGGGTGCTCGGCCCGCCTCGGGGACACTCGCGTCAAGGAGGAGACCGATGGCACGGACACACTACTTCCCCGCCGACCGGGTGCACTAC
>JAVKIJ010000037.1:0-29428 GCA_031459535.1 Candidatus Fervidifonticultor quintus | reverse complement strand
CCTGGCGGCCGCGGGCCGCGATGCCGCCGTGGACTACGTGCTGCACCCGGTGCTCGTAGATCCCAACGACGAGGCCATCGCGGGGATCCCCACGCTGGCGGCCGAGGGCCACACCAGCCTTAAGCTCTTCATGGTCTTCGAGCACTTCGACGCCCAGGTGGACGCCTTCGCGCGCGCCATGCGGACGGCGGCCGGGTGCGGCGTGGTGACCATGGTCCACTGCGAGGACGCTGCGGTCATCCGGTGCGCCGCCGCGGCGTTGCTGAGTGAGGGTCGCGGCAGCGCACGGTACTACCCGGACAGTCGGCCGGTCGCGTCCGAAGCCGCCGCAGTCGAGCGGGCGGTGGCCCTGGCGCAGGTGACAGGGGCGCCCATCTACGTGGTTCACCTGTCCTCGGCCGAGGCGCTGGAGGCCTGCCGGCGCGCCCGCGCCTCGGGGCTCCCGGTCTGGGTGGAGACACGGCCGCTCTATCTCTACCTGACGCGTGAGCGCTTCGAGGAGCCCGACGCGGCGAAGTACGCAGGCGCGCCGCCGCTGCGTGACGCCACTGACGTGGCGGCGATGTGGGCCGGGTTGTGGTCGGGGGACATCGACACCGTGTGCAGCGACCATGCCCCGTGGACGCTGGAGCAGAAGCTCGACCCCGCGCTGACGGTGGCCACGCTGCGGCAGGGCGTTGCCGACCTCGAGACGCTGATGCCCATGCTGTTCTCCGCGGGTGTGCGCACCGGGCGCCTCTCGCTCGAGCGGTTCGTGGCGCTGACCTCGACAAATGCCGCCAGACTGTTCGGCCTGGCTCCGCAGAAGGGGATGATCGCCATTGGATCCGATGCCGATCTGGTCGTGTGGGACCCCGAGGCACGGCGCGTGGTCGATGGACGCCTGATGCACTCGCGGGCTGGATACTCTCCCTACGACGGCTGGGAAGTGATCGGCTGGCCGGCCTATACCATCAGCCGGGGTGAGGTGGTGTTCGCACGAGGCGAGATGCAGGCGGCCCGCGGCCGGGGCCGGTGGGTCCGGCGGGGTCGGGCCGGCGCGCTCTAACCCGGTTCGGCTGAGTGCTCCTCGTGCCCGGCGGGCAACGTGGCTTTCCGCTCCTCGTCGGCAGCGGCTTCCCGCTCGTCAACCAGGACCTCGGCCAGGCGCGCCATGGCTGCCTGAAAGAACTGGAGTGTTGGCTGTGCAGCCGTCGTCCAGGCCGCCTGGGCCTTCCGGCTGCGTTCGCGCCTCCGGCGCCACACAAGCCTCGTGCCACCGTCCTCGGGCTCGAGCTCCATCGTCTCCACGATCTCGCCGATGCCCGGCATCGTGGACTTGAGGGTCACGTACTGGAACGGTCGCCAGTCGAGAATCTCCTCGATGATGACCGTCTCACCGTGCGCGCAGTGATTGACCGTGCCGGTGCCACGCCGGCCACCGGTCGTGACCTGGGAGAATCCGGTCATCCCTGGCATCCACTTCCAGCGCTTGGGTGAGGTGAGGTAGTCCCACACGACTTCCGGTTCGGCCGGGAAATGGAAGACCAGCTCGGGATCCGCCTCAGCGGGCGACACGTAGGCGCGGTGATGCGCCTGGTCATCCTCCCAGCGAGTCTCCAGGTCGTGGACATACCCCGCGATCTCACCGATGTGCTCGTAGGTCTCCCGGTGCTCGCGCATGCCCAGCGTCACGGGATCGACGCCGGCCGCCGCCACGCACGCGGCGGTCAACCATGCGTACCCGCGCAGCCCCAGCGCCTCGGCGACCGAGTTCTTCAGCAGGCGATGCACGACGATCACGTCGGTCCCGGTGAATTCTTCCCGGCCTGCGACCTTGTGCCGGGCGAATTCGCCATGGTGCACGAAGAACTTGAGGTTCAGGCTGGGAATCTGGCGGCAGGCGTTGCACGGGCAGGTGGTGGCCCGTACGATCCCGTCCAGGCGCCGGCGGAAGCCGAAGTAGCACTTCTCGATGGTGTCGAGCAGCATGGAGCCATCGATCTGAGCCGTCACTGTGTAGGCAAACGCGGCGTCGCCCTCCAGCTTGGCCAGTTTGAACATGGGCCGCAGGCCGCGGATGACGGTTTCGATGAGGTCGGCGAGGACGTTCTGGGCGTGATCGAGTTCGCTGCCGGCCAGATAACCCGTGTAGCCCGAGATGTCCGCGAGCAGCAGACATCCCTGGTCGGACGGAGACAACATCCCCTCCACCCCCTCGGGCCACGTGGTTCGCACGCTGGAGCGCTGATCCCTGCCGGGGGATTCGTCAGGCTCGGCCTCTATGTGCGGCTGTACAGCCGGTCGGTCTTGGCAGCCATGACGAAGTCGTTGCGGTGGAGCCCGCGGATCTTGTGGGTCCACCAGGTCACGGTCACACGGCCCCATTCGGTGAGCAGCGCCGGATGGTGACCTTCCTCCTCGGCCAGCGCGCCCACGGCGTCGGTGAACTTCAGGGCTTCGGCGAAGTTGGGGAACCTGAAGACGCGCTCGAGGCGCTTGATGCCGTCGCGCTCGACGATCTGCCAGTCCGGCACCTGGAGGTGCAGCTGCGCGGCTTCGACGTCAGTGACGGTCGGTTCGCCGGCGCGGCAGGCCGTGCACTTCATCTCGCTCAGCGATGCCATAGCGTCCCCCCTGAGTCAGGCATCTCCGCTGGGGCGGGTCACGCCGGTTCGATGTCGTGCGGCAGGCTCTCTTTCATACCGGCTTGGGTGATCCGGATGAACTCCGCGCGCTCCTGCAACTCGCGGATGGTGTGCGCGCCGCAGTAGCTCATCCCCGAGCGGAGGCCACCGACCAGCTGTGCCAGGACATCGGCGGCCTTGCCGCGGTAGGGCACGGAAGCCTCGACGCCCTCGGCGACGATCTGAGTGAGGTCTTCGTCTTCCACCGGCGCGTCGAGGGCCTGCCGACGAACCGATGCCCACAGGCTGGCCATCCCGCGGTACGTCTTGTACTGCCGCCCGTTGCGGATGATGAGCGCGCCCGGGCTCTCTGCGGTCCCGGCCAGCAAGTTGCCCAGCATCACGGTGGCGGCACCTGCGGCGAGTGCCTTGGTGATGTCCCCCGAGTTGCGAATGCCGCCGTCGCCGATGATGGGGACCCCGCTGCCACGTGCGGCCCGGGCCGAGTCCATGATGGCCGTCAACTGCGGCACGCCAGCGCCGGTGACGATGCGCGTGGTGCAGGTGGACCCCGGGCCGACCCCGACCTTCACCGCGTCGGCCCCACGCTCGATGAGATCGCGCGTCCCCTCCGCCGTCGCCACGTTCCCGGCAACCAAGTCCACGTCGGCGAAGCGCTCGCGCAGGCGTTCCAGCGCCCGAAGGGTCGCCTCGGTGTGACCGTGCGCCACATCGAGGACCAGGGCATCGACCCCTTCGGCCACCAGCGCCTCGGCGCGCTCCAGGTAGTCGCCCCGCACGCCGATGGCCGCCCCTACCCGGAGCCTGCCCTTGGCATCCTTGGTGGCCCGAGGGTACTTCAGCCGGCTCTGGATGTCTCGGCTGGTGATCAGGCCCCGCAGCCGGCCCTCGCTGTCCACCAGCGGCAGCTTCTCGATGCGATGCTCGTGCAGGATCCGGCGGGCCTCCTCGAGGCCGATCCCCGGCGGCGCGGTGATCAGCCGTTCCCGCGGGGTCATGACCGACGCCAACGGCCTGGTCGGATCTTCGGCGAAGAGCAGGTCGCGGGCGGTCACCAGGCCCAGCAATTGGTCGTTGCCATCGACAACCAGCAGGCCTGCGGAGCCGTGCTCTTCCATGAAGGCCACGGCGTCGCGCACCGTGCGCGTCGGGCCGAAGACGTAGGGCCGCTCGATGACGATGGTTTCTGCCCGTTTGACTTTCCGGACCTCCGCGACCTGCTGGTCCACGGTCAGGAACCGGTGGATGACTCCAATGGCACCCTCACGGGCCATGGCGATGGCCATCTCACTCTCGGTCACCGCGTCCATGTTGGCGCTGACGATGGGAATGGCCACGTCGATGCGCCGCGAGAACTTGCTACACGTGTCCACCTGCGCCCGGCTGGTCACGTCGGACCGCTTGGGCACCAGCAGGACGTCGTCGAATGTCAAGCCGAGCCGAATCGCGTGCTCCTGCAAGGGTTCCGCTCCCAGGGATTGAGCCCGTCCGTTCCGCGCCGTCCCCGGATGCATATCATACCACTCTCAGCCTGACCCGCCTCGACGGCCCATCGCAGAGTCCCGCGCAGGAGGGAGGCCTCCCGCCCGGCAGAACACAGATAGCATGGCTGATTCCGTCTGTGACATTGCCATTGTCGGGGGCGGTATCGTCGGGCTCGCAACCACCAGGGCGCTGATCCTGCGGTTTCCCGGGCTGCGGCTCGTGGTGTTCGAGAAGGAGCCTGAACCGGGCCGCCACCAGAGCGGCCATAACAGCGGCGTCCTGCACTCGGGCATCTACTACCGGCCAGGCTCGTACAAGGCGCGCCTGTGCGTCGAGGGCGCACGGTTGATGCGGGAATTCTGTGCCGAGCACCACATCCGCGTGGTGGAGACCGGCAAGGTGATCGTCGCCACAGACGAGCGGGAGCAGCCGCGGCTTGAGGAGCTCTACCGGCGCGGTGTGGCCAACGGCGTGCCGGACATCGAGCTGGTGGGCCCCCAGCGCCTGCGCGAGATCGAGCCTCACGCCTCGGGCCTGCGCGCCATTCACTCACCGCGCACGGCCAGCCTGGACTTCACCGAGGTCGTCAGCGCCATGGCCGAGGAGGGTCGCCGCCGCGGCGTGGCCATCTGGACCGGCGCTCGGGTCAACAGGGTCGCGCGCCGCAGCGACGGGCTCATCGTCCGTGCCGCGACTCGGGAGGTCTGCGCGCGGTACCTGATCAATTGTGCGGGGCTCTATGCGGATGTGGTTGCGCGACTGGCGGGCGCGCGACCTGACGTGCGCATCGTGCCTTTCCGTGGTGAGTACTACCTGATCCGGCCGCCGCGCCGGCATCTGGTGCGGGGTCTCATCTACCCGGTGCCCGACCCCGAGTTCCCCTTCCTCGGTGTGCACTTCACGCGAACGGTCCACGGCGACGTCGAAGCCGGCCCCAACGCAGTGCTGGCGTTCGCCCGCGAGGGCTACTCGTGGGGGCGCATCGCGCTGGGTGAACTGGCCTCCACCCTGGCCTTTCCCGGCTTCTGGCGCATGGCGCGGCGCTACTGGCGGACCGGGCTGTACGAAGTATGGCGGTCGCTCTCCAAGGCCGAGTTCGTCCGGGCGCTGCGGCGCCTGGTGCCCGACCTCCAACCCGACGACATCGTGCGGGGCGGCGCGGGTGTCAGGGCACAGGCCGTGAGCGCCGAGGGATCACTGGAGGACGACTTCCGCATCGTGCAGAGCGAGCGGGCCATTCACGTGCTCAACGCGCCCTCCCCGGCCGCCACGGCCTCGCTGGCCATCGGACGGCACATCGCCGATCTGGCGGCGGCGACCTTTGGGCTGGGTCCGCCGTCGCGGACCGCGTGACAGGTGGGAGGGCGTTCAGAGGCCGGGCTGGCAGGAGAGTACACCGTCGAGAGCCGCTGCCGGGGTCCGGTGCGCGCGGATTCTGGCAACGCGCTTCAGGTGCCCCCTCCGGCCACGGGCACGAGCTGTCGCCCTCGTGGTGACCCCGACGAGCGGGCTCTCGACGGCCCTTGCGCATCCCCCTCTGCGGGCAGGCACGCCCGCAGAAAGATAAGAGAATTTCGCTGACCCGCACGAAACCCTCTTCGGCAACCCAGCCGACCCCGTGGGGTCCTGTGGCTTTGCGTCCCCGCCTCGCGGCGGGTTTGCCCTTGTCGGAGGTTCAATGGGGATGTGCCCAGGAACACCGGGCGTTAGTCCTCGAAATTCTCATGGCGATGGTGCTCTGGCTCACATGGCAGCCGAGGGGCCAGAGGCCGTCACCTCACATTCGGATGGAGGTTGAGATGAGACGCGCGACACCAGCCTTGACCCCAGACGAGGCTCGCCAGCTCCACCAGGAGGCGCTGGTCATCGATTCCCAGCAGCCACCGGCCACGACCGGGTTCCTCTTCACCGAGCGGATGCGGTCCGCGCTGGCCGACTATGCCCTGCGAGGAATGACGCGGGAAGAGGTCGCGCCCCTCTTGGCCGAGATGGCCGCCGAGGAGCTGATCACCTCCGCCGAGGCGCGCCAGGCCTATCTGGACCTGTGGCGTCGCTCGGGTGTCACCGTGGCCGCAGCCAGCTATTCGGGCACCGAACCGCCTTCGCGGGCCTTCGAGTTGGTCAATAGGCGAATAGCTCTGGCGCTGGCGATCATCGAGGCGCTGGATGGCGAGCTGGTGCTGGTGCGGCGGGCCGCGGACATCGAGCAGGTCCACCGGGCCGGCAAGCACGGCCTGGTGCTGGACTTCCAGAATACCACGCCCTTCGGCGAGGACCTGGACCGCATCGACCACTTCCGCCATCTCGGCGTGCGCATGGTGCAGCTCACCTACAACCTGCGCAACCTGGTCGGCGACGGGTGCACCGAGACCTATCAGGGAGGGCTCTCCTACTACGGCCGTGAGGTTGTCCGCCGGCTCAACGCCAACCGGATACTGGTGGACATCTCGCACTGCAGCGAGCAGGTGGGATGGGACGCGCTGAAGGTCAGCAGTGCGCCGGTGGTGGTGTCCCATTCGAGCAGCAAGGCGATCTGCTACCATGACCGCGGCAAGAGCGACGAGCTGGCCAGGGCCGTCGCCGACCGCGGCGGCTACTTTGGCGTGGTGGTCATCCCGGGGTTTCTCTCCGAGTCCAAGGAACCGACGCTGGACGACTTCTGCCGGCACGTGGAGCACCTGGTGAACGTGTGCGGCATCGACCATGTCGGCATCGGTACCGACAAGGCAGGACCCGGCCCGGGGACCGATTCCATGATCGAGTACCCGAAGACCATGCCCGACCGGCGCCCGGGAACGTTCGACTGGAGCGGGTTCCGCAAGGAAGAACACCGGTTGACGCCTGACTATCATCTGAACGGCTACGAGAACTTCGGCGACTGGCCCAACCTCACCGTGGCGCTGGCCAGGTGGGGGTTCGATGAGGACGAGCTGCGCAAGCTCCTGGGGTTGAACTTCCTGCGGGTCTTCCGCGACGTGTGCGGTTAGCCGAAGAGGCTGCGCGCGTGTCCAGGTCCCGGGCGCTGGTCACGCTGGGCGTCATGCTCAGCATGTTCCTGGCGGCGATGGAGGGCACCGTGGTCGCGACGGCGATGCCGACCATCGTGGGCCAGCTCGGCGGGCTCTCCATCTACGCCTGGGTCTTCTCCGGGTACCTGCTGGCCTCGACCACCACGGTACCGATCTTCGGCAAGCTCTCCGACCAGCTCGGCCGGCGGCCGGTGTACGCCGTGGCCATGGGTCTGTTCCTCGCCGGCTCGCTGCTGTGTGGGCAGGCGCAGAGCATGGGGCAGCTCATCGCCTTCCGGGTGCTCCAGGGCCTGGGTGCCGGCGGCATCCTGCCCCTGGCCTTCACCATCGTCGGTGCGCTCTACAACTATGAGCAGCGCGCGCGCATGCAGGGCCTCTTCTCCGGCGTCTGGGGCCTGTCATCGATCGTCGGGCCTCTGCTGGGCGGATTCCTGGTCGACCAGGTGTCCTGGCCCTGGATCTTCTACATCAACGTGTTTCCGGGGTTGCTGGCGGCGGCGCTGATCTGGTTCTTCTGGGTGGACGAGGCTCGTGCCGCGGGACCGGCGCGCGTGGACTACCTGGGCGCCGGTCTCCTGTCCTCCAGCGTGGTGGCGCTGTTGCTGGGTCTGTTTGCCCTGCGCACGTCGGGGGGCGCCATGCTGATCGCGCTGGCGGCGGTCCTGGCGACGGCCCTGTGGGCGGTCGAGCGTCGGGCGGCAGAGCCGGTGCTGCCGATCCCGCTGTTCCGCGATCGGCTGTTCGCCGCCGCCAGCGCCCACGGGCTGCTGGCCGGGTTCGCGATGTTCGGCAGCATCGCCTTCGTGCCCCTGTTCGTGCAGGCGGTGCTGGGCACCACGGCCACCGCCGCCGGCGCCACCCTGACACCGTTCATGCTGGGCTGGGTGGTGGCCAGTGTCACGGGCAGCCGTCTGCTGCTGAGAATTGGCTACCGCACCCTGGCGGTCAGCGGCATGGCCTCGCTGACTGTCGGCGCGTTGTTGATGTCGCGGGTCGGCCCCCACGCAAGCCAGGCGACCCTCATGGTGGACCTGACCCTGATGGGCATCGGCATGGGTCTGTCCGTGCCCTCGCTGACCATCGCGGTGCAGACGGCGGTGGCGCGTCGGCACCTGGGCACCGCCACCTCCACGCTGCAGTTCGCCCGCAGCATCGGCGGCGCGATCGGCGTCAACGTCATGGGGGCGGTGCTGGCGCTCCGGCTGGCCGGCGCGTTGGCCGCCCGGGGGCTGGATCCCGCCGGCCTCTCGCTCCACCGGCTGCTGGACCCGCTGGGCCGCTCCTCGGCCGGGGCGGCGATGGACGCGGCGCTGCGCGGCGCGCTGGGGGACGCCATCGGCGGCGTGTTCGTCATCGCCTTCGTGGCGGCAACGGCCGGCCTGGCCGCCACCGCCACGGCCCCGGCCGGGAGCGTGGCGCAGCTGGCCCAGAGAAGCGGAGCCTCGGGGCAGCTCGCTGGGCGCTAGCCGAACAGCCTGGGTTTCTTCAGCAGGGCCCGTAACGTCGCAGCTTTGCCGACGTGGTAGCCGCGGTGATAGACCGCGAAGACCAGCATTTCGCCCGCGGTGCGGTAGTTGCGGCCGTCGACCGCCATCTCGAGGGTGACCGACCCGGCCAGCTCTTCCAGCACCTGCTGTGCCCGGTCCACTGCGCTCCGGACGTCTGCGAGGGGAGGGTAGGCGGCGTCCCCGCCGGTCCCCACCTGGAACAAGTCGGCATACCCGGCCGGCGCCTCGGTCCGGCCGTCTGCGCGCCGCGCAAACGCGAAATCCGTGGTAGCCACGTGGCCGGCCTGCCAGATGATAGGGCTGAGGCCCGCGGGCGTCATGCGGGCTTCCTCGTCGGTAAGATCTTCCAGGCACCGTTGCAGACGGGTGTGCGTCGCCCTCAGCCCGTAGAGCAGCAGTTCGCGCACGATGCATGCCTCCTCCTGGGGCTGGCGGTTTCATTCTCTGGCCCCGTCACAGACTTCGCTGCGGCAGGGCAACTCCTTCGTCCGGTGTATAATTGGCTGTGGGGGCGCGATGCGCTCTCGCGGTACGGCTCCTGTCGTGCGTGTGCACACCCTGATCCCTTTTCCTCGAGAGGAGGAGTGAACTTATGTGCACGTGTCGCCGGACGTGGCTGTACGCCGTGGCCGCGGTGCTCGTCAGTGCGCTGGTGGCCGCTGTGGGTCCTGGAGCCTTGGGCCAGCCGCGGCGCGAAGTGCTCATCCGTGCTGCGGTGCGTGCCGACGCCAGTGGGCCGGATCGCGCGGTCAACCTCAAGCGGGCGGTGGAGCGGCTCAACCCCAAGTTGTCCGACGTCACCATCCGCCTGCAGCTCGAAGAGCCCCCGACACCTGGCTGGGCCGAGGAGACGACCCGGCTCATGCGTGCCTTTGCGGCAGGTGAAGGCCCGGATATCTACGCCATCGCCCACGAGTTCGTGGGGATGTTCGCCAAGGCTGGCCACGCGCTGATTCTCGATGACCTCATTAAGAAGTACCCCGAGACCTATAACGACTTCTTCCCGTCTCAGTGGACCTCCGTGAAGCACCGGGGACGCATCTACGGGATCCCCCAGGACACCGAGGCCAGGATGGTCTACTTCCGCATCGACCGCCTCAGGCAGTTCGGCTGGTCAGATGCGCAGATCAGGGGCCTGCCGGGTCGGGTCGAGAAGGGCGACTTTACCCTCACCGACATGGCGGAACTGGCCCAGCAGGTCAAGGACCGAGGCCTGGTCGACTGGGGCTTCTACCACCGGCCAACCCGCGGGCCCGATTACTACCAGATCATCCTGGCCTTCGGCGGCAGGCTGCAGGACGAGCGGAGCGGCAGGCTGGTCCTCGACCGCTCGGCCACGCTGGACTTCCTGCGCTTCCTCCACGACGCCGTCCACAGGTACAGGATCACCCCGTCGGGGATGACCAATATCCCATGGCGGTCGATCCTGGGCCCCTTCAGCGCCGAGGGCAAGATCCTGTTCTTCATGGGCGGGATCTGGCAGAGCGGGGAGTTCATCCGCGACTACGGCGTGCCGAGGGACCCCGCCGAGTTCTTCAGCCGGATCGACTGGATGCTAATCCCGGCAGGTCGCAAGGGCGGCAGGCCCGTGACGCTCTCGCATCCGATCATCTACGTGGTCAGCGCCCGCAGCCAGGAGAAGGACCTGGCCTTCCGCGTCGTCACCGAAGCGTCATCGGCCGATCTCAACGCGATCCACTCGGTGAACAGCTATCACATCGCGATCCGCAGGGCCGTGGTGCAGATGCCGGAGTACAAGAACCATGTGTGGCTCAATCGGGCCACGCCGCTGCTGGAGTACGCGACCTTCATTCCCAACCACGAGGACTTCGGCCGCTACGACCAGATCATCTACGAGGCCATCCAGGCGGTCGAGACCAACCGGCTGACGCCAGAGGGGGCGCTGCAGTTCGTCGAGAGCCAGATGCGCTCGCAGATCCGCGATCAGCTCATGGTGGTGGAGTAGGGCCCCAGCGGCCCGGCCCCCCGGCCGGGCCGCCTCCCGGCCACGGATGGCCACGCAGGTCCCCGCGCTCAGCATCGCCGGCCCGGCGCCCGCGAAGCCGGCCCGCCGGCGGACGGTGCTCCTCGTCCTGTTTCTGGGGCCGTTCGTCCTGCTGACCATGGTGTTCTTCGTCGCGCCGGCCCTGCTCACGGGGTTGCTGGCGCTGACGGATCTGGACGCATCGTTCCAGGGCCGTCTGGTCGGCGTCGCCAACTTCCGCGGCTTTGCCACCGACCCTCTGCTGCCCCGGGTGCTGCTGAACACCGTGGTCTACGTGTTCTTCACGCTGATGGGCTTCAACGTGGGCATGGGGCTGTTGCTGGCCCTGATGACGACCAGCATTTCCGACCGGGTCGGCACCGTGTTCCGGGCCGTCTGGCTGTTGCCCCGGTTGACCCCCCAGGTGGTCTATGCGCTGCTGTGGCTGTGGTTCGCAGATCCCACGAAGTACGGCTTCTTCAACACCGTGCGGAGCTGGTTTGGCCTGGCGCCGCTCGACCTCATCTCGTGGTCGCCGTGGCTGGTCATCGTGCTCGTCAACGGCTTGATCGGCGCCTCGCTGGGCATGGTGATCTTCACCTCGGCCATCAAGTCCGTGCCCGAGGACTACGTTCGGGCGGCCCGCGTGGATGGGGCATCCGGCCTCCAGATCGTGCGTCACATCGTCCTGCCCCTGATCCGCTGGCCGGTGACCTTCGTGCTGGTCTATCAGACGCTGGCCCTGCTGACCTCGTATGAGTACATCCTGCTGGTGACCGGCGGCGGTCCCTTCTATGACTCCACGGTGTACGCGCTCTATGTGTTCAAGCGGGCCATCGAGAACGGCGACTACGGCTACGGCGCGGCGCTGGCGTTCATCCTGGTGGTGGTGGGCGCGATCGCGGCTCAGTTCTACTGGCGCTTCTTGAACTTCGAGCGCATGATCACACAGCCAAAGATCGAGAGCGACTGATGCGACGGACCGTCGTTCCGCAGCTGGCGACGGCGGAAGCCGCCGCACCCCGCTGGCAGCCGTGGCGCACGCCGGCCGACGTGGCCGCGCTGGCACGCCGGGCCCGGCGCCGCGAGGCCGCGGGCCGGGCGGCTACCTACACCGCCCTGGCTTTGCTCTCGCTGCCCATTCTTATCCCCTACGCCTGGCTGGTGGCGGCGGCGTTCAGCCAGCGCGTCAGCTACGGTCTGTTGCCCAGCGGCTTCACCCTGCAGAACTGGCGGTTCCTCTGGGTGGCCAACCTGGGCTTCGTCACCGGGACGACCGGCCGGTTGCCCAACATCTGGCAGGTGGTCTGGAACTCGCTGGTCCTGGCCGCCGGGACCACCATCATCGTGGTGGTGGTGGCGACGCTGGCGGGCTACCTCGTGTCCCGCCACGACTTCCGGCGCCGGGCCACGTTCTTGAAGGGCGCGCTGATGCTGCAGGCGTTCCCAGGGATCACGCTGCTCGTCGCCCTGTTCATTCTGCTCCGGACTCTCAACCTGCTCAACAGTGTGGCCGGCGTGATCCTGGTGATCGCCAGTCTGCACCTTCCCTTCGCGCTATTCGTGATGAAGGGGTTCTTCGATGGGATCCCGTGGGACGTGGAGATGTCGGCGCTGATCGACGGCGCGAGCCGCCTGCGGGCCTGGTACGCGGTGCTTCTGCCCCAGGTGCGCAACGGCATGGGCGCCATCGCCATGTTCTCGTTCCTGTGGGGGTGGACCGACTACATCTTCGTGCTTACCTTCATCCTGCGCCGGAGCAGCTGGACCATGGCCCTGTACCTCAACGCCATCATCGGTGAGTACCGGTTCGTGGACTACGGACTCATGGCTGCCGTCGGGGTGTTCTACATGATTCCGAGCCTGCTGTTCTTCCTGTTCACGCAGAAGCACCTGATGCAGCTCACCCTGGGCGGGACCAAGGCGTAGGACGGCCATGGCCAGGATCGTGCTCGATGGTCTGACCAAGCGGTTCGGGTCCGTCACCGCCGTGTCAGGGGTGAGCCTCGCGCTGGCCGACGGCGAGTTCGTGGCCCTGCTGGGGCCCAGCGGCTGCGGCAAGACCACGGCACTGCTCATGCTGGCCGGGATCTACAGGCCGACCAGCGGCCGCATCCTGTTCGATGACGTGGTGGTCAACGACCTCCCGCCGCAGGACCGGCACATCGGCATGGTGTTCCAGAGTTACGCCCTCTATCCCCACATGTCGGTGTTCGATAACATCGCGTTCCCGCTGCGGCTCCAGCGCCGGCCGCCTGCGGAGATCAGCCGGCGCGTGCGCGACGTGGCCGCGCTGGTGCAGATCGAAGGCCTGCTCGACCGCAGGCCCGGCCAGCTGTCGGGAGGCCAGCAGCAGCGCGTGGCCCTGGCCCGGGCCCTGGTGAAGCAGCCGGCGCTGTTGCTGCTGGACGAGCCCCTGTCCAATCTCGACGCCAAGCTGCGGGTGCTGATGCGCGCCGAGATCAAGCGGTTGCAGCGGACGCTGGGTATTACCACCATTCTGGTGACCCACGACCAGGTCGAAGCCATGACTATGGCCGACCGCATCGCGGTGCTGCGCGAGGGCGTCCTCCAACAGGTCGGCACGCCGGACGACCTGTACTACCGACCGGCCAACACCTTCGTGGCCGGCTTCATCGGCACCCCGCCTATGAGCTTCCTCACGGCCCACCTCACCCGATCCGACGGGCGCCTGGTGCTCGAGGGCGAGTCGCTGCGGCTGCCGGTCCCGGACGCCGCACGCGAGCGGGTCGCGGCCCGCGCCGGGGCCGACGTGACGCTGGGCCTGCGGCCCGAGGACATACAGTTCACCGCGAGCGGGGCTGGCGAGATGCGCGGTCGCATTCTGGACGTCGAGCCGCTCGGGCGGGAACTGGTGGTCGCCGTCACCGTCGGTCGTCAGGTCGTCACCGTGCTGGCCCCCCATGGGTTTCGGGGCGAGCCTGATCAGGACGTGACCATGACGGTGGCTGCTGAGCGCGTCTACCTGTTCGACCCTGCCAGTGGCGCCGCGATCTCGTGAGGGGCTCGTTCAGGCACGCGGTCGAGGCACGGCGGTTCCTGCGCATGGCGCATCGCGGCGCCAGTGCCTATGCGCCCGAGAACACCATCCCGGCATTCGAGCTGGCCTGCGCCCAGGGCGCAGATGCCCTGGAACTGGACGTGCGCCTCACCCGGGACGGGGAGGTGGTCGTCATCCACGACGCGCGCGTGGACCGGACCACGGACGGGAGGGGCGATGTGGCGGAGATGACGTGGCGCGAGTTGCAGACCCTGGACGCCGGGGTCCGGTTTGGCGACGCGTTCCGAGGCACCCGCATTCCACGCCTGCGGGAGGTGCTCGAGCGGTTCGCCGGGCGCGCCCTGCTGGATGTAGAGATCAAAGGAGGCATCACGGCGGGATGGCTTGGCGGCACCGTGACAGAGGACCCCAGCGTCTCCGTGCCCCTGGCGCAACGCGTGCTGACCCTGGCCGAGGGGGCCGGCGCCCTGGACCGGGTGATGATCTCGGGCTTCGGCGCTGCGGTCCTGGCCTGGGTGCGCGAGGCCTGCCCGCAGGTCCCCACCCAGTGGTCGGTGCTGGCCCCAGACATCGGCAAGGACTGCGCGTACGCAGCCCGGGCGGGCTTCGATGTGATCTCTCCGCAGATCTATGCGGCCACCGAGGCCAATGTGGCCGCCGCCCACAGCCACGGGCTCGCTGTCTACATCTACACCGCCGGTGTGGATGCGGCAATGGGCAGGTTGATCGCCCTCGGGGTGGACGCCCTCAAGACCGACCGGCCCGACCTCCTGAGCGCGCTCATGGCCGGCCGGCGCGAGACCTGATACGCCGGGGCCCCGCCGGCGCTCGGGATCGCTAGAGGCCCTGCAGCGCGCGGATATACCGGATCTGCCCGGCGTGGTAGATGTCGTGGGTCGCCATTCGCGCCAGGCGGATGGCCAGGGTCTGGTCCGGCTCGCCTGCGTATGTCGGGATGCGCTGCGCCAGCGCGCCGTCGTCGAGGGCCCGTACGCGCTCCTTGATCCGGCCCGTGATCTCTTCCAGCGCGCGGACATCGGCCTGCCAGGCCGCGTCGTCGCCAGCGACCTCCTGCCAGTCCCTGCCTTCGAGGTCCTCCGCGGAAACCACTTTGCCCTCCCAGGCGTCGAGCGCGCCCTGCTTCCACAGGAGCACGTGCCGGACGATCTGCCAGATCGAGTGCCGCTCCGACGATGGTTTCCAGGCGGCCTGGCGCGCGGTCAGGCCCGCGACGGCCATCCCCAACGGCGGTTGCCAGGTCTCTTTCTCGAAGGTGACTTCGAGATGGTCGAGTAGCAGGTCCCGAACGGTCATCGTCAACCCCCCCTGTGCCGGCGCGCTTCGCGGATCTTCGTTGTCATGTCCAGGGCCACGATGGCGATTGTGGCGACCAGCAGCGTCAGCGTGATCGGCCGGGCCAGGAACGCAAAGGACCGGTTGCTGAGGATGAAGGCCTGGCGCAGTGACTGTTCCAGCCGCTCGCCCAGCACCATGCCCAACACCAGGGCGACCGGCGGCATCCCGGCCCACCGCATCGCATAGCCCAGCAGGCCGAACAGGAACACCAGCCATACGTCGGCGACGGCGCCGTTGATGGAGTAGGCGCCGACGGCCGCGAACACGCCGATGGCCGGCATCAGGAACCTCATGGGGATGTCCAGGATGCGCACGAACAGCGGAATGAGGGGCAGGTTCAGGATCAGCAGGATGACGTTGCTGAGGTAGAGCGATGCGATAACCGTCCAGAAGAGCTGCGCCTGCTGGGTCATCAGTCGGGGTCCCGGCTGCACGCCATACATCAGGAGGACGGCCAGCAGGACCGCGGTCGTCCCCGAGCCCGGAATGCCCAGCGTGAACATCGGGATCATGGCGCCGCCGGTGGCCGCGTTGTTGGCGGTCTCCACCGCCGCTACGCCTTCGATGGCGCCGGTACCCAGTTGTCGCCTCGCCCGGCCGAACCGGCCTTCGACCGCGTACGCGAGCATGGACCCGATGGTGCTCCCCGAGCCGGGCATGACCCCGGCCAGGAATCCCACCAGTGTCCCGCGACCGATCGGCGCGATGGACCGCCGCCAGTCGTCGCGCGAGAGCCACACCCGACCCCGGATGGCCAGGCGCTCACCGGTGAGCTGGCGCTCGTGGAGCAGGTAGTTCAGCACTTCGGCGACCCCGAACACGCCGATGATGACCACCACCACATCGATGCCGTCGAGCAGAGGCCCCAGCCCCAACGTGAACCGCGGCACGCCGGTCTGCAGGTCAGAGCCGACCATGGCCAGCATGACGCCCAGGATCACGGCGAGCAGGCCCCGGGTCAGTGACCGGCCGATGAGCGTGGCAGACATGACCAGGGCGAAGACCATCAGGGCAAAGTACTCCGAAGGGCCGAACGTGAGCGCGGCACGCGCGATAGGAGCCGCCACCAGCGTCAGAGCCACCACCGAGATGGTGCCGCCGATGAATGAGCCGATGGCGGAGATGGCCAGGGCCTGCCCCGCGCGGCCGCGTCTGGCCATCTCGAAGCCGTCGAGGGCCGTCATGGCCGACGACGCCTCACCGGGCACCCGCAGCAGGATCGAGGTGAGCGAGCCACCGTACATGGCGCCCAGGTAGACGCCGCACATCATGATGAGCATCGTGTCCGGGTCCACGGCGAAGGCCACCGGGATCAGCAGCGCCACGGTGGTGGAGGGACCGAGCCCGGGGAGGACGCCGACCACGGTGCCGAGCAGGCAGCCGAGCAGGGCCGAGAACAGGTTCTCGAGCGTGAGCGCCGTGCCGAATCCGGCCAGCAGCTGCGACGTCACCGACACGGTACCCGCCTCCTGCTCACAGCCAGGGGAGGATCCCGCGCGGCAGGCGCAGGTCCAGCAGCCGCGTGAAGAGCAGGTAGATGGCCAGCGCAGCCGCCGCTGCCGGAACCAGCGGCCGGCGCCCTCCGGTGTAGCGGAACCCTACGCCCAGCAGGGCGGTCGTCGTGAGAATGAAGCCGAGCCTCGGCAGGAGCACCGCGTAGGCGGCCATGGCGGCCAGAATGCCGGCCAACGCGCGCAGGGTCTGTCGGGTGACCTCCGGACCCGTGCGCGGCGACCGGTCTCGCACGATGGCGGCGGCGAGCGCGATGCCTGCCAGACCCAGGAAGAGCGGGAACGCCCGGGGTCCCAGAGGGTCGGCGACAGCCGGCGGGTTGAAGATTCGGGTCGCCTCGAACGCATAGGCGACGCAGACGACCAGGAGGACGACGACGAACCCGCGGTCTGCACGCACGGGCATCGGGTTCACCCCGCCGGCGTCGTGTACGGTCTGGTGACCGGGCGTTCGCGCCCCACGGCTACTTGACGATTCCCAGGTCCTTCAGCAACGCCAGGGCCTGCTCGCGTTCCTGCTCCAGGGACCGCGCGAACTGTTCGGCCGGCTGATAGGCGTCGAAGAGGTTGTACCGCCGGAGCAGCCCCTCCCAGTACTCGGCTTGGCGCATCCGGTTGAACGCATCGCTCCAGAAGGCCAGGGCCTCCTTGGGGATGTCTGGAGGTGCGAAGATGCCCCGCCAGTGCTCGATGACCAGGTCGAGGCCCTGATCCCTCCAGGTCGGGATGCTGGCCAGGTTGCCCGACAGGCGCCGCGGCGCGGTCACGGCCAGGATGCGGACTTCCCCGGCCTCGTGTTGTGCGATGGCTTCGGACAGGCCCGTCGAGATGACCTGGACGTGGCCGCCCAGCAGTTGCGCCATGAGGTCGCCACCTGCACGGAACGCCGTGATTCGCACCGCTGTGGGCCCCACGCCCACGCTCCGCACGGCCCGGATGATGTGGAACTGGTCGTTGCTGGGGACGGTGCCGACCCCGAAGCTGACGGACGCCGGGTTCTGCTTGACGGCGTCGAGGATTTCTTTGCCGGTCTTGAACCTGGAGTCCTTGCGCACCGCCCAGACGATGTAGTCGGCGGTCAGGCGCGAGACCGGCAGGAAATCCTTGTTCAACCGCAGTTTCGTGGTGCCCAGCAGCTCGGCCAGGTACGCGCGGTTGCTCTCGACCACCAGAACGTGGGGGTCGCCGCGCTTCTGGTTCAGGTAGGCGCGGGCGGTGTTGCCGCCGGCGCCACCCATGTTATTGATGATGAAGCGCTGGGGCGGGATCTTCTCCTTGCGGAACACCTCGGCGATGATCCGGGCATGGATGTCAAGCCCGCCGCCGGGGTCGCCGGCCGGAACCAGTTCCACCATGGCCATCGGTTGCCATCCCGAAGGCCCGGCGCCCGCGGGGCCTGCCAGCGCCAGCCCCAGGAGCGCCAGCATCCACATCCACCATCGGTCGTATCTCATCTCTGCTCCCCCTTCCCGATGAGTTCACTGACCAGTGGCACGACAGCCGGAATCTCTTCACAATGCCGCACCATGTCCAGAATCCGTTCGGCCCGCGGCCGCCCCACGACCCGGCCGGCCAGGTCGAGGAACTTCCCCGCAAGATCGTCCTCGGTGAGAGGGACGTCAGCGGTCCCACGGGCCTTGCTGCGCGTCTCCTCGAACAGGCGGCCATCGGTGAGCCTGACCTGTACGCGAACCGTGTGTCGTCCCTCGCGCCCCAGGGCATCAAAGGCCGGGTCGACGTCGACGCGCACCCGGTCCGCCAGCGCCAGGATCCTGGGATCGCGCAGTCGGTGCTCGGCGAACGACTCCACGGTGAGGCCGCCGTCGACCAGGAGTGCCCCGACCGTATACGGGAGGTTCATCTGCGCCGAGGTCACGGTGTCCGGCACATATGGCCAGCCCACGTGGTCCCGGGTGCTGGTAGTCGTCCACACCACGACGGAGGCTACCAGATCTGGGGAGAGCTCTGGGCAGCGCGCCTTGATCGCTAGCAGGGCGTCCACGGTGGTGTGCGAGCTACCGCACGAAGGGTAGATCTTGAAGCCTGTCCCCAGCAGTTCGTACCGCTCACCGAGCCCGTCCGTGATCACCGCTGGGTCTGCCGCGTCCCCGACCAGCGTGCTCAGGAACCCCCCATAGGGCGCGTCGAGGACCTCGCGCACGCCGCGGAATCCCATGGCCGCCAGGTCGGCGGCGTAGATCCCGCTCTGGGCGCTGCGGCCCATGTGCATCCGCTTCACCATGGAGCCGTACTGGGCCGCCATCAGCCCGCTCGCCTGAGTGCCAGCGGTGCCCAGCGCGTCCTGGGTGGCGTCGGCGTCCAGCCCCAGGATGCGGCTCGACGCAGCGGCCGCACAGAACACCCCGGTGGTCGCTGCTGGATGGAAGCCTCGTTTGAGCGCCGCGTAGCCGCAGGCCAGGCCTACCCGCGCGCCGACCTCGTACCCCGCCACCAGCGCCAGCAGGAGCCCCCGGCCAGAGATGGGCGGACCACCAGCGCGCTCTCGACGCTCGCCGACGGCCAGCGCGGCGGTGACCGAGACCGCGCCGGGATGCAGCACCCCGCTCGCGTGGAGGTCGTCCATCTCGAAGGCGTGGACGAGCGTGCCATTAGCCAGCGCGGCGTTGGCGGCTGGCACCCGGGTGCCGTCGCCCCAGATCGTGGCCTCCTCCCCGCGGCCGAGCGTCCGGGTGAATGTGATCACGGTCTGACCCCACGGCAGGGTGCTGCCGAACAACCCGCACCCCAGCGTGTCCAGCAGTCCCAGCTTCACATGACGGATGACCGCGGGCGGGATGGTCTCTTCCCGCAGCGCGGCTACCCATTCCGCCAGGCGCCGGGTGATGGCCGTGGTACCGCCGTGCGTCGCAGTCGTCATACGTCCCTCACCGGTCCGTTGTGGGCGTCGCGTAGCGCTCGCTGAGTTCGTTCCACAGCGCGGCGTCCACGGTGGCCTCGCGGTCCTGGAACGAGGCCACCAGATCGAATCCGTCAACCGTGCCCGCGGTCCGCAGATGCCGGCCACATGCGAACATGGCGTAGAGCGCCGCCCGCTGCAGCTCGCTGGGGAAGATGGCCAGCCGGTAGCCCATCCGATCCAGGTCGGCGGTGGGAACGACCGGCGTCTTTCCTCCCTTGAAAATGTTGATCATGAGCGGACCCGACAGCGCCCGCGCAATCTGCTCGATCTCCTGGAGCGATTCGGGCGCCTCCACGAAGAGCACGTCGGCGCCGGCCTCTCGATAGGCCTGCGCGCGTCGCAGGGCTCCCTCCAGGCCCTCCACCGCTCGGGCGTCGGTGCGCGCGATGATGACGAGATCCCCGCGGCGGGCCTCGGTGGCGGCCCGGATCTTCTGCACCATCTCGTCGGTGCCGATCAGCGTCTTCCCGGCGTAGTGCCCGCAGCGCTTGGGCGTGACCTGGTCCTCCAGGTGGAGCGCTGCAACGCCCGCCCGCTCCCACTCCCGAACCGTGCGGTGGACGTTGAGGGGGTTGCCGTAGCCCGTGTCGGCGTCGGCGATCACCGGGAGGGCCGTGGCCTCGCAGATCCGCGCGATACGCTCCAGCATTTCGGACATGGTCACCAGTCCCAGGTCGGGGAAGCCCATGCTGCGCGAGATCGCCCCGCCGCTCGCGTAGACCGCCTCGAACCCGCACTGCTCGACCACCTTCGCGGAGAGTGCGTCGAACACCCCCGGCGCCATCAGAATCGGGCCGTCCGCCAGGCGCTGGCGCAACCACGCCCGCGTGTTCATTGCCACCACCTCACCAACCAGGGCACCAGCGTTACAACCGTCGTGATGCGGATCAGGTGCAGCGTGGCGACCACCGGGGCGTCCAGCCCCATCGCGTCCGCCGATAGCGAGATCTCCGTCATTCCCGCGGGCGCTGTCGAGAGCAGGGCTGCACTCCACGACCACCCCGTGCGCCGAACCACGATCCAGGCCACGGTGGCCGCCAGCGCAAACAGCAGGCCGGCCAGGGCCAGGCCCGGCAGCAGGACTCTACTCAGCGGCAGCTCCTGCCAGCCGAACGAGGTCCCCAGCATGGTGCCGATGACGGCCTGGGCGCCACGCCGCACACCCATGGGGATCTCGCGGACCGGGCCGCCCAGCAGCCGCAGCAGCCCCACCGCCACCATGGAGCCCACCAGCGCCCCCGCGGGGACCCCGGCCCAGTAGGCCAGCCACCCGCCGGCGACCCCGCTCGCCAGCGTCACCAGGATGCTCACGTCAGCTCCTCCGCCGCGCGAGGAGTGAGCAGCCGCGCCACGGGCAGCAGGACGATCAGCGTCAGGATGTTCCGAATCAATTGGATCAGCACCACGGTGGGCACGTCGCGGTCCAGCGCATCGGCCATCAACACCATCTCCGGCATCCCGCCCGGCGTGCTCGCCAGCAGGGCCGTACCCCGGTCGACGTGCAAGATCCATCCCACGACCGCCGAACCGGTCAGGGTGCCGATGACGGTGGCCGCCACGACCAGCACGGCCACCGGGATGGCCTGGCGCAGGCGCCCCAGCGTCTCCCGCGAGACGCGCGAGCCCAGGGCCGTGCCCACCAGTACCTGCACCCAGCGCCTGACCACCGGATTGACCGACGGGAGGACCGGCATCACGGTGTGGAGGAAGAGCACCGCGATCAGCGCGCCGAGCAGCGCACCGGCGGGGAGCCGCAAGCGCAGGCCCAGATAGGCGCCGGCCGCGCCGGTGGCGATGAGGAGGACGAACGCGCCTGCATCGGTCATCGGTGGGACTCCCCGGCCTGCCGCGACTGCGCTTCGAGGTAGGGCTTCATCCCGCCGGCGGTGAGGATCGCGAGCATCAGCGGCGGCAGAGGCGCTGCAGGCACAGACAGGCCCCTGGCCGGTACCCGGACCTCTCCCCGTTCCAGGTCGATCTCGACCTGGTCGCCGTCTGCGATCCCCGCGGTCTCGCACTCGATGACCGGCAGTCCCACGTTGACGGCGTTGCGGTAGAAGATGCGGGCGAAGGACCGCGCGAGCACGGCACCCACGCCCGCCGCGCGTAGCAGGCGTGGCGCGGTCTCGCGGGAGGAGCCCATCCCGAAGTTGTGGCCCGCAGCGAGCAGATCGCCGGGGCGGATACGGGACGCGAGGGTGGGGTCCAGGTCCTCGAACAGCACCGACACCAGGGCGGCGATGTCCTCGGTCCGGCTCTTGTACCGGGCAGGGATAATGTAGTCGGTGTTGACGTCGTCGCCGACCCGATGGACGCGCCCGCGGATGATCACGGCTTCACCTCACGACAGGAACCGCCTGGGATCGGTGATGGCGCCAGCCACCGCTGAGGCCGCCGCGGTGGCCGGCGAGGCCAGGAAGATCTGCGCCTTGGGATTGCCCATGCGGCCCCGGAAGTTCCGCGGCGATGTGGCGACGACCGTCTCGTCGTCGCCGGGCACGCCCTGGGAGACGCCAGCGCACGGCCCGCATCCCGGGGTGACCAGCGTGGCGCCCGCAGCGAGCAGGGTCTCCGCGATGCCCTGCCGGACCGCTCGACGGAAGACCTCGGCGGATCCCGGGACGACGATCAGCCGCACCCCGCGGGCAATGCTGCGGCCCCGCAGCACCCGTGCCGCGGCCTCCAGGTCTTCGAAGCGCCCGGCGCTGCACGTGCCGATGAACACGGAGTGCACCGGTGTCCCCGCCACCTCGTCCACGTCTACCACATCGGCCGGCGAGTGCGGTCGCGCCACCTGGGGCCGAAGCCCTGTCAGATCGAATTGATACGTCTCCTCATACTCCGCGTCAGGGTCCGCCGCCACCCCCACGGGCTCGCCGCCGACGCGGTCACGGAGCCAGGCGCGCAGCGTGCCGTCATGCGGGAAGATGGCGCACTTGGCACCCAGCTCGACGGCCACGTTGGCCAGCGTAAAGCGGCCGTCCATGCTCATGGTCTCGACGGCCGAGCCCTCGAACTCCAACGAGCGATAGTTGCACCGGTGCAGTCCGAGGCGGCGGATCAGGTACTGGGCGATGTCCTTGGGGTAGACGCCCTCGGCCAGGGCGCCCTCGAGTACCACACGCAGCGTAGACGGCACGCGGAACCAGAGCTCGCCTCGTGCCAGGGCCAGCGCCAGATCCGAGGAGCCGACGCCCGTGGCCAGGCAGTTCACCGCGCCAATGGTGGTGGTGTGCGAGTCCGAGGCCACGACCAGGTCGCCCGGCCGGACGTGACCACCCTCGGGCAGCACCAGATGGCCGATGCCATGGCCGATCTCGGTGAGGTGCGTGCCCCAGGTGGCGGCGAATGCCCGCATCCGCCCGTGGATGTTGGCCACCACCTGGGTTGGGGGTGGCACGGCGTGGTCCAGGACGAGCACCACGCGGTCGGGATGCGCCGGCCGTTCGAAGCCCAGTTCCCGGAGCGTATCGATGGCGATGGGCCGGTTGCCGTCGTGGGCCATCACCACATCCACACGAGCGGTGACGAACATCCCGGCGCGGGCGTCGCGGCCGCTCTTCTGCGAGAGGATCTTCTCGGCGATGGTCAGGCGAGCCATCAGCGTAGCGCGTCCTCGGCCAGGGTCAGGAACGCCTCGTCGGAGAGACTGCCGCCTGGCGTCTCCTCCCACACTCGCGCCAGCGCCGCGAGCACCCTGCGGGCCTGGTCGTCGGTGATCTCGATCCCCGCCTGCTTGAGGCGGTACCGGATGGCGTAGACCCCGCTGTACTTCCCGATAGGGATGCGGCGCCGGTTGCCCACCGCCTCGGGCGGCAGGGGCTCGTACAGGGGTGGCGAGACCAGCACCCCGCGCACATGCCCCTCCAGCTTGTGGGCGAACGCGTGCGCGCCGACCAGCGGCTTGTGATCCGGCACGGCGATGCCCGTCCACGCGGCGAGCTGATGCGCCAGGTCATACAGCGCCTCGGTGCGAATGCCGGTGCGCACGCCATAGAAGGCTTCCAGTGCCACCACCAGCTCGTCCAGGCTGGCATTCCCCGCGCGCTCACCAAGGCCGTTGATGGTCACGTCGAGGATGGCCGCGCCGGCTTCCGCTGCGGCCAGGGTGTTGGCCAGGGCCAGGCCGAAGTCGTTGTGGCAGTGAACCTGGAGCGGGACGCCGAACTCGCGCGTGACCTCGCCGACCAGCCACCGCATGGCCGGCGGGAACATGGCGCCGGCGGTATCTGCCAGCGAGATGCGCTCGGCACCGGCCTCGAGCGCGGTGTGATAGAGGCTGCGCACGTAGTCCAGGTCGGCCCGCGTGGTGTCCGTGGGCGCGAAGCGCACCACTGGCGCGCGGCCCCGTGCGTGGCGAATGGCCTGGACGGCACGGTCGCGCATCTCCTCCCGCGTCATGTGGTGCAGCAGCCGCAGCCGCTGGTCAGAGCAGGGAAGCTGGATGTCCACGATGTCCGCACCACAGGCGACGGCCGCGTCCACCTCGTCGCGCCAGTTGGCGTCGAAGACCTGCGCGATGGCCTCGATCTTGATGCGCAGCCCGAGCCCGCGAACCCGGCGGATCGCCTCCGCGTCGGCCGCCGACTTGGCCGGGTAGCCGGCCTGAGCCTGGGGGATGCCCATGGCGTCCAGCCGGCGGAGCAGCTCGACCTTGATCTCAACGCCAAAGTCCACCCCGGCGGCCTGCTCGCCCTCACGCGCGGTGCAGTCGCACACGACGATGTCGGGACGGACCCGCAGCGCCCCCTGCACCTCGGGCCGGCGCGCGAACGGGCTGAGATAGGCGTCCAGGCCGTTCATGGCTGCAGGGGCACCCGTCTGGATTCCTCGAGGTAGCGAAGGAGGTTCTCGCGCGAGCGCCGGATGTGCTGGCGCATCAGGCGCTCGGCGACATCAGCATCGCGGCGCGCGATGGCATCGAGGATCTCCAGGTGCTCACGCGCCGCGTCGGCGGCGCGCTCTCGAAACGCTCCCGAGACGGTTCGCGCCAGCCAGAGCCGGGCATAGAGCCGACGGGCGACGTCGGACAGCAGCCGGTTGCCGGCAGCCCTGACGATCTCCTGGTGAAAGTCCAGGGCCGGAGCGCGGTACCGGGCGCCCGCGCGGCTCACCTGCCGCAGCCGCGCCCGGAGCACCTGCCGCGTCCGGTCCAGCTGCGGTCTGGACGCGCGTGTGGCCGCCAGGCGGGCAGCCATGCCTTCGACGGCTTCGCGGACATCGAAGAGCTCGTGGAGTTGCCTGCCATCCAGGTGGACGACCCGGGCGCCTTTGTACGGCAGGACCTCCACGAGGCCTTCTTCCGAGAGCCGCCGGATCGCCTCCCGCAGGGGCGTACGGCTCATACCGAGGCGTTGGCTGAGATCGGCCTCCTGCAGGTTTGATCCGGGAGGGGCCACCCCGCGTATGATGTCGGCCCGCAGGCGGTGATAGGCCAGCTCTTGAAGGGAAGGCGACCAACGGGTGCGGGACGTGCGCGTTTGGTGCGGCATAACTCTGTGTCGGCGCGCGGCTTTTCGCCTCTATTTGTATACAATTTAGTATACTATTCACCGCCCACTAACTCCTGCCCCGCGCAGTCAGCGCGGGACGTGCAACCCGGGTTCTGGGCCCGGGCAGAGGTCGGCGCGCTACACTCTGGCGGAGGCGTAGCGCGCGGCCAGTCCCTCGCGGATCTTCTCGAATGCCGGCCGCGCTGCGCTGGTCAGGAAGCGCGCGTCGCTGCCGTGGGAGACGAACTGGAAGCCCTCGTCAATGCGCGCCAGCACCTCTTCGGTGGTGGACGCCATGTACCCGGTGGCCACGCCGTGCTTCCTGGCCGCGGCCTTGACGCGCTCGAGAGCCTGGGTGAACTTAGGATTGTCGAACTGCCTGAAGATGCCCAGGGTCGCCGACAGGTCGTTGGGGCCCACGAACAGCACATCGACGCCTGGCACGGCGGCGATGGCCTCGACGTTCTCCAGGGCCTCGGTGGTCTCGATCTGCACGATCACGAGCACCAGTTCGTTCCACCTGGCAAAGTAGTCGGGCAGATCCATGCCATAGCGGGTCACGCGGGTGCCGGCCACACCGCGAATGCCGACCGGCGGATACTTCGCCGCGGCCACGGCGGCCCGGGCCTGCTCGGCGGTGTTGACCAGCGGGACGAGGACGCCATACGCGCCGCGGTCCAGCGCCTGCTTGATCAGCCCCATGTCGTTGTTCAGGACGCGGACGATGGGCACCACGTCCGTGCCCTTGATGGCGCGGAGCAGGTCCTCCAGGCGCTCATGGGTCGCCGGGCCATGTTCGGTGTCGAACACGAGCCAGTCGGGCTTGAACGAGGAGAGCAGCTCCGCGACCGACGGCGCCGGCAGGCTGATCCAGGTGCCGACGACGGGCAGGCCTTGCTTGAGACGGGTCTTGACCGGGTTGGTGAACATTCGCCGTGACCTCCGGGATCTTTCGGACTGGTGGATATGGACCCCAGGACTGGTTCGACGGTGAGCAGTGATGCCCTTCGGGCGGGCATGTTCCAGGACGTGCGCAGGCGCCCACGTGTCGGGGTCGCTAGTGGAGGTAGTCGAGACGCGGCGCGTGGCGGTACCGCAGGTCCTCGGCCACGGCGTCGGCGACCGCAGGCGACGGCAACAGCGGGTGTGCGCGCAGGGCTTCGACTGCCGTCTGCCAGGAACCGGTCAACGCCGCCGCCACCGTCTGCCGCTCGTAGGCCTTGACCCGCACTGCGAGATCTCGCACCTGGCCCGGCATGGATCCCATCGGGCGCGGGTGGGGCCCGTCCCGGCCGAGCCTGCACGGGACCTCCACCACGTCGTCCTCGGCGAAGTCGTCAATGGCGCCCCGGTTGACGGTGTTGACAATGACCTCCCGCTGATCCGAATGTAACATCGCCTCTATGACGCCCAGCGCCACCCGGGCGTAGCCGCCCTCGACATGTCCCCCCATCATGGCCAGATCCCTCGCCCGGCCGGTCTCGGTGGCCATGTACGAAGACCGGCGCGCGAAGACGGCCTGCTCGTAGACAGACCACGGATCCTCGCCGCGGGCTAGCGCGTCGAGCACCGCCCCCCGCAGACGCGCCGCCATCTGTGCGACGGCCTGGCCGCGGGTCTGCGGCGCGCGTCGGAGGCGTCGGAGGGCCTCATCGTGGTGGTAGTAGTAGTGGAGGTACTCGTTGGGCAGCAGGCCCAGCCGCCGCACTTCGTCCGGCTCGAACAGCGGCCGGCCGTAGACGGATCGGACGACCTCGTCGCGCGCCAGAATGTCCGGCAGCCGGTCGGTGCCATCCACCCACACGGCCCGTACCCATCCTAGGTGGTTGAGCCCCAGGTAGTCGAGTCGCATGGCGGATGCCGGCAGACCCAGGGCCGCGGCGATCCGGTCGGCCAGCGCTGGCGGGCTGTCGCAGATGCCGATCACGCGCGGCTCGCCCGAGGAGACCAGCGCCTGCGTGATGAGCCCTGCGGGATTGGTGAAGTTGATGATCCACGCATCCGGAGCGGAACGCCGCAGGCGCGCTGCGATGTCGCGCAGCACCGGGATGGTCCGCAGCGCCATGGCCCAGCCGCCGGGGCCCGTGGTTTCCTGCCCTATGACCCCATGGGCCAGCGGCACCTGTTCGTCGATGATGCGGCCCTCGAGCCCACCGACCCGAATGCTGGTGATGAGGAAGGCCGGGCTGTCCAGGGCCTCGTCGAGATCGGTCGTCGTGCGCACTCTGAACAACCTGCCGCTGCGCGCCAGCATGACGTCGGCCAGCGCCGCCACCACCTCGAGGGCTGTGGCGTCCAGGTCGTGGAGCACCACCCAGTCCACAGGCAGGCGCTCGCGGCGCGCGATGAGACCCGCGACCAGCAGCGGCGTTCGGAATCCCCCGCCACCGATGACGGCCAGCTTCATGCGATGGCCTCCCGCCGCGCCATCTCCCGCAACACCCGCAACAGGTGGCGGAGCCGTGGGAACGCGGCGGTGCCGCCCGGCGCGCGGGTGGAGAGCGCGCCACAGATGTTGCCGGCCAGCAGGCACCGGGCCAGCGATTCGCCGCGCAGGTAGGCCCAGATGAACCCGGCGTCAAACGCGTCGCCCGCGCCCGTGGTGTCCAGAGGTGTGACCTCAGGCGGGCGTGCCCGTGCCACGCGGCCGTCCTCGATGCCAATGGCGCCCTCGGCGCCCAGTTTGATCACAGCCACCGGTACCATCTCTCCCAACGCCCGGACGGCGTCCTGGGGGATTGGCTGACCAGTCAGCCATTGCGCGTCGCGCCAAGACGGCATGAAGACCGTCACGCGCCGGATGACCTGGCGGAAGTCCGGGTCGCGGTACCGGGATGGGTTCCAGCCGATATCCAGCGAGGTGGTCACGTGCGCGGCCTGCAGCCGTTCCAGCAGCGGCAGCCGGGCGCGGAACGGCGGGATCATGCCCGCGAAGTGCACGTGATGCGCACGACGCAGGACCGCCAGGGTCCTGTCGTCGAGCAGCCTGCCGGCCTCCAGGGCGCACCCCGGATAGGTGAGGAATCCCCGATCCCCCGCCGTCGAGAACGCTACGGTGAGCCCTGATCCCAATCGCGGGTGGCGACGGACAAGGGAAGTGTCCACCTTCTCGCGCCGCAGCGAATCCAGCTGGAACTGCCCCAGCAGGTCGCGCCCGACGTAGGCGCGGACGGCGGTGCGCACGCCCAGCCGCGCGAGCCCCACGGTCGTGATGTATCCGCCACCGCCAACGGCCAGGGTGAACTGAGTCGTGCGCCGCTCCTCGCCCAGCACGGGCGGCGATGCCAGGTCCAGGAAGATGAGATCGCAGTATATGTTGCCGACCACGACGACCTCGGGTGTCTGCGACGCTCGCGAACGCCGGGGGCGGTTTCTCGAGGGCATGGCCGTCTATGTTTCGGAGAGCGAGATCCCGAGCAGGCGGGCGGCGTTCCCCGCGAAGATGAGCCGCAGGGCGTGCTCGCTGACCCCGATCTCCCGGCACGCGCGCAGCTGCTCGTCGAGATACCTGACCGCAAACCCCCGTGGGAACCACGACGAGTCGGTGCCAAAGATGATGCGTTCGGGCCCCGCGGTCTCGAGGAACTTGCGAAACAGCGCCTTTAGGTCCAGGTCGTACGGCATCCAGCGCATCCACTCATTACTGCCCGAGGTGTCCACGTAGACGTTCCCGCACACCCACATTAGGTGCAGCAGCTCCCGGGGGTACCCGCACCCGAAGTGCGGCACGACGAACGGCACCGTGGGGAAGGCGCGCGCGACGCCCTGCAGGACCAGTGGGCTGACATTTGGCCCGGCCACGATGCCTTCGTAGCGCAGAGGGCCGAAGTGGATGAGCACGGGGATGCCCAGGCGTTCTGCCGTCTCCCACAGCGGGTAGAGTTGTGCGTCGTCGACGGGGGTGCTGTGGAGCGGTGCGATGATCTTGTAGCCGCGCAGGCCGAGCTCGGTCACGGCCCGCTCGAGGGCACCGGCCGCGTCGTGCCCGAAGGGGTCGTGGTGGGCGAATCCGATGAACTTGTCCGGGCACGATCGGACCAGGCGGGCCAGTCGGTCGTTGCCGCCACCTGTGAGGAAGACGACGCGCACGAGGTGGTGCCGTTCGACCTCTGCGGCCCAGCGGCGCGCCATCTCGTCGTCGTCGCCTGGCGGCTCAGGCGCCGGGAAGCCCCAGGCGCGCCGCCAGGCGTCCTGATCGGCGGCCAGGTGGCGCTGGATCGCCTGCCACTTCCCGTCGCCGAAGCGCCGAACGTACTCGGCCCGGACGGGGTCCTCGTCGGGCGAGTCCCGGCGGACGGGGAAGTGCGCGTGAAAGTCGAGCACAGGCACCCTCATCGCGGTACCTCCGGCATGGCGCCCCTCGTCTCCTAGCAGGATGCTGAAAAACGCTCCATATCTTGTGGCTTCACAAAGTGCACGCCTCTGCGTATAGTCTGGTCAAAGCGCAGCCGCCAACGATCTCTTCGAAGGAGCAGACGACGATGCGTGGAGATA
>JAVKIJ010000036.1:0-29652 GCA_031459535.1 Candidatus Fervidifonticultor quintus | reverse complement strand
CGAGGGCGGGAGGATCAGGAGCTGATGCGGACTGTAGGGACGGTACTCTTTGGTCGGCATGGACAACGATTCGACTTTAGCGCACTAAAGTCCTGTCCAAGACCGATTTCTCGGACAGGCTCCTAGCGCAGGAGGACTCGCTGTGGCGGCGGCTGACGTGCCGACCAGTACGATGGCCGCCGCGGCCGTCAGTCCTCGCGCGGCCTGACCAAGCCACCGCCGCAGAGCGCTGCTGAGGAACGATTTGGGCGCGCGTCGCACGGAGGGACAAGTTCGCGGACCCCGCCGGCATCTCCCACCTCCCGCGGGCCCGTGGCGCGACGCCGCCACTCCCAGAACCGGTAGGTTACCCGTCGGTGAGTGCCGTCGCGATCTCCTCACAAACCCGGGGATCGGACTCGGCGCGCCGCGCACCTTCGAGCGCCGCGGTTGCCTCGGCGCCGCCAATGCGCCCCAGGGCCCAGCCTGCGTGGCCCCGCACCACGGGATCGGTGGGATCGCGCAGAGCGATCGCCAACTCGGGAACGGCCCGAGCGTCGCCCAGATTCCCCAGCGCGATGGCGACGTTGCGGCGCAGACCACTGCGACGGGCGCGTTTGATGGCGCTGCGTCGGAAGCGGCGCCCAAACTCAGCCTCCGAGATGTTCATGAGGGGCAGCAGCAGTGGCCGCGTGCCGATCTCGGGTCGCGGTTGAAACTCGGGGTGCTGCGTGGGGCGCACCCGCCGGTTGAACGGGCACGCCTCCTGACAGAGGTCGCAGCCGAAGATCATATCCTCGAGTGTTGGCCGCACCTGGCGTGGAATCCATCCCCGGTGCTCGATGGTCCAGTACGAGATGCACTTGCGGGCATCCACGACACCGGGCTCGACGATGGCGCCCGTCGGGCAAGCCTCGGTGCCGTCGTAGCAGGAGGTGCACAGCCCGCAGTCGCCCCACGCGGGGTCGTCCGGGGTCAGCGCCAGGTCCGTGAGGATCTCGCCCAGGACCACCCAGGTCCCGAACTCCCGGGTGATCAGGCACGAGTGCCGGCCGCACCAGCCCAGGCCGGCCCGTTGGGCAATGGCACGGTCCGGCAGCGGACCGGTGTCCACATAGTAGCGGGCCAGATGGGCGCCGCGCTGGGTCAGGAACGCTGCCAGATCCCGCAGCCGCCGCTCCATGACCAGATGATAGTCGTCGCCCCAGGCATACCTGGATATCCGCCCGCGCACGTCTCCGTCGGGTGGAGACGGTTCACCGGCGTAGTAGTGCATCGCCACCGCGATGATAGACCGCGCCTCCGGCCGTACCTTCCGCGGGTCCCCGATCCGGTCGCGGTGCGCGGCCATGTAGGCCATGCCCGCGTGCATCCCGCCATCCAGCCAGCGGTGGTACGCGGCCTCGGCCTCGGGAAGCGGGTCGGCGGTGGTCATGCCCACGAGATCGAAGCCGATCTCCCGGGCCTTCGCCTTAATCGCCTGCTCGAGGCTCACAGGCGGCGCAGCGGGGGGAGCAGGAGGGCGACCATGATCGCGATGCCCGTGCCAGCTGAGAGCAGCAGGGGGTAGGCAGCGTCGGCCCGATATGCATATCCGCCGACGAACGCGCCAGCAGCGGCCAGGCCCGCAGACAGCATGCCCGCCAGCGCGAACGCTCGCCCCAGAGTTGCCGGGGCCGCCGATGCGCCCACCATGGCCTGGGTCAGCGTCGCCAGGGGCGAGCGGCAGCGCAGCACGGCGGCCGCCGGCAGGAACGATCGCGGCGCGTACGCCGTCAGGACGATCCCCGCAATCCAGATCCCGGTCTGGGCCATGAGGGTGTGAGCACGGCCCCACCGGTCGCCGAGGCGCCCGGCGATCGGCGACAAGAGCACCGCGCCCACGGCCTGCAGCGAGCCCAGCACGCCGATTTCCGAGAGAGACAGCCCGCGCGCCTCGCGCAGGAACGGTGGCAGGAAGGGCACCGTCACCACGACCATGAAATTGGCGGCCACGTAGACCGCCAGCGCCGGTGCGACCGGTGCCAGATCACGGACGGAGAGACGGTCAGTCGTCTGCACCGGCATCGCACCCGGACCGCTCTGCTCCAGCCTGAGGATGAGCACGGTGGAGAGCAAGAACAGGGCGAAGGCGACCACAAGGGCAGTACGGATACCCCAGTAATCGGCGATGGTTCCGCCGACTGCTGGCGACACGAGGAAGCCCACGGACGTCACGGTTCCCATGGCGCCAAAGGCCGACGCCAGCTCAGACGCCTGCACGCGTTCCGTGACGTACGCGTGCACCGCCGGGAGCGCAAAGAACGTGAGCTCGTAGAGCAGCAGGCCGGGCAGCAGCCAGATGTAGGACGGCGCCGCAGCCAGCATCAGCGGTACCGGTAGCCCCAGATACCAGGACGCCAGCATGAGCGTGCGACGGCTCAACCGGTCGGCCACCATCCAGCCGATGATGAAGCCGGCCACGAGCGCCACGCTGCGCAGGGTGAAGAGCCCGCCGAGCTGTACCGGCGAGGCGCCGAGCTGCCGGGCATAGATGGGGATCAGCCCTTCATAGAGGCCCACTCCCACCATCCAGAGCAGGAGCGAGCCGAAGAGCAGTCGCAGGTTGCGGTCGGCAACAAAGAGCATGCCGGACTCACTCCCCTGTCGCCCGCACCCGCAGGCCCCGTCGGGCGATCCGCACCGGGAGTACCATGAACCCCGACGAACGCAGCGCGTGCTCGCAGGTGCGCTTGGTACCCGGCCGAACCACGAAGAGCACGCAGCCGCCCCCGCCAGCGCCGCAGGCCTTGCCCGACCGCGCCCCGTGCCGCCGTGCGGTAGCCATCGCCCGCTCGATGGCTGGCGCGGACACGCCGGGGGCCAGCTCGCGGCGGTGCGCCCACTCTTCGGCGATTAGCGGCCCAAGCGCGTCCAGGTCGCCGTCGCGCAGGGCCTGGCGCACCTGCCGCGCCACCGCAGCGATGCTGCGCAGATGACGCACCGTCGAGGGCACCCCGTCCAGATAGGCCCGCACCACGCCCCAATTGGTCAGGCCCGAGGCGTGGGGCTGACCGGTGTAGGCCAGGACCAGACGCTCCTGCAAACCGCGGGGTAGGCTGTGGCCCGCCCCTAGCGGCTCCACCTGATCGCCGCCGATGCCGAACCGGATGGCGTTGATGCCACCCCGCACCGCCGCCAGGTAGTCTTGCCGCCCGGTGAGCGTCCGCAGCGACTGCGCCTCCAGTTGCCACGCCGCGTGCACCAGCTCGTCGGCCGACCGCCTGTGGCGCCGCACGCGGTCCAGTGCCGCGAGCAAGGCCACCAGCAGCGCCGACGACGCGCCGAGCCCGGACCCAGGTGGCGCGGAGGATTCCATGACGACCTTCAGGCCCGGCTGCGGCCCCGCCAGGCGCAGCGCGCGGCAGACCATGTCCATCGGACCGCCAAGCGGCAGCGCATCCAGCGACGGCGCACGGACCCGTTGACCCAGGTCCCTCGAGGTGACGGTGTAGCCGGCGCGGGTGCGGCTGAGCCGCACGCGCACCGGAATGTCGATGGCGGCGTTCACGGTCCAGACGTCGTCCTCGAGCAGGTAGAGAGGATGGATGTCGAGGGTTCCGCCAGCCAGGTCGACGCGGGTCGGGGCACGCGCCTCAATGATCATGGGACCCGGACCCCACAGGCCACCAGCAGCTGCGCTGTCATGCCTTCAGGTCGTCCAGGGCTCGGCGGAACTGCTCTGTCGCCCGGCCGATCCCGCGCGCCGTGCGGCCGGTGACGACGGCGCCGATCATCAGGGCCCAGACCTGTGGTATCGCCAGGTAGCGCGGGACGTCCTGCGGCCGAATGCGGCGTTGGGTGGGTACGATCAGGCGCCGGCGCGTGCGGGCGCCCAGGTGCGCCAGCGCCGCCAGGTCGGCGGCGGTCGGGTCGCGGCCGTACCCGTCCGGGGGCACCAGCGCCGCCTCGAGCCAGTCACCGGGCAGCGCGGCCAGTGAGCTGACGGCGCTCGCCGGATAGTCGTGAGGGACCGCGGGGATCACGGGAATGCCGGCCTCGTAGAGGAACAGGGGCAGCCGGTGCACGTAGGCGTCGATGAAGGCGAACCGCCGCAGCCGCGGCAGGTCGTCGGGCGCCACCATCGTCTCCTCTCCCGGCACGATGCCGGTCGGGAGGCCCACGGCCAGGACCTGCGCCAGCGCCTCCTCCTCGTCATCGAGTGATCCGAAGCGCGTCCCCGAGGCTCGGTGATAGACGTTGACGTGGACCTTGAGGAGGTCGGCGCCGCTGTCTCTGGCGGCTCGGGCCAGTGCGGCATCGTTGCGGGGCAGGCTGACGATCAACAGCCCCCGGCGCGAGAGGGGATCAGCCACGGGGCATCCGGCGCTCGGGTCGATCACCCGGAGGCCCCGAAAGTATTGGCGGTAGAACCCGCGGTCGTGACAGCAGGGCGTCAGCCTGCAGTTGTGCGTGGGCTCCAATCACGAAGTCCGCGACCCCACGGTCCCGACGTCCTCGGGTTTCGTCCCCGCTCCCGACTAGCCCTCCACGGCTGCCTGCCCCTGCCGCCGCGTCCTTTACTTCAAGCGCTTTGCCGAAATCCTTCTTCTCCCTACCAATCGCGCCCGCCGCCGCGCTCGGGATCGTCAGCCAGGTGGACGTCAACTTCGAACAGCCGGTCCCAGGGAAACGAGATGCCCACAAAGCCGGACGGGCCCAGGGCGCGCTCCACCGATGGGAGCACCTTTTCCCGCAGGACGCGGACCGCGGCCTCGCGCACTGCCGGCTCCGCCTCGCCAAGATGCGTCGCGTCGGCGCCGAGCCTGGGCAAGACCTCGGCCGCCAAGTACGGTCGCACGATGGCCTGGTAGCCCCAATCGTCGAGGAGCCGGCGCGCCAAGTAGCGGCGTCGGATCTGGCGCAGGCGCACCTCACCCAGGCGGCTGCGGGCGTAGTGGGCCAGAACCACCTGCGCCACCGTGGTGCCCAGGCTGTTGCTGCAGGTGTTCCATCCGGCATAGCCGGCCAGGCCGGCCAGGTCCTCGCGCGCCAGCAACGAGCGCACCAGTGCGTCGTCGGCGCCGTTGGCGAAGCGGACATCGGCGCACCCGCAGACAATGCCCCGGCTGGCCGCCTCGGTCAGTGCCGCGGCGACCGAGCGCACGGGGGCCGGCGGCGCGCCCCGCTGATCGGCGGACTCACGCTGCTGGACCCCGGCGAAGTTGTGCACCCACAGCAGGATGTCGGGATCGTCGGCGACGGTCTCGCACCCCGCGGCCTCCAGGTGGCCGGCGACGGTCTCCTCCAGTGGAGCGGGCTCGTAGCGCGGGATGCTGCGCCGGGCCTCGGGAAACGTATAGCGGACGGCCACGCGCGGGGGCCGGGGCTCGTGGTCTGTGGCCAGCCGGGCCAGCAGCCGGGCCCCGAGTTCATCGGCGCCAACGGAGACGTAGACGCGATCCCCGCCCAGACGCTGTCGGAATCGGCGGAGCACCGCCAGGTCGGCGCGGGCAAGCCCGAAGGGCTCCGCGTCGTCCTGTCCGATCAGCAGCGCCGAGAGATGCCCGCGCGCGACCAGCGCCATCAGTTCCAGGTTGATCAGCAGCTGGCGACGGCGGCGGCGCAGTAGGTCGTCCACCACGGGCGCGGGGATCTGCTCGAGGGCCTCCACCGCCTTCCGCAGTCGGGCATCGTCGCCGATCTGCTCGCCAGCGTCGAGGTGGGCCGAGTGGGCGCGGAGCATATCACCGTAGGGCCCCCAGTAGCTCGGCTCTTCTTCGGCGCCGCCGGTCGGGATGCGCATGTTCACCGCGCTTAGATACGTGGGCGCGCGTGCCGCGAGCCTGACCACCCGGTCCAGCCGGCGCCACAGGACCTCCATGGGATCCACGCTCAGCCGGGACGCCACCAGACCGCCGTGGATGAGCACCTCGGCGGAGGCGATCAGCGCGTCGGCGCCGGACGCCTCGCGGTCGGCCCACCGGAACAGGCTGTCGAGGTCGGCGGGCCGCCGTCGGTGACCCAGCAGGTCCCTGGGCGGCGTGTCCCACGCGGTGCCCAGCAGCGGCAACAGATCGAGCGCGGTCTGGCGGGTCGCCGGACGGTCGTCGAGCGGGATGAAGAGCACCCGTCTCACCGCACCGCCCCGACGGTCAGGCCGCGCATGAAGTACCGCTGGGTGAACAGGAAGACGACGATGATGGGCACCGTCATCAGCACCGCACCCGCGGCCACAGCGCGGGTGTTGTGGGCGAACAGACCCGACAGGTAGAGGAGCCCCACGGCCAGCGGGTAGCGGTCGGGTGTCTTCAACACGATCAGGGGCCAGAGGAACGAGTTCCACACGGCGACGAACTCGAACAAGGCCAGAGCGGCCAGGGCCGGCGCGATCACCGGCAGCATGATGCGCCACCAGATCACCAGCTCGGAGGCGCCGTCCAGGCGGGCGGCGTCCTCCAGCTCGCGCGGTACGGTCAGGAACGCCTGCCGCAGTAGGAAGATCCCAAAGACCGACACCGCCCCGGGCAGCAACACGCCCGCGTAGGTGTCCACTAGGCGCAGGCGCAGCAGCGTGACGAAGTTGACGATCATGCCCACGTGGCCCGGCAGCATCAGTGTGGAGAGCAGCAACCCGAACACCACCCGGCGTCCCGGGAACTCCATGCGCGCCAGGGGATACGCCGCCATCGAGCACAGCACCAGGTTGAGGCCGACCGCGATCCCGCACAACAGCAGCGTGTTGGCAAAGAACCGGGGCAGCGGCATGGTCTGCCAGACCGTCGCGAAGTTGACCAGCGACGGCGGCCAGGGCACCAGCGGCGGGGGGAATCCAAAGACGCGGCCGCTGGCGCGCAGCGCCACCGCCAGCAGCCAGAGCAGCGGGAACGTGGTGAAGACCGCCAGGGCCAGCAGGCCGGCGTACCGCACGATCAGGCCTGGGGCTCGCCTAGTCATAGCTCCACCCACCCTGGCGGAAGACGCGGAAGTTGACCGCCGACAGCACCATCACCACGGCGGCCAGCACCACGGCCAGGGCCGCGGCATAGCCCAGGTCCAGTTGCTGGAAGCCTTTGTCAAAGATATAGAGGAACATGGTGTAGGTGCGAAACATGGGGCCACCGCCGGTCATCACGTAGACCTCCTCGAACACCTTGACCGCGGCGATGCCAGAGATGGTCGAGGCCAGGAGAACCGAGGGCCGCAGCAGCGGCAGGGTCACCCAGCGGAAGACCTGCCAGCGCGAGGCGCCGTCGACCAGCGCGGCCTCCTCGAACTCGGGCGGGATCGCCTGCAGCCCGGCCAGGTAGATGACCATGTAGTACCCGAGGCCCTTCCACAGCGTGACGAACATGACGGCATACAGCGCCAGGTCGGGGTGTCCGAGCCAGGCGATAGGCCGGCGCAGCACGCCCAGCCCGACCAACACGAAGTTGAGCAGGCCGTCCTGCTCCAGCAGCCAGCGCCACATCAGGCCCGCCGTGACCATGGAGGTCACCACGGGGATGTAGTAGGCGGCGCGGAACCACCGGATCCCAGGCAGCGGCCGGTTGACCGCCACGGCCAGTCCGATGGAGAGGATCTGCAGCACGGGCACCACCAGCACGAACTTCGCCGAGTTGGACAGCGCCGTCCAGAAATACCGGTCGGCCCACAGCGCACGGAAGTGCGCCAGCCCCACCCAGCGGGGCGGTGAGATCACGTCGTACTGCAACAGGCTGAGCGCGGTCCCAAAGGCGACGGGGTAGAAGGTGAACACGCCGAGCACGCACAGCGCCGGCGCCATGAAGAGATATGCCGCGATCGTCGCGCGCCACTGCCGGCGCGAGAGGCCGAAGACGCCGGCGGGGACGGGACGGACGGGTCGAGCGGCCACCGTCACGGCTGGCCGGATGCCCGCGGGCGGTCGAGCGCGGTGATCGCGAAGACTGCCGGCGCGGTCTGGCCGTTGGCCGCGCGCAGATCGATGGCGACGATCGGCCGCTGTGGATCGGAATTGACCCAACAGAGCATCGTCAGTCTAGCGGGGATGCCGGATCGCGTCCGCCCCGTCCAGACGACCTCGTGGTCCATGGAGACCGGATCGTCGAGCCAGGAACCGATGTCGATCCGGTACCGCACCGGAATCTCGATCGCACCCCCGTCGCCGAAGCGCACCCGGTAGGTCGCCACCCGTTCGCCGTACCGGGTCGCCGGATACGGCAGGGCGTGCAGGAAGCACAGCTCACCCGCGCGCCCGCCGAACCCGACGGTGGCGCCCTCGGGCAACTCCTGGAGCGGTCTGCGGGTGCCGCGCAGCAGGATCACGCTGCGGCCACGATGTTCCTCGGGATCGAGAATCAGGAACTGCACGCCACCGAGGCGCCGCAGCCCTCCCGGAAGATTCCGGAGATCGTAGGCCGCTCCCTTCCCCAGCCATCCCGCGCCGTCATCCACGTGACTGACGTTGACGGCACCCCGGAGGTCCAGCGGCTGCCCGGGGATCGTCTCCGGCGCCGGCCGTGCGGCCTGCCAGTCCAGGCGGAAGCGTCGGGCGGCCTCGATCTCGTCGAGCGCCGGCGCCGGTGCGCCGGCATTCCAGAAGTGCTCGGCCGCGGCCAGGTAGCTTGCGATCTGGTGGTACTGCGCCTGCAGCGCCGACCGGTTGCCGAAGTAACCGGTCCACGTGGTGCGCACCATACCGCCAGCGCCCGCCTTCCTGGCCTCATGGGAGAGGGCGGCGATGTTGTCGTGGCGGTACCAAGTCGCGGCCAGCACCTCGTACCCCCAGGCGCGGAATCGGCCGAGGCTCGGATAGCGCGCGGCGGGGTGGTACTGCCAGTCCACCATCACAATGTCGCGCGGCAGCCCTTGTAGCGCCGGGTCGTAGTCGTTGGTCAGCAGCACGTCGCCCCACATCATGGTGCGCACGCCGCGCCGCCGCAGGTGCTCGTAGAGCCGCACGGTATCCCGCACGAACAGCTCGCCGAACCCCAGCCGGCGGCCCTCCTCGGACCAGGGAAACGGCACGACATTGCGCACCTCGTCGTGTCCGATGTGCAGGGCGCGGGCGCCGAAGAGCACCACGGCCTCGTCGAGGATGGGCAGGACCACGTCGTACACACGCGGATTCAATGGGTCGTAGGCATAGCGCGCCGGCGCCACGTCGGCCGGCATCTCAAGCAGATCGAGGTTCTGATCGTTGTAGAAGAGCCATTCAGCATGACCCAGCGTCTGGATGAGCGGCACGGGTTCCATCAGGTGTTCCCGCGCCGCGGCCACCACGGCGGCCGCCTGCGCCTTTGTGGCGCCCTGGGGGTGCCAGATGGCCCGCGCGCTGTCCCAGCGCACGTACTGGGCCTCCGCAATGAGCATGTTGAACTTGTAGCGACCCAGGACACGGTCGATGAGCGCCACATGGAAGACGTCGGAGTAACTGTCCAGCACCACGTGCACGGCACGGATCGGGTGGTCCGGCCAGTCGCGGATCATCGCGCCGCGCGCCAGGAGTCTGCCTCCCTCACGGTGGATCAACTGCCTCAGCGTCTGGACCGCGTAGAACGTGCCCCGGCGGTCGGTACCGGCCGCCACGATGCGGTCCGGCGCCACCTCGAGCACGTAGCCTTCCGGGCCGGGCTCCCGTGCGGTGACCCACAGGCCACCCTGGGCGAGGGCCCGGGCCACAGCCGGGTTGGCCGCGGGTTCGCCCACCAGCACGGCGTTGTGGAGCAGGCCGGCGGCCGAGCTGTCCTCCTTAGGCGCCCGCACCACCTCCAGCGGCGCCGCCCCCCACGCGGCCAGCTCGTCGTTCAGCTCCCTGGCCGCGTAGAGATCTTGGGCGGTAGCCTCCGGCCCGACGACGATCCGCGTCAGGCGGCCGAACTCGAACGGCGCGTCCAGCCAGCGCAGGACTTTGGGCGCAGGGATGATGCGGGCATCAGCAGTCGGCGTGCGATACGCGTCGGGCCACACGCCTGGGTGCGACCACGCCGGTGCCAGCGAGGCGGCGACCATCAGCAGTACGACCGGGGCCGCGCTCGGCGCCCACCTCACAGCCGGGCGTTCCACTGGTTGACGGCCCAGTCGAGGGCATCCTTGGGGCTGCGCTTCCCGTAGAACGCGCTCTCGACCGCCTCCCGGAAGATCCGGAAGAGGTCTCCCGAGTTGGGGACGACCACGCTCAGGTCGCGGGCGTGGGCCAGGTCGGCGGCACCCACCTTCCGGGCCACGTCTTCGGGTCCGGCGCCACCCTTCTTGAAGAAGGGGTCCGCGGCGGCCTGCCTGGTGGACGGGAAGACCACCACCTGTCTGGCAAACGCCAGTTGATTCTCGTCATTGGTCACGAATAGCGCGAAGTCTACCGCGGCCTGCGGCGAGCGGCTGGCTTTCGGCACGGCGACGGCCATCGTCGCCAGGTGCAGCGTGTTGCCCCGGCCCTTGGGGTAGGCGGCCACGAATGTCTGCGCGTAGACGTCGGGGTTGTCGCGCTTGACCCGCAGCAGGAACTGCGGGCCGGTAATCAGCATCCCCAGCTGCCCGGCGCTGTAGCGCTCGGTGGCGCCCAGGTAGCCGCGGCGCAACGTGTCCTCGGGGAAGTAGTCGGCCCGCAACAGATCCACGTACTGGGTGAGGTACCGCACGTGCTCCACCGAGTTGAAGACCGCCCTCCCCCCGTCCGGGCTCAAGATCCGCAGACCGTTCTCCTGGAAACGATGGAGCATCCGCACGCCGTCCACGTTGGGCATGAAGCCGTAGATCCCCGTCCGGTCCTTGATGGCGCGGGCCTGCTGGATCATCTCCTCTTCGGTCTTGGGCGGTTCACCGGGATTCAAGCCTGCCTTCCTGTAGATGGCCGCGTTGTAGGCGATCACGCTGGGCGTGACGTACCACGGCAGAGCGTAGGCGCGGCCGCGCACCCGCATCGAGCGCCACAGGCCGTCGAAATAGCGGGCGCGGGTGGCCGCCGGGACCGCGGCGTCCATGTCCACGAGCGCCCCGCGCTCGGCCAGTCGCGCCATGATCTCCACGTTCAGGTTGACCACGTCCGGCGCGACCCCGCCGGCCAGCGCCGCCAGGAGCCGTTGTTCGACGGCCGCGAAGGGCACATCCACCCAGCGGACCCGCAGGCCGGCATGCGCGCGCTCGTATCCGGCAATCAGGCCGTTCACATAATCGTTGAAGAACGGCTGAAGCGAAATGGTCCAGAACTCAAGGGTGACGGAAGACGCACTGCCGCTCCGCCCGACCGCCACGGTGAGCAGCAGCGCGATCACGGTGAGGACGATCAGTGCGGCGAAAGGACGCACCCGGCGCATCGGCTCGCAGTTCTGGCGCGCGGCCGGAAACTCCTCCCCTTACAGCGGCTCGGCGTCCACCACGTGAAACGTATGAAGCCTGCCGTTGGGACTTTCTCGCCACTCGACTTCAATGGGGGCCGCGAAGTCCGGGGCCAGCCGGCCGCAGGCCACCCAGTGCCGGCCGGCCGGATCTCCGGCGAGGGCCGGGCCGGCCTTCACAATGAGTCGCGTCGGCCGGTTAATGAGGCGCACGTCATCAAGAACCGGGATGACGCGTAGAGCGTCGAGGACTGCCGTCCGCAGCGCCTCGGGGAGCTCGGGGATCACGTTGACCAGGCCAATGTTGCGCGCGAGCGGCCCGATAATCTTGACGTTGGCCAGGTGGGGGTGAAAGCCCGCTTCGGCCAGGACCCGCAGCAAGACCTCGTTGGCCTCGGCCACCGCGCGCCCGTGGTAGTCGGGATTGATCAACGGCTTCAGTAGGTGCTTGAGCTTGCAGCCTTCGCGGCCGAAGTGCTCGCCGATCCTCGGAATCCGCAGATTCAACTCTGCGGCCATGGCGCGGATCGTCGGCTTGTCCAGGTCGAGCAGCGGCGAATAGAATCCACCCTGGAGCCGGACCCCCATCTTGCCCCAGGTGTCACTCCGATTGGACCCGGTGAGCACCAACCGGCCGCGCGCCGCCGCTTTCACCATGCCCAGCTTGATCTGGCGGGTACAGCGGTTACACGCCGGGCCGCCGCGCTGGACGATGTGCTGCATTTTCTGACCCAGCAGGCAGCGCTGCTGCAGGCCGAGCTGCCTGGCCATCTCCAGCACGATGGCGTTGCCGCGCTCATAGGCGTACTGCCCCATGTTGACCGTCACGAGCAGCACGTTTGCGGGCCCCAGCGCCTCACGCGCCAGGGCGGCCACCGTCGAGGAGTCCAGCCCGCCGCTGAAGGCCACCACTACGGGGGCCCCGCGGGTCACCTCTCGGATCTCCCGGATCAACGCTTCGACCTGTGCCGAACGGGTGATCGCCACCGCCATCGGGTTCAATTATACGGGCCTTTCGGGCCGGAAGGAGGCCCCGCCGGGAGGAAGTCGCGGCCCGCGTACGAACAACACCAGCACGGCTCCACATCCTGCGCCCGGAGGTGTCTGATGAGCACCCAGCCCACGTCGCCAGATCAAACCAACCGGCTGCTGGCCGCGCTGGCGTACCCGATCTGGATCATTGCGCTCGTGATCATCCTGACCGACATGAAAAAGGACCCGTTCATGAAGCACCACGGCTGGACGGCCCTGTTCTGGGGCATCGCGTGGGTCATCATCTACATTGCCCTCATGATCCTGGGCAATATCCCCTTCCTCGGATGGCTCCTGGTCATCGTGACCGGCCCGCTCCTGTGGATCGCCTGGCTGATCCTGTCGATCCTGTACGCCATCCAGGCCTACAACGGCAAGATGGTCTCCATTCCCGTGGTCAGCGACTTCGCCAAGAAGTACGCCGCATAGGTGGAGCTCAGGCTAAGAACAGGCTGAGAACCGGAGGCGGGCGCGGTCGCCCTCGCGACCGCGCCCTCTCCCTGGCCGACCGCGCTACATGCCATCTCCCAAGAGCCCTGTGAATGTTCTGATCGCGTCCTATCTGGAGCCCGAGCTGGTCGATCGCATCAAGCGCGTGGGCGCCGTCCGCGTGATCTACGAACCGGCGCTCCTGCCCTCGCCCCGGTATCCGTGCGACCACGTCGGGCACCCCCACCGGCGCACCACGGACGAGGAGCGGCGATGGCGCAGGTACTTGGCCGAAGCCGAGGTTATGTTCGATTTCGACCACACCAACCTCGGCGAGCTGGCCTCCCTCATCCCGAAGGTGCGGTGGATCCAGGCCACCAGCACCGGCATCGGCCAGTTGCTGCTCCGTACCGGCCTCGTCCGTAGCCCCATCGTCTTCACGACGGCCCGCGGCATCCACGCCAGACCGCTGGCTGACTTCGTCCTGCTGACGATTCTGTGGTTCGCCAAAGACGGCTTCCGCATGATGCGTGACCAGGCCGCCCGCCGCTGGGAGCGCTATACCGGCCGCGACGTCCGCGGCGCCACGGTAGGGATCGTGGGCCTCGGCACCATCGGTCGGGAAGTGGCCCGCTCGTGCCGGGCCATGGGGATGCGCGTGGTGGCCACCCGGCGCACCGTCCCGCCGGGCGCATGCGAGCGCGACGTGGACGTGCTGGTCCCCATCTCCGATCTCCCCTGGCTGCTGGCGTCGGCCGACTACGTGGTCCTGGCGGTCCCGCACACCCCTCAGACGGAGCGCCTCATCGGCCGCCGCGAGCTCGAGACCATGAGGCGAGATGCAGTGCTCATCAACGTGGCACGCGGCGCCGTGGTAGACGAGGACGCGTTGATCGATGCCCTGCGCGATGGCCGACTGCGGGGCGCGGCCCTCGACGTGTTCGCGACGGAACCCCTGCCGGCCGACAGCCCGCTGTGGGGCCTGCCCAATGTCCTGGTCAGCCCTCATTCGGCCAGCACCGTAGAGAGCGAGAACGCGCGGCTGACCGACCTGTTCTGTGACAACCTCGAGCGCTACCTGCGGGGGCTGCCGCTATTGAACGTCTTCGACCGCGAGCGCCTGTACTAGCCGGGCAGGGGCGGCTGGTCGGTCATCGCCCGAGAGATCAGCGACACCGGCAGCGAGCCGTAGGACAGAAACCGATCGTGGAACCGGCAGAGGTCAAACCCCGGCTGGCCGGCGAGCTGACGGCGCAGCCGATGGATGAGCTCGTTTCCCACGAGGTACATGAGCGCCGTTCCGGGGAACAGGCTGTTCCGGACTGCTTCGGCGCGCGCGGCCTCCGGCGCCATGCCGGCCTGGTCGCGATAACAGGCGACGGCGTCTGCGATCGACCACCGTCCTGTGTGCAGGCGCACGTCGACTGCGGCCCGCGCCGCCATCCTCACCCGCGTGTGCGCCAGCGCCAGGCGATCGAGGGGGTCGAAGAACCCGACCTCCTCCATCAGGTCGGTGGCGTAGCAGGCCCATCCCTCGGCCATGGTGCCTCCGCAGAACAGGGCAATGCGGCTGGCGCAGTCTGCGGCCGCGATCTGTCCGATGCGGGACGCGGTCCGGTGGTACGCATACCAGTTCTGCACATGGTGACCGAGCCCGGCGTGGTGGACGACGTGGTTGAGCTTGATGGCGCTCTCGTTGGCGGCGCGGAGTCGGCGCCGCTGCTCGTCTGGCGGCATGTCCGGCTCGACCGGGTTCACCAGATAGTCGACGACAGGGATCGTGTCGAACGCTGCCGGTGCCCGGTAAGACAGGAAGTAGAGGTCCGGCGCCGCCTCGCGCGCCCACGCGGGCTGCGGCACGAACCGGAGCGGGTAGTCCGGCCAGGACACCAGCCTGTGGGCCAAGGCGACCGCGCGCGCCTCCTCCCAGACCTGGGTGTAGCGCGCATAGTACCGTTCAACGGGCGGGTGTCGGTCCTCGACCCACGTCATCGCTTCCTGCCACGATGCCGCACCCAGGACCCGCGCCGCGGACCGGCGGGCTTCCAGGGCGCGTTGCAAGGCATCCTCTGCCATGGCCTCCACGTCGGCTGCATCCATGTCCAGGAAGTGACCCCGACGTAGCAGAAGATCGAGCGCATCTGCGCCGCAGGCGTAGCCATGGTGGCTCTGCTTGAGCAACTCGGTCTCCAGGTACACCCGGTGCCTGCGAAAGGCCGCTGCCGCCGCTGCAGCCGCGTCGAGGAGGCGCGGATCGTGCAGGTGCTCGTCGCGCATGAGCTGCCCGAGCCCTCGTTCGAGAAACGCCAGGGCGCCGCGACACTCGCGGATGGCGCGCTCCGTCCAGGCGCTGGGCGCGCGCCGCACGTTCCGGCGCCCCTGCGCCAGAAAGTCGGGAATAGCCAGCAGGCGCGCCCTGGCCGCCTCGGCACGCTGCGCAAGCGGGGCGAAGGGCCGGAGGAACAGGGCCAGCACTCCGAAGATCGCCTCACTGGTGTAGACGCAGGGATTACCCCGGTGAAAGTGGTCGGACTGAAGCTCCCAGCGCAGAACATCCAGGGCGCCCTGGGCGACCGTGCCGTCGAGGGCCTCGGTGTCGGTCCGGGGCTCGTCCGGGAGGCTCCGAAACTGCCTCAGAAGGGAGTCGACGGCGCTGAGGGCTTGCTCGGTGGCGGCCTCAGCGAAGTCGGGCAGACGATGGTCGGCCTCGTGGACGCCGATGAACGTGGCAGTGACCGGCTGGTGCCGGTAGTACCATTGGAGGAACGCCTCCACGGCTGCCCCCAGGGCCGGTGCGCGGGACGCCCCGTGGGCCGTCATCGTGGCAGCGGCAGCTCCACCCAGCGGCGCTCGTGGTGCGACCGCTCGACAGCGTTGATCACCTCCTGGACCCGGGCGCCGTCCTCGAAGTTCCCCTGATTGCGACCCGAGCCGTCTAGGATCTCGTCGATGAAGTCCCTGATCAGGTTCGCGTAGAATAGCGACCGCCACGACTCGCGGGCATGGCCGCCAGCCGGGTAGAATCGCGAGGGGATCTCCAGCTCCCGGAACTCCACCGCGTCCGGTCTGGCGACCTTGATGGTCTCGGCGACGCCGAATTCCTCCACAAGACGGCAGATGATGGCACCGCGGCTCCCGTAGATCCGGGCCTCGATGCCGGGATAGTTGCCGATGGTCACGAACGACGTCTGGATGGACCCGATCGCGCCATTGGTGTACTCCACCAGGTGAATGTCGCCGTCATCGATGTTCATGCGCATCATCTGGCCGGTGGCGCGCACCATCCGCTCCGGGATGAAGTTGCGCAGCAGACCGACGGTCCGCGCGTAACCGGCGCCCACCCACCACATGCCAATGTCGATGATCGGCGCGCCGTAGCCTTCCAGGGAGGAAGCCTGGAGCACCGACTGGTCCGCAGTGTGGTCCACCTGACGCAGGGGCACCTGGGGATCGAGCCACTGGGAGTTCTGCTCGTAGCCATTGAAGATGAACGGGACGCCCACGAACCCGTCGTCGATCAGCGCGCGGGCGTACTGCACCCCGGGGCTGTACCGGAAGGTAAACCCCATCTTGGTCAGCACGCCCCGCCGCCGCGCCAGGGCTGCGGCCTGCAGCGTCTGCCGGAAGTCGTAGGCCACGGGCTTCTCGCACAGGACGTGCTTGCCAGCCTCCAGGGCCGCCATGGCCAGTTCGAAGTGCGTGGTCGAAGGCGTGGCCACGTCGATGACGTCCAGATCGCCGCGCGAGACCACCGCCTGCCAGTCGTCGGTGGTCTCGTGGATCCCGAACTGCCGCGCCAGCTCCTCGGCCCGCTCCCGCACCACGTCGCAGATCACGGCGACCTGGCTGCGCGGGTCTCGCTGCCATCCGGGCACGTGGGCGGCCCGAGCCCAGGCGCCCGCGCCCAGCACGCCCACGCGAAGTCTGATCGTCATCTCTCTCCTCCTCTTCCAGCCCGGCGGCTCTCGTCTAGACGTCCACGGCCTCAGCCCGTCCGCTGTCGAGCGATCGACGCAACGCCTCGATGACCCGCAGGTTGGCCACCGCGTCCTCCGGCGGCAGGCGCGGCGGTCGACCGGTCAGGACCGCGTCGGCGAAGTGCTCGACCATGAGACGGTATTCGTCTGCACCGGGCACGGTCAGGACCGTGCGGTCCGTTCCCTTGACCCAGTGGATAGCTGCGTCGGCCATCCCCGGCAGGAACGCCGATGGCACCACCAGGCAGCCGTGCGTGCCCACCACCTCGCACTCCTCGCGCCGCTCCAGGGTCAGCCCGCAGTCCACCAGCGCCAGCCGGTCGCCGTCAAAGCGGAGCAGCGCGCCCAGGACCTCGTCGACACCCGTGGCGCCCATCTGTGCGAACGCGAAGGCCGCGTGGGGTTCCCCGAGAATCATGCGGCTCACGTTGATCCCGTAACATCCCACGTCGTACAGGCTGCCACCGCCGAGTGCGGGTTGCAGGCGGATATTGTCCTCGAAGCTCCGCAGGCGGAATGTGAACGACGCCCGCACCATCCGCACGTCACCTACCGCGCCCTGAGCCACCATCTCGGCCACGCGCCAGGTCCGCGGATGAAAGCGGTACATGAACGCCTCCATGAGGAGGACGCCGTGCTCCCGGCAGGCGGCGATCATCGCCTGACAGTCGGCGGCCCCCAGCGCCAGGGGCTTCTCACACAGGACGTGCTTGCCGGCCTGGGCGCAGCGGATCGTCCACTCCCGGTGCAGGGAGTTCGGCAGAGGGATGTAGACCGCCTCGATCTGGGGGTCGGCCAGCAGCGCCTCGTACGATCCGTAGGCTCTGGGAATCCCCAAACGGATCGCGGCCTCCTGCGCCCTGCCCTCTACGCGGCTGGCGATGGCGGCCAGGTGGCAGTTCCCCGCAGCCTGAATCGCGGGCATCACGGAGCGAACCGCGATGTTGGCCACGCCCAGGACGCCCCACTGCAGTCGTCTCATCTGTGACCTCCTGGCTAGGACCGCAGCCGCGGGTCCAGCGCGTCGCGCAGCCCGTCGCCGAGCAGATTGATGGACAGCACCGCGGTCATGATGGCCAGCCCGGGAAAGGTGGTCATCCACCAGGCCACCCGCAGGTAGTTGCGACCCTCGGAGAGGAGCGCGCCCCACTCGGGCTCGGGTGGCCGCACGCCCAGCCCCAGGTAGCTGAGAGCCGCGGCAGAGATGATGGCCCCTGCGACGCCCAGGGTGCCCAGCACGATGATGGGCGCCACAGTGTTGGGGAGGATGTGGCGGATCACGATGCGCACATTGCGGCATCCGATGGCGCGCGCGGCCTCCACGTAGGTCTGTCCGCGGGCGGCGAGCACCGTGGCCCGCACCACCCGCGCATAGGTGGGCGACGACGAGATCCCCACGGCCAGCATGGCATGAAACAAGCCCGGGCCCAGGATCGCGATGACCACCAGCGCCAGCAGGATGCCCGGGAACGTGAGCATGAGGTCGACCAGCCGCATCAGCAGCCGGTCCGCCAGGCCGCCGTAGAAGCCGGAGATCAGGCCCATGGGCACGCCGACCAACACGGCGATCGTCACGGACACCAGCCCGGTCTGCAGCGAGATCCTCGCGCCATACAGGATGCGCGTGTAGAGGTCCCGACCGAGCACATCGGTGCCCAGGGGGTGCCGCAGGGACGGGGCCTGCTGACGGTCCTGGGGATTCGGGGTCGTGGGTTCGTAGGGCGTCAGCAGAGGTGCCGCCACCGCCGCGGCCACCAGGACGGCCAGCACCACACCGCCCACGGTCGCGCCCTTCGACCGCCGGAGGCGCCGGAACGCGTCACGCCACAGTGAGCGGGGCTGCGGGACTGCTACCGGCGTATCATTCGAATCGAATGCGGGGATCGAGATACGCATACGAGATGTCTACGAGCAGGTTGACCGCAATATACACTAGGGCCACGAACAGCACCGCGCCCTGGACCAGCGGAAAGTCCTTATTCAGGATCGAGTCCACGAGCAGCTTGCCGACGCCCGGCCGCGCGAACACCGTCTCGGTGATCACCGCGCCGGACAGCAGGGTGCCCAGCTGCAACCCCATGACCGTGATGACCGCGATGAACGCGTTCTTCAACACGTGACGGGAAATCACCGCGGCTTCCCGCAGTCCCTTGGACCGCGCCGTGGTCACGTACGGCTGCCAGAGGACCTCCAGCACGCTGGAGCGCACCAGCCGCGCCAGCGTTGCAGACGACACAAACCCCAGGGCCACTGCCGGGAGCACCAACCGGTTCCATCCACCGAACCCGGTGGCGGGAAACCAGCCCAGCTTCAGAGAGAACACGAAGATGAGCATGGCGGCCAGCCAGAAGATGGGCATAGAGACCCCGCCAAGCGCCACCAGCATGGCGGCGGCATCCACCCAGGTGGCCCGCCGCAGGGCCGAGAGCACGCCGAGGGCCAGCCCAAGCGCAGCCGCCACGGCGAACGCACCGGCGGCCAGTTGCGCCGAGGACGGCACCCGCGTCACCAGTTCGTCGATCACCGGGGTCTGCCAGTGGATGGATCGGCCGAGATCCGCGGTGAGCAGGCCCCGGAGAAAATCCAGGTACTGCACATGCAGCGGACGGTGCAGCCCCATCTGCCTTCGGACTAGCTCGAGGCGCTCGGGCGTGACGGGTTGGTCCCCGAAGAAGATGATGGCCGGATCGCCGGGGACCAGGTGTAGCATAAGGAACACCACCACCGACACGGCCAGCAGGGTCGGGACGGCGAGGAGGACGCGCTTGACCAGGTACGCCAGCATCAACGGGCACCAGGGTGGGGGGGCCGCCCGCCAGCGCGGCCGCTCCCCACCTTCAACGTGGCACGCTACCGTGCCACCTGGGTGTCGTAGAAGTAGGGGTAGTTACCTCCCCAGTCCACCCAGACGCCGCTTACCGACCGGTCGTGCGCGTACAGCGACGGCGGATCGGCCAGGTAGACCATAACGGCATCGTCAATGGCCTTCTGCTGCGCCCGGGCGATGAGCTCCCTGCGCCTCGCGGGGTCCGCGGTAGCTTCGATCTGCTCGATGAGTCGATCCATCTCCGGATTGCGGTAGTTGTTGCGGTTCGTGCCGCCACCGGCGTTGCGGGAGTGGAAGAGGATCCGCAGCATCTGGCCGGGGTCAGTGCCGGTGTCCCACCAGTACTGGAGGTGGTGCCGGCCCTGGCGCACCGCGTCCAGGTAGCCTGCGCGGGCCAGCACGTTCAGGTTCACCTCGATGCCGACCTGCTTGAGGTTGGCCTGGATGAACGCGGCCATCTCTTGGTTCTTCTGGGGGGTCGGTTGCAGGTAGAACTCCAGCCTCAACCGTTCGCCGCCCCGGACGCGGATGCCGTCGGGCCCCAGGCGCCACCCCGCCTCCTCGAGCAGGCGGCGGGCCTGGTCGGGGTTGTAGGTGACCTTCTTGCAGGTCTCGGGATCGAACCCGAACATGTTGGAGGTCAGCGGGCTGCACGCCGCTTTGAACACGTTGTTCCAGACGGTCCTTACTAACCCGTCCTTGTCGATGGCATGCATCACCGCGCGACGCAATGCCAGTTCGTTGGTCGGAGTCCGCTGCTGGTTCATCATGAGTGACCACCCTGAACCGGCCTGGGGGATCTCCAGCAGGACCTTTTCTCTGGAGTTCTTGAACCGCTGGTAGTCCGTCACCGGAACGTCCTCGATAAACAAGGTCTCACCGGTCTCCAGGGTGGCGACCCGCGTGGCCTCCTCAGGGATGATGCGGTACACGATGTTCCGCAGGTAGGGGAGGCCCTCGTGCTTGAAAATGCGCGCACCCCAATTGTAGTTGGGGTTGCGGACCAGGGTCACCTCGGCGTCGGTGCGGTAGGACTGGAGCATGAACGGGCCGGTGCCGACGAACACCACCCGGCCGAAGTCGCGGCCGTACTTCTGCAGCGCGGCGGGTGAGACGATCCCGAGGTAGGGGCTGCTGGCGCCGTTGAGAAACGCAGCGTGGGGACTCTTGAAGCGGACCCGCACCGTATACCGATCCAACACCTCGGTGCGCTCGTAGGGACCAATGAAGCTGAAGGCGGTCTGGGCCCGGGTCTCAGGATCGACGATGCGGTCGAAGGTCACCCGCACCGCCTCGGCGGTAAACGGCGTGCCGTCGTGGAACTTCACGTCCTCGCGCAGTTTGAACGTATAGGCGGTGGCATCCGGCGAGACCGTCCACGAGGTCGCCAGACCCGGTGCGTACCGGCCCGGCCCCACGGACCAGACCAGGGGGTCCACCACGTGCAGGCCGATGCGGCCTACCCGGGTAAAGGTGGTCACGGTCACGTCCAGCGTATCGAAGCCGCCGGCCATGCCGTAGGTCAACGTGCCGGTGGCCTGGGCCTGAGCCAGGGCCGCCCGCGGCCACGCCAGGTGCGGCAGCGCCTGCGAGGCAGCCAGTGCGCCGAGACCCGCCCCAGCCCGGCGGATGAGCTCACGTCGCCTGATTCGCTCCATCATCGCGACCTCCAGCAGACATGATGAGGGCAAACTGGAGGGGATAGTTCTCCCTGCGGCTTCGAGAACCTCTCAAGCCAGGACTAGTGACTGGCGGAGAGGGTGGGATTCGAACCCACGAGGGCTTTCACCCTAACGGATTTCAAGTCCGCCGCCTTCAACCAGGCTCAGCCACCTCTCCGGCGCCAATTATACCAAGGGAAATGGCCGCCCTTCGGCCAATCTGCCATCCCAAGGAGGGCTCCGAGGTGCACGATCTCGCGCTAGTCGGCGGGCACATCGTCGATCCGGCCAACAAGCTGGATGGCCCGGCCGATCTGGCGGTCCGCGACGGCCGGATCAGCGAGGTCGGCCGGTTGACGACCGGGGCGCGACGAACCATTGACGTTGCAGGGCAGTACGTCCTGCCGGGCGTCATTGACACACACACGCACCTCTCGCGCCACTTCGGCGCAGCGGAAGGCCACCGGATGGTGGCCGCCACGGGCGTCGTCACCGCGCTGGACCTGGCTGGGGCCTTCGATGATCTCGCCGAGGCGCTGACAGATGGCGGCGCCGGACTCAACGTCGCCTACCTGCATCCGCTGGTTCCTGGGCACACGGTGTCCTCAAGCGCGCCACCGGCCGCCGAGATCGAAGAAGCCATAGACCGGGCGCTGGCCGACGGCGCCATCGGCATCAAACTGCTGGGCGGACACTATCCCCTGACGCCGGAAGCCACGGAGCGGGCCGTGGCGGCCGCCACCCGGGCGCGGTGTTACATCGCCTTCCATGTGGGCACCACCAGGACCGGCTCGGACATCCGCGGTCTCGCCGAGGCGCTGGAGCTGGCTGCCGGCCGGCGCATCCACATCGCCCATGTCAACTCCTACTGCCGGGGGCAGGAGAGGGGCGACCCGGTGGCCGAGGCCCAGGAGGCGTTGGGATTGCTGGGCGCCCATCCCACGGCGGTCAGTGAGTCGTATCTGTCAGTCTACAACGGTACCTCGGCTCGCTGTCGCGACGGCGTCCCGACCAGCGGCGTGACCCGGACCTGCCTGCGCCTGGGCGGCTACGAGCCGACCGAGGCCGGCCTGGAGGCGGCCATCCGCGCCGGGTACTGCCGCATCCACGCCATCGCAGAAGGGGCCGTCGTGCTCTCCAATCCGGAGGCCGGCCTGCGGGCCTGGCGGGACGCGGGGACCGACGCCCACTGCTCCTTTCCGGTCAACCACATCCCCTCGGCCATCCTGTTGGCGACAGCCCGCCGGGACGGTACGTTCATCATCGGGGGCCTCAGTACCGACGGGGGTGCCATCCCGCGCAACTTCCTCGTCCGTCACGGCCTCATGCTGGTCCAGATGGGCGCGTGGACGCTACGGGATTTCGTGGTGAAGGGGAGCCTGAACCCGGCCCGCATGCTGGGCACTCCGACCAAGGGGCACCTGGCACCGGGCGCCGACGCGGATATCACGGTGGTGGATCTGGAACGCGGCAGCGCCACGTGGTCGGTGGCTGTCGGCCGCGTGGTCCTGGCGGACGGGCAGGTCACCGGTCGCGGCGGGCTGTTGCTGACCACGCCGCGCGGAGAGTCGACGGTGCGCTCCAGACTGTCGCACTATGCTGTCATCCACAGGGAGGGATGGGGATGAACAGGTGGACGATACACGGGTTGATCGCCGCCGCGGTGACGGTGGCGCTGCTGGCCGGCATGGCGCCCACCAACTACGCGCAGGCCCGACCGCTCACCATCGCCATCACGGGTGACGCGGAGTCCATGGATCCCATGCTGGCCGCCATCAGCACCACCAGCAGCATCCTGCACCACATGCTGGAATTGCTGGTGGACTACGACCCCGACGGCAAGATCGTTCCGGCCCTGGCCACCTCGTGGCGGCCGCTGGACAACCTGACCTGGGAGTTCAAGCTCCGGCCCAACGTGCGGTTCCACAACGGGGAGCCGTTTGGCGCCGAGTCGGTCAAGTTCAGTATTGAGCGCTTCCGGGACCACCCGAAGTCGCTCCAGAAGGCGTACGTGAGCCTCATCAAAGAGGTCAGGCCCGTAGACGACCTGACGGTGCGGATCGTCACCTCGGAACCGTCGCCCGACCTGATCGCCAACCTAGCCAACAACATCTCCATGCTGCCGCCCCGCTACGCTCGTGAGGTGGGCGACGAGGGACTCGCGCGCCGACCGGTCGGCACTGGACCCTACCGATTTGTGGAGTGGGTCCGCGACGATCGGGTCGTCCTCGAGGCCAACCCCACCTACTGGGGTCCCAAGCCCCAGGCGACCCGGGTGACCATCCGGCCCATCCCGGAGGGCGCCACGCGCGTGGCGGCCCTGCTGGCCGGTGAGGTGGACGTGGTCGAGGGCATCCCGATTCCTGATATCCCGCGGGTCGCGAAGACGAAGGGCTTTGGAGTCCTGCGCAAGCAGGGGCCGCGCCTGATCTTCGTGGCCATGGACACTCTCCGCGACCGGGGCGGCCGGCATCCGGCTGGCAGTCCCGGGCTGCCCGAGGGCGCGCCCAACCCCTTCAAGGACGTCCGCGTGCGCCAGGCCGTCTACCACGCCATCAACACCAAGGAGATCGTGGAGCAGGTGATGGGCGGCGCGGCCACGCCGGCCGAGCAGATCCTGCCGCCGTTCCTGCCCGGCTACAACCCGAAGGTGCGCCGGCCGATCTACGACCCTTCGCGCGCCAAGCGCCTGCTGGCCGAGGCCGGCTATCCCAACGGCTTCACCGTGCGCCTGGACGTTACCACCGACCGCTATGTCAACGACCGCGAGGTGGGTCTGGCTCTGGTGGGGATGCTGGGCCGCGTGGGGATCAACGTGCAGCTCAACGGATTGCCGCGGCTGATCTACTTCCCGCGGATGCGCACCTTCGACACCAGCTTCCAGATGAGCGGATGGCTGACGCTGATCTCGAGCGCCAACTGGGCGGCGCTGCTGGGCTGCGTGGATCCCAAGACCGGCTATGGCCGGGCTAACTACGGGCGCTACTGCAACCCTGAGCTGAACAGGCTCATCGACATCATGCGCACTGAGATGGACGAAAAGAAGCGCCTGGAGGCCTTCTACAGGGCGGCCGAGCTCAACCGGCAAGACGTGGGGAAGATCCCCATGTACTTCGAAGAGCTGATCCGGGGCGTCAAAGACAATCTCACGATGCCCGTGCGCGTCGACGAGTTCGTCCTGGCGCAGGAGGTCAAGTTCAGGTAAGGCCCGAGCGGGAGGCAGGCATGACCCGGTTTCTCGCCCAGCGGCTCCTGCAGATGGTCGGGGTGTTCCTGATCATCTCCATGGTGGTCTTCATGCTGCTGGTGCTGACCGGAGACCCCATCGAGCTGCTCCTGCCTCCCGCGGCCGACATCAACCAGGTCGAGGCGCTGCGCACACAGCTTGGCCTGGATCAGCCGTGGTACGTCCAGTATGCCAAGTTCGTCCGCAGCGCCCTGCGGGGTGATCTGGGTACGTCATTCTACTTTCACGAGCCCGCCATCCGGCTGGTGCTCCAGCGGCTGCCGGCGTCGCTGGAGCTGGTGATCTGGACCATGGTCGCCTCCACCATCATCGCCATCCCCCTGGGCGTGATGGCGGCCACCGCCCGCGGCTCGTGGCTGGACCGCGCGGTCCTGGTCGGCTCGCTGGTGGGCATCTCGGCGCCGACCTTCTGGATCGGCATCGTGCTCATCGCGCTGTTCGTGGTGGCGCTGGGCTGGTTGCCCTCATCGGGCCGCGGCACCTGGGCGCACCTAGTGCTCCCGGTGGTGACGTTGGCCTTCTACCGGGTCGCCCTGTTCATCCGGCTGATCCGGGCTGGCATGCTGGACGTGCTGAACCAGGACTACATCCGCACGGCCCGGGCCAAAGGCCTCTACGAACGACTGGTCATCTACCGGCACGCGCTCAAGAACACCCTGATCCCGTTCGTCACCATCGGCGGCATCCAGATGGGTGGCCTCATCGCGTTTGCCATCGTCACCGAGAAGATCTTCGCCTGGCCCGGCATGGGCCGGCTCCTGCTCACCTCGATCGAGCGGCTCGACTACCCCATCGTGGTAGCCTACGCCATCGTCACCGCCGGGCTGTTCATCGTGATCAACCTGACCGTGGACGTCCTCTACGCGTTGATCGACCCCCGGATCAGGTACGAATAGGACCGTGGCCAGGGCCCTCACCGAACCCGCAGCCGGACCCACGGCAGTCGTCCCGAGGCCAGCGCGCCCCCGGGCGTGGGTCTGGCGGGCGTTTCGCTCCAGCCCGACGGCCGTCGCCGGGGCCGCACTGCTGGCGGTCATGGTGGCGGCGGCCGTGCTGGCATCGGCCATCGCGCCCTGGGACCCGCAGGCGCAGGACCTCAACCGGCGCCTTCTGCCGCCCACCTGGTTGCACGGCCCGCACCCTCTGGGCACGGACGCGGTGGGCCGCGACCTGCTGAGCAACATCCTGTTCGGCCTGCGGGTGTCCATCGTGTTCGGGATTTTCACCATCGCCATCTCGGTGGCGCTCGGCGTCGCCGCCGGGGTGGCGTCGGGCTACTACCGGGGGCGCATCGACGCCTTCTTCATGCGGGCCGCCGACATGCAGCTCTCGCTGCCGTTCCTGCTGGTGGCACTGGCCATCGCGGCGATCTGGGGCCGCGGGCTGCACAAGCTCATCATCGTGGTGGGCGTCATCGGCTGGGCGGAGTTCGCGCGGACGGTACGGGGCAGCACGCTGGCCATCCGGGAGAAGGACTTCGTGGAGGCCGCGCGCGCGCTCGGCGCTGTCGACCGGCGAATCATGGGTCGCCACATCCTGCCCAATGTGCTCACACCGGTGATCGTGCTGGTCTCGGTGGCGATGCCGCGGGTGATCGTGACCGAGGCCACCCTATCGTTCCTCGGGGTCGGCGTGCCGCTGACTACCCCGTCCTTGGGCCTGTTGATCGACGGCGGCTACAAGTATCTGTTCTCCGGGGCCTGGTGGCCGTCCATCATGCCGGGGCTGGCCCTGATGGTGCTGGTCGTCGGCATCAACCTGGTGGGGGACTGGGTACGCGACGCGCTGGATCCCCGGTTGTACGCGCGGCGGTAGCGACAGCCAAGATCCGCAGCCCGAGGTGATCAGATGGCCCTTCCCCCGTTCCACAATGAACCTCTGACCGACTTCAGCCAGGAGCAGCACCGCGCAGCCATGGGCGATGCCCTGGCGCGCGTGGCCCGCGAGCTGGGTGGGGAGTTACGGCTGGTCATCGGCGATGCGCGGCCGATGGGCGACGGTACGTTCACATCGTGGAATCCCTCGCACAAGAACCAGGCCGTCGCCCGCTGCCAGAAGGGCACGGCGCGACACGTGGAGCAGGCCGTGGAGGCTGCCGACCGCGCCTTTAAGGCCTGGGGGCGCGTGCCGGCCGAGGAGCGAGCAGCCGTGCTGCTGCGCGCTGCGGACATCCTGCGGCGGCGCAAGTTATGGGCTGCAGCCTGGCAGGTCTACGAGGTCGGCAAGAACTGGACCGAGGCCGACGCGGACGTGGCTGAGGCCGTCGACTTCATGGAGTACTACGCCCGCGAGGCGCTGCGCTGGGCGCGTGGGCACGAGCTGGCCCCCCACCCCCAGGAGTGGAGCCACCTGGACTACATCCCGCTGGGCGTCATCGCCGTGATCCCGCCGTGGAACTTCCCCCTGGCCATCCCGGCCGGCATGGCCACTGCGGCTATCGCGGCAGGCAACACGGTGGTCATGAAGCCAAGCAGCGACGCTCCGGCCAACGCCTACGTCCTCCACGACGTGTTGGCTGAGGCAGGCCTTCCCGATGGGGTCTTCAACATCGTGACCGGCCCCGGCGTTGAGGTGGGCGATGCGCTGGTCCTCCACCCCCGAGTGCGCATGGTGGCCTTCACCGGTTCCAGGGACGTCGGGATCCGCATCTACGAGCAGGCCGCCCGGGTGCAGCCCGGGCAGATCTGGCTCAAGCGCACCATCGCCGAGATGGGTGGCAAGAATGCCATCATCGTGGACGAGAGTGCCGACGTGGACGACGCGGTCGCGGCCGCGGTCATCTCTGGCTACGGCTTCCAGGGCCAGAAGTGCTCGGCTGGATCGCGTCTGGTGGTCCACGACCGTCTCTACCGCCAGGTCGTCGAGGCGTTCGTGGACAGGGTGCGGGCGCTTCGGGTGGGGCCGGCCGAGGACAACTTTGACGTGGGACCCGTCATCAACGCCCGGGCGCACCGGACCATCATGGAATACATCGGCGTCGGCCGGCGCGAAGGCCGGCTCGCCGCCGGCGGCGAACCGGGCGAGGGCGAAGGCTTCTACATCCAGCCTACCGTCTTCATCGATGTGGATCCCGCGGCCCGTATCGCCCAGGAGGAAATCTTCGGCCCGGTCGTGGCAGTCATCCGGGCCCGCGACTTCGACCACGCGCTGGCCATCGCGAACGGCACCCCGTTCGGCCTGACGGGGTCGGTGTTTTCCAGGAACCCCGCGCACATGGCCCGTGCGCGCCAGGAGTTCAACTGCGGCAACCTGTACATCAACCGGAAATCGACCGGCTCCACAGTAGGCGTACATCCGTTCGGAGGGTTCAACATGAGTGGGACCGGCGCCAAGGCCGGCGGGCCGGACTATCTGGGGCACTTCCTCCAGCCCAAGGCGGTGGCGATCAAGCACCGTTGACGCCCAAGGGGGCCCCGCTGTGCCGTCCAGGCGTGCGCAGGAGGCGATTCCCGCACCATGGAGTATACTCTAGTAGCACCATGGAGGCTGGCGTGTCGCGTCGCGAGGTGGTAGATTCCCCACAGGCCACTGCGCCCGGTGAGGAAGAGCGATTCTCATTCTCTAAGTTCGCCGCGCAACCGTTCTTCAAAGAGGTGAACGCGTGGCTCGTGGCGCGCGCGGGCATCCGGCCCGGGCTCGACGTCGTGGACCTTGGCTGCGGCCCCGGCGCGGTCACGGAGCTGATCCTGCAGCGCATGGGGATCCCGCCGCTGGGTCGGGTGTTCGCCATCGACCCCTCGGCGTCGGCGCTGGTCCTGGCGGCCCAGCGCATCCGCTCGGCCATCGTCCAGTTCATCCAGGGCACCGCCGAACGCCTGGCGCTGCTCGTGCCGCCGGTGGACACCGTGGTGTTCTGCAACGCCATCCACCTGGTCCAGGACAAGGCTCAGGTCATCGCCAACGTCAGCCGCGTGCTGCGCCCGGGGGGCGTCTTCGCGTTCAACACCACCTTCTTCGAGGGCGCGTACGCGGCGGACACGCCCAGGTTCTACAAGCTGTGGGTACTGCGCGCCGTGCGGTGGCTGCGTGAGCGCGGCCACGAGGTGGCCCGTGGGGTCAAGGCGACCGCGATGCAGTGGCTGTCGCCGGAGGAGTACCGGGCACTGCTGAAGGCCCACGGCTTCGACGACGCGCATCTTGAATTCCAGGAGAAGGCCCTGGACTGTCAGGCCTGGGAGGACATTAGCGAGTTCTCCATGTTCATCGAAGGTGCGCTGCCCGGCGTGCCGCTGGACGTGGGGATGGAGGCGTTGAAGGCCGGCGTCCGGCAGGCGTTTGACGAGTTGAAGCTGCAGGCCGTCCCCCGCATCTGGCTCCAAGTCGTCGCCCATCGCACGTGACACTGGCATCCAGAGTCGCTCTCATCACCGGAGGGTCGTCCGGGCTTGGACGGGCCACGGCCGCGGCCCTGGCTCGCGCCGGGGCCCGTGTGGCTATCACCTACCGTTCGAATGCCGCCGGGGCCAGGACGCTGGTGGAGGAACTGGCCGCCGTCACCGAAGCGATGGAGATCCAGGCTGACGTGGGCGCCGACCCGGACGTGGCCCGGGCCGTCGCCCAGACTGTCGAACGCTTCGGTGGCCTGGACATCCTGGTCAACAACGCGGGGATCACGCGCGACACGCTGGCCGTGCGCACCTCACCCGAGGACTGGCGGGCGGTCATTGACACCAACCTCACCGGCGCGCTGCGCTGCTGCCGACACGCGCTCCCCTACCTGATCAAGAGCCCCGGAGGCCGCATCATCAATGTGGCGTCCATCGCCGGGATTCTCGGCAGCGCCGGGCAGGCTAACTACTCGGCCGCGAAGGCGGCCCTGATCGGGCTGACCGGGGTGCTGGCGCGGGAGCTGGCGCCGTATGGGATTACGGTGAACGCGGTGGCCCCCGGCGCCATCGACGTCGGCATCGTCACGACCCTCTCCGAGGACCTGCGGCGACGGCTCGTCGAGGTCAGCCCCATGCGCCGCATGGGCACGGCGGACGAGGTCGCCGCCCTGATCGTCTTCCTGGCGGGACCGCAGGCAGGCTACATCACCGGGCAGACGATCGCCGTGGACGGCGGTACCACCGCACCGGGCCACGAAGCGGTGGTGGCTTCCCTCAGCTAGGAGCCCGTCCCGGAAATGGCGTCGAGATGAGATGCTATGAGACCTGACCTGCTTGTGAAGCGAGTACCAGGCCAGGAAAGCTCTTGGGCCGGGATC
>JAVKIJ010000035.1:0-29954 GCA_031459535.1 Candidatus Fervidifonticultor quintus | reverse complement strand
GCCGACGGCGACCTGACGCTGGGGCGGGCCCGCACGAAACTCACACGGGCGTTCGCCGATGCGGTGGCGCGCGCGTGGGTGATCCTGGGCATGGCCGGCACCGCCCACGAGCAGGCCGCGGGTCTGGGCCGGCCGGTCGTGGCCTTTCCCGGTCACAGCGCCCAGTTCGGGCGCGCGTTCCTCGGCATGCAGCACCGTCTGCTGGGAGACGCGCTGGTGCCGACGCGGCACTGGGGCGAGGCGGCGGCGGCGGTCGTACGCCTGTTGCACGATCCGGCAGAGCGGGAGCGGCGCGGGGCGGTGGGCCGGCAGCGCATGGGTCCGCCAGGCGGGGCGCAGCACATCGCGGATGAGCTGACGGAGCTGCTGTCCGCTGACCTTACGGGAATACGCCGGCCTGTCGGAAGATCTCGGTAAATCTGCGCTCGTAAGTGTGGTCGCGCAAGACGCGACGGTATCCGGCTTCCCGGATCCGATCTGCCTCTACGGGATGGGCGAGGACCCACCGGATCTTTGCCACGAGATCCTCCAGGTCGCCGTGCGTCAAGACCTCGACGCCGGGCACGAAGTAGTCGTCCAGCGCCTCGACAGGCTGCGTGAGCAGCAACCCCCGGCACGCGGGCACCTCGAAGTCACGGCCTTTGATCTGCCCAACCTCGCCGGTGCTGGCGTTGGACAGGTTGAGGTTGATCGTTGACTGGTTGATAACCTCGACAGCCTGTCGGGTCGACAGCTTGCCGCGCGGCCAGCCGTACCCCCACGCCTCGACCGGGAACCCGGCGCGGCGCAGCGCGTCCAGCACCTGGCGGCGGTTGCCGTGGGGCTGGCCGATGAACGTCACGGAGTAGCGCCGCGGCCGGCCCAGCGGCCGGTAGAGCCGGTGGTTGACCCCCCACTGGGACCGAACCACGTTCACGATGCCCCGGTCGCGATACCGGGACACGGCCCGCGGGTCTGTGGTGATCGCCCATGAGAAGTGGGGCGCCCAGCGGCTGGAAAAGCCCTCGAACCGCCAGTGGTCATCCGCGAACCAATTGAAGGTCAGGCAACCCAGGCGGCGCAGTTCGTCCACGGCGTCGGCGTCAACGTCATCCCTGAACAGGACGAAGAAGGCCAGGTCGGGCTTCGTCCGGAACGCCAGTTCGACGAGCAGCTCGCTGGCACGCCGGCGGCCCAGGCGCCGCAGCAGGGTCAGCGAGTCGAACCGGATCAGATCGAAGCCCAGCGCGACCAGCGCGGGCAAGAAGTGGTTCTCCTCATAGCTATAGCCGCGGCTCACATTTCCGTAGTCGAACTTCTGGGCCACGTAGAGGAGCCGCAGCCCCCGCCCGGGACCCGTATCGGCGGACGCGGGGCGCCCCTGGAGCGAGACCGCGCCCTCGATGAGGAGACGATCCAGGTGGGTCTCCAGGTGCAGGCGCCCGGTGATCCGTTCGACGGCGCGCAGGAGCACCCGGCGCCCGTAGTACCCAGGATGCGAGAGATAGCGCCGCATGGCTTCTAGAACCTTCGGTCCTCGCCGCGAACCTCACGAACGCCCCGCCAGCGGGTGGCCCCCGCCACGGCGGCACGCCTCAGCACTGCGTCCGGGCAACTTCCCAGCGCGGCGACGGCCGCGACACCGATAGTGGCAGCGAGCGCCGGAAGGGCCGCATGCCACGGCCCCAGCGTCCTCGCCGCCTCCCACTGGACGGCCAGCCTGTTCCACAGTGCCTGGCGCCTGCCTCTGGCGCGGCTGTAGCTGCCGCGACGGATGCGGTGTGTCACAAGCACTTCGGGAAGGATGCCGAGCTGCCAGGATCGCGCGATCCGGACCCAGAGCCGGTAGTCCTCGTCAGGGCCGTCGGGATAGCCGCCGGCGGCCTCGTACGCCTCCCGGCGGAACATGACCGAGCTGTGAACGAAGGGGTTGTCCCGCAGCAGATAGCGGCGCAGCGCTCGATCGGCGGTGGGCGGCTCGAACCGCCATGTCCTCCCCGTCTCGTCCTCAAACTGCGCCCATGTACCCAGCAGCCCCACGTCCGGATGCCGCGTCAGGTATTCGACCTGCGCGGCCAGCCGGCGTTCGTGGGCCACATCATCGGCGTCCAAGCACGCCAGGTACCGCCCGCGGGCAAGACGGCACCCCGTGTTGCGGGCGGCGACGACACCCCGGTGCAGTGCTCGAATCACGCGCACGCCTTGGCCACCGACGCGCTCGACGACGCCAGCCGAGTCGTCTGTGGACCCGTCGTCAACCACGATGATCTCCAGATCGGCATAGGTCTGGCGCAGCAGGCTTCTGACGGCTGCCTCCACGGTGGCCACCGCATTGTGGACCGGCATGACCACGGAGGCCAGTGGCGCTGCCATGGGGTTCACCGTGGCCCAAAGACCACGTTGACGAAGTCGCGCTCCGGATCGAAGCGATACGCAGTGAGGCGGCCCTGCCGCAAGGAGCAGGGCTCGTACGAGAAGTCACGGAGCAGCCCCATGATCCGCTCGGCATTGTTGAGTCGGCCTTCTCGACCCCAGATCTCCACAGACAGCACCGGTTGACACCGTAGCACCGTCGTGGCCCCCAGCACGATCTGGTACTCCGCCCCCTCGGCGTCAATTTTGATGAACGAGGGTCGCACTCCCCGCTCTCGACAGTAGGCGTCCAACGTCGTGGCCTCCACGGGCAGCACCGAGGCCGTCCTGCCATACCGCTCGAGAATGTTCCGGCGCGCATCTTCCTGCCGGCTCAGGAGCGTGTTGAACGCGCCCGCCTGCGGTCCAAAGTCGACCAGCATGAGGGTCTGTTCGGCCTTCCACATGGCTTTCTGGTGGACGATCGCTCCCTGGCGACCCGAGGTATTCGCCGCCAGAATGCTGAACGTCCTCGGCGTAGGTTCGAAAGCATGGACGCCGCCAGTCTCACCCACCAGCGCCGACGCCAGCAGGGTATAGTACCCGAAGTGGGCGCCGACGTCGATGACGGTCTGCCCGATGCCGAGCCGGTCCACCATGAAGCAGGTGAGGTTGAACTCCTCACCGTCAATCAACCCCCAGTAATAGATCGGTGATCCCTCTGGCAGCAGTACGTGCATAACGTCGCCCCAGAATGTCCTCGCTCGCACCCGCGCGCAAATCTTCCCGTTCGTGAAGCGCTTCGCCCGGCTGAACGCGGTAGCGACGAGGGTCTGCACCGGATGGTGCTGTAACCGGTCTCTCCGGGTGGAGGGCCTGAAGAAGTCCCGCTGACCGCGCACCTCCTCCAGCCGCCTCTTCACCGGCGAGGGATCAGTGCCCATGACATCTAACGGGTGAACGGCCATCGCTCATCGGGGCCTTGGCCACGCCGACCTCCAGGCCGCGATCATCCGCGCAATTCCCTCTCGTTCCTCCGCATCCAGCGCGACGCGCCAGACCCATCGTCCGAACAGGACGACCACGATGGTCAGGAGCACGGCCCGCTGGGCCACTGGCAGCGGGAGCACGTACACCACTGCCGAGGCACCGCACAAGACGATGGCACCGCCGGCCATGCACCGTGCATCCCGTGGCGCGTCGCCCAAGCCGCCGCGTATGCGGCCCGCCGCCAGATACAGCAGAATGGTCTCGATGACCATTCTTCCAGACCAAGCCGCCGCTGCACCGACGATGCCAGCTGCACCCACCAGGATAGCCAGCACAGCCACATAGGCAGGAGCCTCGATGAGATGAATCTTCGCGGTCAGGTCCGAGCGCCCCAGGCCCTGCAGCAGCGTGTAAGGTATGACGCCAAGCGTCTGCACACCTGCGCCGACAGCGAGGATTCTCAAGACCGCGGCGCTGCGCCCTGCCAGATCAGGGCCGAGCCAGACGCGCAGAATGTCCGGGGCGACCACCGCGATCAAGCCAAATGCGGGGAGGACGGTCAGGACCATGTACTTCGCCGACCGGTAGAACAACCGCTGTAGCCCTCCCAGATCACCAGCACCACCTAGCGCGCTGAACGCGGGAAACAGAACCGCCACCGCGCTGGCAGAGATCACAGTAAGCCGCGCGATCATCTCCTGCGGGACGCTGTAGTAGGCCAGGGCACTCATGGCAAGCCTGCCGCCGATGATGAACCGATCAGTATAGGTGAGCACCAGTCCGGCCAGGCCGGAGATGGTCACCCATCCGCCGAACACCAAGAGCCGTGGCAGGATTGCAGCGTGCATGGCATGCCGTGTGGGCCTTGCGGGAAGAGACCGCACTGCCACCCTCACCAGAACCGCCAAGAGCAGCAGCCGCGCCACCAACAACGCCGCCATGATCCCCACCAGATCCGTGCTCACCAGGGTCCCCAACATGGGGATCAGGAAGGTGGCCGAACCCGATGCGGCTTTGTACGCCGCGGCCACGTCGAACCGCTGAGCCGCTTCCAGCGCACTACGAAACGAGGTCGACACTAAGACAATGGGAAACGTGAGCGCTGCCAAGCGAAAGGCGCCAGTGGCCTCCTCATGCAAGGCGGGTGACACGTGGAGCATCTCTCGCACCAGCATCCCTGCCCCCGAGGCCAGGAGCAGCGCCGCCATGCCACCCAGCACCACCTGACCCAGCGCGGCCCACCAGAGGATGCCGGGGATGGCGCCGTGATCGCCCCGCCCCAGCGCCTCGGCCACATGTTTGGTGACGGCCGGACCCAGCCCCAGATCGGCGATACCGAGCACCCCGAGGAGTGTCCAGGTGAAGATCAGCAAGCCGAGTCGCTCGGCCCCCAGGCCGTGCACGACAACGGGCATGCTCAACAGACCGAAGAGAAACGGAAGCCCCTGGCCGGCAATATTGAGCAATCCATTGCGGATCAGCGCCTGGCCGGTGATCTCCAGCCGGTTGCGCATCATGCTCTCATGATCTCGCCCGCGCCAGTCTTCCGGTGGGAATCGAACCGACCCAGAAGACCTGGCTCCACGCGCGGTGGTCGCCGGCCCGGCACTCCAGGTGAACGAACCCCTCGTCGCCCGCCGGGATGTACCTCCCACTGCCGCCGCGGATGGTGGCGCGCACTCGGCCGGCGGCGTCCGTGACCCGGACCTCGTCGGCGTCGGCGCGCACCGTGATCGCCCCGTCCACGGCGCCGAACTCGGCTTCGACCCCGGTACTGGCGTAGAACGCCCCGGCCAGGAGCGCCTCTCGCAACGCAACTGCACTGACGGCAGGCACCTTCACCACCACCCACGCGCGATCGAACTGCGACGCGCGGTGGCAGTCGTCGCCGGCTGCGGCCCCCACGAAGACCTCGGGCCCGTGGGCGCGCACCGCCCACAGCCACCGCCGCGCATCCTCCTCCGGTCGGGAGTGAGGATTCCAGATCTCCACGAGGAACGGCCCCGGCAGCGAGGCCATGGCCCGGGCGCTCCAGGCACCGGTCCACAGGTTACCCGTCCACGACGGGTGGTGCAGGCACGGCACGCCGCCGGCCGCGAGCGTGGCCGCGACGCGCTGTTCCGCCGTTCCTTGACCGAGCACCTCGTCCACCAGGAGCCGGCCCAGGTGCGGTCCCAGGGGCGGTATGCCCCGCACCACCGTCTCCTCCACGCCGGGCAGCGCCAGGAATTCGGCATCGTTCACGTCGTCACAGCGCGTGACGGTGTCGTGATCGGTGAAGCACACAAACGCATAGCCCACGTCGCGGTAGCGCCGGGCCAGGTCCGCGGGTTCAAAGCGCCCATCGGAGCGGCGTGTGTGGCAGTGCAGCTGCGCCTTGCGCCAGGCGCCCGGTGAGGCGTAGGGGTCACGGATGCGCACAGGTGGCTAGCGGAGCCCCATCCGCATCAGCGCTGCGCCCCCTGGGCCAGCTGGCGGCATCGTTCGAGGACGAAGGCGGCGTCCTGGAAGGCCCGTTGCGCGTCGTCCTTCGTGTACAGCCTCTGTGGGGGTGCGCCGGTCTCATCATCGCCGTAGAAACTCGCCTCACGCTCCCGGCGCAGCCGGCGCGAGATGGACGCCATGCGGTCGATCTCCTCCCGAAAGGGCTCCGGAAACTTCATGCTGTGATCGCGCAGGATGACGCCCACATCGTGCACGCGCGGCACCTCGACCCCCGTAAGGCGGAGGGCGGCTTTGAGCGCCAGCTCCACGACCTCCTGACATCTGCGAACCACGAGGTTCCAGACCCCTCGCTTCAGGGCACCGCGCGCTTCGACGAGGATCTCGCCCGCCTGGGTGAGGTAGCCGTCGGCCATCTCCCGGTTGGTCACAGCTCGAAGATCTCCCCAGGCCTGTAGTCCGGCTTCAGCTCCCAGTACCGCAGCGCGCCCCGCCGCACCCGGCGAGCCCCGAGGCGGGCCAAGGAGGCGCGCAGGCGGGCCAGCACGCCCGGGAAAAACCCGTCGCGGTCGTAGAGGACGACGGCGTCATCCACCAGGTCCAGGAACATCGGGGGCAGCCGCAGCGTCTCTGACGGGGTCTTCAGGATCGGACTGAAGTCCACCAAGACTCCCTGCTGTCTGAGATCGCAAAGCTCCGGGTCCAACCGAGTATCAGCGTCGCTGACCAAGTCCTGGCGCGCCAGTCGGCCCTGTGGAAGATCGGACGCGATCACCAGCAGGTCGATGTCTGACTGCACGCCCGCCTCACCACGGGCCACGGAGCCAAAGAGCACCACCGAAATCAACGATGGCCCGAGTCGCTCCTGCAGAACCTCTGCGTAGCGCCGGGCCAGCCCCCGCAGGTGCTCGTTCAGTTGCACAGGATCCAGCATCCTGCTCATGTCCTCCCTGGCACCCGCGCCGACCCCTGCAAGATTCGCCTGTCCGTGCGAGCCCGCTGCGGATGCCCGTGGCCTTCCGCGCGGTATCCGAGGTCGCGGAGTTCCTCGCGGACCCGCTGGATCCGATCGGTCAGCGCCGGGTGCGTCCGCAGCAAGACCTCGACCTGGCTCGGGTCGCGGCCCTCGGCCACCCGCAAACGTTGCATGAATCCCAGGCCCGCCGAGGCATCGAAGCCGGCGCGGTGGGCGTAGCGCACGCCCAGGCGGTCGGCGGCGAACTCGTTCTCGCGGGAGAACCCCCGCGAGAGCAGGAACCGCAGGATCTCGCCGATCTGCGCGGCGGTCGCGTCTCGCCCCAGGAGCAGGCCGGCCAGCAGGCCCATCAGGAAGTGCCGTTCGATCATGGCCACATGGTGTCGCGCGGCCACGTGACCCACCTCGTGTGCCATCACGAAGGCCAGCTCGTCGTCCGACTGCGCGAACCGTATCAAGCCCTCGGTGGCGTAAATGAAGCCGCCCGGCAGCGAGATGGCGTTGACTTCCCTGCCACGTAGTACTTTGAAGGTGTAGGGCAGCCCGGGCCGATCCGAGACGGCCGTGATGCGCCGGCCGATGGCCGCCAGGCGCGCCGCCTGTGCGGTGTCGGCGGCCAACCCCACCTCGGCCTCGAGCTGCTCGGCGGCCTGCCGGCCGATGCGGATCTCCTGGTCGGGACCGATGAACGCCGCATCTGCCGGCGGCTGCGGCAGACCCAGCAGCAGGCCCAACGCGACCAGCACCACCCCGGCCACGCGCAGCGCGCGACGGCGACGGAGGGCCGGTGCGCTCGCTTGCCGGCGCGCACCCTGCGTGTTACGATGCGCCTGAGTTTCCACAGTCGGGGCCATGCACATTACCGTTCACCTCTTCGCCGCGCACAGGGAAGCCGTCGGCTCCCCTACCACGACCCTGTGGGTCCCTGAGGGCACCACCGCCGGAGAGGTCTGGCGCCTGCTCGCCGAGCACCACCCGGCGCTCCTCACGGTGACCGCGCCGACTGCGGTTGCGGTCAACGACACGGTCTCTCCCGGCGACCGCGCCCTGCGCGACGGCGACCGCGTGGCCCTGATCGCGCCGGTCAGCGGCGGCCAGATGCCCCAGGTGACCGAGCCCCTCATCGACCTGGTTCGGGACCCCATCAGCCTGGACGCCTTGCTGGCCGCCGTCCGGCATCCGGGCGCCGGCGCCGTCGTCGTCTTCCTGGGGACGGTGCGCCGGCACTCACGCGGCCGAGACGTCCACCACCTCGAGTATGAGGCGTACGACACCCTGGCCCGGCGGGAGATGGCCCGCATCGCGGCGCATGCCGCCGCACGCTGGGGCGTGCGCATCGCGATGGTGCACCGCCTGGGCACGCTCGCGATCGGCGAGATCAGCGTGGCCATCGCCGTAGCAGCCCCCCACCGCCGCGAGGCCTTCGAGGCTGGCCGGTTCGCCATCGACACACTCAAGCAGACCGTGCCCATCTGGAAGAAAGAGGTCTGGGCCGACGGGAGCGAGTGGATCCGCCAGGACGACGCCTCACCGGCGTAGACACCCTCCGGTCACACCACCAGCACGATCTTGCCGAAGTGCTCGCGCCGCTCCATGATGCCATGCGCGTCAGCGGCCTGGGCCAGGGGCATCACGGTGTGGATCACAGGGCGGAGCCGCCCGGCCTCCACGTGCCGCAGGACCTGGCGCATCTCCCGCTTGGCGCCCAGCCACGTGCCGAGGATCGCGAGCTGGCGGGCGTAGATGTAACGGATGTCGGTGGTGGCCTCTGCGCCTGCGGTGGCGCCACAGGTCACCAACCGCCCGCCCTTTGCCAGGGACTTGAGGCTGGTCTCCCATGTCGCCGCGCCCACGTGATCCACCACGATGTCCACGCCGCGCCGACCCGTCAGGGCCCTTACTTCCTCGTAGACGTTCTGCCGGGCATGGTTGATCACATGGTCGGCGCCCAGTTCCCGGGTCCGTTCCAGTTTCCACGGTGCGCCTGCGGTGGCGATCACTGTCGCGCCGTGCATGCGCGCGATCTGCACCGCGGCACTGCCCACCCCGCTACCCGCCCCCCAGATCAATACGGTGTCTTGCGCGGTGATACGTCCGTGGGTTACCAGCATGTTCCACGCGGTGAGGAACACCAGCGGCACCGCAGCGGCCTCCTCGAACGAGAGCCGCGCCGGTTTGGGCAGCACGTTGATGCCGGGCACCGCGATCCGCTCCGCGTACCCACCCGGGATGTGCTCCCCGAGAATGGAGTAGGTCTCGCAGAGGGTATCGTCGCCTGCCGTACACGCAGCGCACTGACCGCACGAGACGCCTGGCGAGAGGATGACCTCGTCGCCCGGCTGCACGCCTCGCACCGCTTCGCCCACCGCGGCGACCACGCCGGCGACGTCGGCGCCCAGAATGTGGGGGAACGTCAGACGCAGGCGAGGTAGCCCCCCGCGCACCCAGAGATCGATGTGGTTCAGGGCCACGGCGCGGATCGAGACGAGCACGTCGGTGGGGCCCACCGTCGGTTCTGGGGCATCCTCCAGCACCAACTCCTCGGGTCCGCCGTGCCGATGGATACGGACGGCACGCATCGCGTCGCCCCTATGGCGGCCAGGCCGCCGCCATCACCTGACGCACGTCGCGCCGGGCCACCTCGCGGTCGAGTCCCCGAGCGGCGACGAGGCGGCCGCAGATGTGGGACACGCACGCCTCGGCTGCCTGCACGATCATCATCCAGCGTCCACCGGCCGCCCGCAGCCCGACCTCCCGGGCATGGCGGATGGTGGTGGTCACCGGCGGGGCGTATACCATGTCGAACACCGCAGCCTCGGGCGGGAGCAGCCGCATCCGGGCCCGCGAGCGGGTGTGGTTGGCCTCGATGTCTGAGGCGGCGCGCGCGGCCCACTCCCGTTCGAACACCGATTCGGCCATCGGCGGCAGCACAGCCGGCGATGCGGGCGCCAGGGCCGAGTAGGGCTCTAGGCAGGTCCAACCCCCCGAGCCCTTGCGGATGCCGCTCTGACCCCTCACCGACGCGTTGATCACCAGCCCGACTGCGGGCAAGATGGTCTCCAGCTCCTCGTCGGGCACGGCTCGCGCGCGGCCGCTGGCGGCCGCGCGCGATACCACCTCTGCCGCCCGCTCGGGCGTCCGATCCGTCACTAGCAGCTCCCCGGTGCCCAGTAGCGGCGCCAGGGCCACCGCCGCGGCGCGCGCCGCGCCGCCAGCGCCGATCAAGAGCACGGTCAACCCATAGAGCGCGTCGACCAGCGGGCCGCCCTCACCCTCGCAGAGCAGCGCCGCCACCAGGCCCACGCCGTCGGTGTTGGCGCCGACCAGCCGCCCGTCGCCGGTGCGCACGATGGTGTTCACCGCGCCGATGGCCTCTGCCGCCGGCTCAAGCTCATCGAGGTGGGGAATTGCGGCCTCTTTGTACGGTACCGTGACGTTGGCGCCCAGGCAGGCCGGCATGGAACGGAGAGCGGCCAGGACGTCGCCCAGCCGATCACCGGGCACGTCGAGCGCAAGATACTCCGCGTCGAGCCCGAGGTACCCCAGCGCCGGCCTCCAAATCTGGGGACTGCGCGAGTAGACCGACGGCTGCGCGCCGATCAGGCCCACGAATCTGCCGGGAATTTCCGCCGGCAGAGGGTTGTCAACCAGTGCCTGGAGGGGCGCGAGTGAGGTCCGGACCGCCGACGGACGACGGGTCCTCACCTCGTGCCCCGCACCGCCACGTTCATGCCACCGTGGCAAGCATCAACCGCTTGATCTCCGCTGTCAGCCGCAGTGCGTCAGCCATCGGGCGCTGCCACATGTTACGACCGAAGATCAGGCCTGTGGCGCCGGCCTCCATGACCAGACGGGCCTTCTCCAGCAGGTCCTGGTCGCCGATCTTGCTGCCGCCGGAGAACAGCACGAACGTCTGCCCGGCGCTGCGCACCACCTTGTCCACCGCCGCCCGGTACTCGAGCACCATCTCGTTGTAGGGCTTCGGCGAGCTCTCCCTGGCCTTCTGGTCGAACGTGGGGACGTTGAGCTTCACCACATCGGCACCGAGCTCGGTCGCCACGCGCGCGGCGTAGTCCACGGCGTACAAGCTGTCGCGGCCGCCCTTCTTCTCGATGGCCTCACCGCGGGGATACGACCACACGATGAGGGGCATGCCGTAGCGATCGCACTCGGCCCGCACCTCGGTGAGCTGCCTGAAGTCTTCGTCCTGCCGGGGCGAGCCCACATACAGGGTGTAGCCCACGGCATCGGCACCCAGGCGTACGGCGTCCTCCACGCGGCCGGTCAGGCCGGAGAACGCCCGATCCGCCGGTGGGATGTCGGTCTTCCCGTTGATCTTCAAGATCAGCGGAATCTTGCCGGCATAGGGCGCCAGGTATCGGGCGGCGATGCCGTAGTGGAAGGCGATGGCCGAGTACCCGCCCTCGATGGCCAGACGGATCTGAAAGTCCGGATTCTCGCTGGGCGGGTTAGGCAGGAAGTCCACCGGGCCGTGCTCCATGCCCTGGTCCACCGGCAGCACGAGCATGGTGCCGTGCCCGGGACCGTGCTCGTAGAGCAGGCGGTAGAGCCGCGCGCGCTTGCCCTGCGCGAGCGGCACCGATTCCAGACTCGGTCGCCTGACGCGCTCTATGACCATATGCTTACCTCCTCCAACGCCGCCGCGGCCCAGCCCGTCCGGACGGCGATCCTAGGGTTGTGGTTCGAGCCGGACCGAGGTTTGGCCTTCTGCGACGATACGGCCGGCCCCGTACCAGACGGTGATCCGGTCGCTCGTGAGGCGCCGGCCCGGCTGCGTGAGCTGGACCTCACCGACGAACACGGCTCTCTTCTCCCCATAGAATACCTCGCCGCTGCGGCTGCGCACCTCGATATCACGGAACGCCCCACGCACGCCGCCCGTGGCCACCGCCATCTCCCATCGCCGGTCTCCCTCGAGCCGGTCGGCCTCGAGGAAGCCGTCGCGGTTCTGGACGCGTGCCCGTCCCTCCAGCACCACCAGGCGGCGCCGGCGGTCGTACGTCAGGCGGCTCCCGCGGGCGACCACGTCCGGGAGGGTGAACAGCGTGACCTCCGGCTCGGCACGGAGCACATCGCGTTGCAGATCGATGGTGATGGTCCGGGCCGAGGTGAGCACGCCCTCGGCATCGAGAGTGGCCGATCCCCGCGCAACGACCAGGGTGATCCGGGCCGGCGTGTAGAGGACGGTGATCTCCTGGCCCTCCAGGTCACCCTGAGGCGCTCGGACCCGGGCGTCCCCCGACAGCACGACGCGGCCCTCGCGGTGGTAGAGCGTGGCGCGGCCGGCGCTGGCCGTGGTGCTGCCGTCGCTGACCGCGACCCGGCCGGTGGCCCTCACCACGCGGGTGGCCGCGTCCACGGTCACGGCGTCGGCGCTGATCTCCACCCGAGCCGCCCGGGCCGGGGCTGACGGCGGCGCCGGCGCCGCTGCGGTGGCGGTCGCCATCCAGGCCAGCGTAGCCACCACCGCGGCCGCGAAGCCCAGGTGCCTGCAGCCCGATCTCACCGCCGGTTCCCGGTGACGTACTCGTAGAGCGTCCGATCCCGGTAGGCCGCGGCGAAGTGCGCGGCGGCCTTCTTCTTGTCGTTCCGCTTGGTGTACATCAGGCCGAGGACGTAGTGGATCACCGCATTGTTGGGATTGACCGCCAGGCCTCGCTGCCAGCCGGCGATGGCCCGCTCCTCCTGCCCCGCCGCGGCATACGCCTGGCCGAGGTAGCCGAAGCCCCAGTCGTTGCGGGGATCGAGGGCGACGATCCGTTCGAACTCCGCCGCCGCAGCCGCCGGGTCGCTCATGAAATACCGCGCGAACGCCAGACGATAGCGGGCGAGCAGATCCCCGGGGTTTTTCCGGATCAGACTCTCGGCCTCTTTGGCGATCTGGCGTACCAGCTCCGCCCGCCGGGCCTGGCCCGCGGCCTGATCGGCCTCCTGGAGTTGCCTGTAGCCGTCCAACAGCCGGCCGTCCCGCGCGTAGAGCATGGCCAGCGAGAAGCGCGTCACGGGATCGGCCGGCGTCCGGCTCACCTGCGCTTCGTAGCGCCGCACGAGCGTCGGCCACTCGGCCGCTGTGCCCTGCGCCTGGGCCGCGGACGCGCTTGCAAGGCACACGACGACCGCGACGGCCGCAACCGCCGACCGCAGGCTAGTCACGGCGCCAGGGGCCACCGCCCCGGGTATGGACGACGACCGGTAGCAGTTCGGCCAACCGCCGGGCGATGTCGCGGAGGACCACTGCCGCCGGCGACTGCGGGTGGGCGACGACCACGGGCTGGCCAGAGTCGCTGCCCTCGCGAATGGCCACGTCAATGGGAATCTCGCCCAACAGTGGCACGCCCAGTTGTTCGGCCAGGCGTCGTCCTCCGCCTCGCCCGAACACGTCAATCGTGGGGCCACCGGGCGTCGCCGCGAAACCTGACATATTCTCGATCACACCCACGACGTCCATGTTCACCTTTTCGGCCATCTTCGCCGCGCGCTGGGCCACGGCTGCGGCCGCCGGCTGCGGGGTCGTCACAATCAGCATGCTGGCCCGCGGCAGCGTCTGGGCGATGGTCAAGGACACATCGCCGGTGCCTGGGGGCAGATCGATGAACAGGTACTCGAGGTCGTCGCCCCAGTGGACCTCCTGGATAAAGGTCAGGAGCGCCTTGTGCAGCATCGGGCCCCGCCAGACCACCGCCTCTCCTTCGTCGGGCACCAGGAACCCGATGGACATGACCCGGATGCCGTCTCGTTCCAGGGGGATGAGCATCTGGTCCACGGCGGTCGGCTGACCGGCGATCCCGAGCATCCTTGGGATTGAGAACCCGTAGACGTCCGCATCGATGACGCCGACCTGACGGCCATCCACCGCCATGGCCATCGCCAGGTTGGCGGTCACCGTGGACTTGCCCACCCCGCCCTTGCCGCTGGCCACTACGATCACCCGCGTGGGCGAGTCGGCGGTGAGGAACGCCGGCTGCCTGTCGGGATGCATCTCGCCACCTCGCAGCCGCTGGATCAGGGCCTGCCGCTGCTCCTGGCTCATCACACCCAGATTCACCGAGACGCCGGTCACCCCAGGCAGTGCCTTCACCCGCTCGGCGATGGATGCTTCGATGGTCTCGCGCAGCGGGCACCCGCTGATGGTCAGCAGGGCATCGACACTCACATGGCCGTCACGCACGGTGACCTCGCGTACCATCTCCAGGTCGACGAGGCTCTTGCGCAGCTCGGGATCCTCCACGTCGCGAAGCGCGGCGAGGACCTGGTCGCGGGTCGGTGCGTTCTGACGGCGTGGCATCTCATTCCTCCTCCGACCGTACACTTTAGTGTAGCACTCATCCTTGCGCGGCGGGCGGCCCCAGCCCGCTCCCGCGACGGTGCCGCCGGCGACGGCGACGCCGGCCGCGGGCCGGAGGTGCCGGTGCGCCCCCGGCCGGCGCTGAGGCCCCGGCTGGGGCGGTCTGCTTCTCACCTTCGGGCTCGCCTGCGGAGGCCTCAGCCTCCACCTCGCCGGCATCGGTCTGCCGGCTCGGTCCGCCTGCCGCAGCCACCTGCTCCTCGGGACTGGCCGAGGCGGCCCGTCTGGTCTGGACCCGGACCAGATCGCGCTCGGCCGACGCCTTGACCCTGCTCAGGGTCACATCAATGTGCCCGGCCAGAATCTGCTGCACCGCAGTCTCCGAGAACAGCACGATGCCGGCGTCCACGGCGAGCTGCGCGTGCATGTCGGTGTCGCCGTCAACCTCCCGGAGCACGTACTGGCCGGCGAGGGCCCGCAACGTGCCGCGGATCTGCTTGAATTCGATTCGCCCCGGGGGGCGCAGGGTGATCCGCTGCACCGAGACAACCGGCAGGCCGCCGAAGAAACCCCGGAACTCCACCACGGCCGAGTTCTGCGACCTCTCCAGCAGGTCGGCACTGAGCCACAGGCCGGTATAGCGGGGATGCGACTCCAGGCGGCTGAGCAACTGCCAGACGCGGTGCAGCGGCGCGCGGATCAGGCGGTGGCCCTCGACACGGAGTTCGCGCTCCATGGGCACCTACCGTGCCGGCAGCCCGGCGCGCACCTCGCGCACCAGGGTGATGATGCGGTCGTAGCGGCCAAACGACGGAATGAGATACGCGCCGTCGGCCTGATCCCGGATTGCCTGGATCAGATCGCGGGCCAGGCGGAGCCCCAGTTCGCGCCCGTCGGACGCCTCGCGCATCTGTGCCCGGATGCCATCGGGCACCACCATGCCGGGCAGCTCGTTGTGGAGGAACTCGGCGTGCCTGGCGCCATACAACGGCAGGATCCCCACGAGCAACGGTACCGGAGGCTTGCCGTAGCGCGCCAGGAATGCCTGCAGGGTTTCGGGATCGAAGATGGGCATGGTGCAGATGAAATCCCCGCCTGCGGCCAGCTTCCGGTCCAACGCGCGCAGCTCCCGCGCCGCATCTTGTGCCGCCAGGTTGAGCGCGATGCCGACGAGAAAGCGCGTCGGCTCGCCGATGGCGTTCCCGGCCAGATCACGACCCTGGTTGAACTGCTTGATCATCCGGACCAGACCCGAGGGCTGGACGTCGGAGACGGCGGTGGCCTGTGGGTAGTCCCCGGTCTGCGGGTGATCGCCCCGAAGCGCCAGAACATTGCGGATCCCCAGGGCGTGCACCGCCAGCAGGTCGGACTGCAGCCGGATCAGGTTGCGGTCTCGGGTGGTGAAATGCAGGATCGTCTCCAGGCCGACCTCGCGCTGAATGCGCGCGGCGGTGGCCCACGGGCTCATCCGCAGGCGCGCCAGCGGGTTGTCGGATACATCGACCGCGTCCACGCCCGCCGCACGGAGCCGCCGGCAATTCTCGAGCTCCTCGGCGTCGTTGGCGCCCCGGGGCGGGGCGACCTCCACGGTGAGAACGAACCGGCGCCCCAACTTCTGCGCCAGCGTGCTGGGAGGCTCACTGACAGGCGCTGGCGGCGGTGGCGGCGGCGCCGCCAGTGTCGCCCTCGGACGCGATCGGCCCGGCCGACGACCGGCGACGGCCTGGTGGATCGCCGCGATGTGTTCGGGCGTGGTGCCGCAGCACCCGCCGACGATGGAGACCCCGGCCTCGACCAGCGCGACCGCGCGCTCGGCCATGTAGGCCGGCGACGACATGTACGCAAACCGGCCGCCGATGTAGGCCGGCAGGCCGGCATTCGGCATCGCCGACAGGGGAGTCCGGGTCACGGCGGCCATACGTTCCAGGACCTCGGCCACGCCGTGGGGCCCCACGCTGCAGTTGGCACCGATGACCGCCACACCCAGGGGCTCCAGGCGGGCCACGATCTCCTCGGGCGTGTAACCCAGCAGGGTGCGGCCGTCCTGGGCGAAGGTCATCTGCGCGATGATCGGCAGCGCCACCGCGGCCCGGACCGCACGCACCGCGGTCACCATCTCGTTCAGGTCGGCGAACGTCTCGAGAATGAGCAGGTCGGCGCCAGCCAGGGCCTGCGCCTGTTGGGTAAAGGCCGCGGCGGCTTCGCCCTCGGTCAGCGCGCCGATGGGTGCCATCTGACGGCCCAGCGGCCCAATGGATCCGGCAACCCAGGCCGGGCGGTCCATCACTGCGATCGCCTCGCGGGCCAGACGGACGCCCGCGCCGTTGATGGCTTCCACCTGGTCGTCCAGTCCCCACGCGGCCAGCTTGAAGCGGTTGGCGCCGAAGGTGTTGGTCTCGAGCAGCTCGGCGCCCGCATTCAGATAGGCCGCGTGGATGCCACGGACGAGGTCGGGGCGGTTCAGGTTCTGAGCCTCAAAACAGTGGTCGAATGACACGCCGCGGGCGTACAGCATGGTGCCCATGGCGCCGTCGGCCACCAGCGGTCGCTCGGCGATGCGGGCCAGGAAGGGGTGGCTGGGACCGCTCACGCCCCACCACTCCCGGCGGCTTCCAGGATGCTCCGCGAGATGATCGCACGCTGCACCTCGCTGGTGCCCTCGCCGATCTCACACAGCTTCACATCGCGATAGAACCGTTCCACGGGGTAGGCCTTCATGAAGCCGTAGCCGCCGTGGATCTGCACGGCCCGGGCCGCCGCCCGGGTCGCGGCTTCCGATGCGTACAGTTTGGCCATGGAAGCCTCCTGACGGAACGGGGCGCCTTCATCGGCCAGTTGGGCGGCGTGCTCCACCAGGAGCCAGGCGGCGTCCAGTTCGGTGGCCATGTCGGCCAGCATGAACTGAATCGCCTGGAGCTCGGCGATGGGTTTACCGTAGGCCACCCGCTGCTGCGCATAGTCCATGCTGGCGTCCAGTGCCGCACGCCCCAGACCCACCGACATGGCAGCGATGCCAATGCGGCCGCGCTCCAGCACCCGCATCGCCTGCCGGTACCCCTCGCCCACCGCGCCAAGCCGCTGCCGATCGGACACCTCGCAGTCGACGAAGCGCACCTCGGCGGTGTCGCTGCTGCGCACGCCGAGCTTGTCCTCCTTGGGGCCGATCTCCATGCCGGGTGTGCCTCGTTCGACGATGAACGCGGTGATGCCGGTGCGGCCGGCGCCGGGAGACGTCTGCGCCATCACCACGTAGATCCCGCCCACTGTCGCGTTGGTCACGAAGGCCTTGGTGCCGTTGAGACGCCACCCCTCGCCCCGGCGTTCGGCCCGGGTCGCGATCGACGCCGCATCGCTGCCCGCGCCGGGCTCGGTCAGGCACCAGCAGCCCATGGCCTCGCCGGCGGCCAGCCGCGGCAGGAACCGACGCCGCTGCTCCGCATCACCGAAGGCGACGATGTGGCCGGCGCAGAGGGAGTTGTGCGCTGCCACCGCCAGCGCGATGCCCCCATCGCCCCAGGCGAGCGCGGCGATGGCGGTGGCCATCGCCAGCGTCGAGAGCCCCGCGCCGCCGTACTCGACGGGGACCGTCATGCCCAGCAGACCCAGGTCCGCCAGGCGGGGGATCAGTTCGGTGGGAAACCGCCCCTCGCGGTCCCACTGAGCCGCGTGCGGCCGCAGCTCGGTTCTTGCGAACTCCCCCATGGTCTCGTACAGCAGTCGCTGTTCGTCGCTGGTCAGGGTCTGCACCGGCTCCTCCTGCGCGCTCCTCTATCCCTTGACGACGCCGATAGGCCGCATCCGCGCCACACGCCGGCTCAGGCCGGCGGCATGGCAGACGCCGACCACATCGGCAACGTCCTTGTACGCGGTCGAAGCCTCCTCGGCGAGCAGGCTGCGGTCGTGCGCCCTCACCAGGATACCGGCACGCCGCAGCTCCTCGGCAATATCGCGGCCGGCCAGCGCGCGAACGGCCGCCTTGCGTCCCAACACCCGTCCGGCGCCGTGGCAAGTCGAGCCGAACGCCTCGCGCATGGCGCCTTCGGCGCCCACCGCGACGAACGAGTACCGTCCCATGTCGCCCGGGACGAACACGGGCTGGCCGACGTGGCGGTAGCAGGCTGGCACCTCCGGATGCCCCGCCGGGAACGCACGCGTGGCGCCCTTGCGGTGCACGCACAGCCGCCGTCGCTGGCCGTCCACCTCGTACTCCTCGATCTTGCCGATGTTGTGCGCCACGTCGTAGACGAGCCGGATCCCCAGGTGTTCCCACGACCTCCCGAACACGCGCTGGAACCCTTCCCGTACCCAGTGCGTGATCAACTGCCGGTTGGCCCAGGCGAAGTTCGCCGCCGCGGCCATGGCGCCGAAGTACCGCTGCCCCTCTGGCGACCGCAGGGGCATGCACGCCAGCTGGCGGTCCACCAGGTGGATCCCGTGCTGCCGACCGACCCGCTCGCTGATCCGCAAATAGTCTGTGCACACCTGGTGGCCCAGACCCCGTGACCCGGTGTGGATGAAGACCACAACCTGCCCTCGCTCCTCGATGCCCATCGCCCGGGCGACGGCCGGGTCGTAGATGTGGTCTACGAGCTGGACCTCGAGGAAGTGATTGCCCGAACCCAGGGTACCGATCTGCCCGCGGCCGCGCTGCTTGGCTTCGTGGCTCACGGCTGCGGGATCGGCGCCCTCCAGGGCTCCCCCGGCTTCAATCACCTCCAGGTCGGCCGCGGTGCCGTATCCCTCTGAGACCGCCCAGCGCGCCCCCGCCGCCAGCACCCTGTCCATCTCGCCCATCCCGACCTTGATACGACCCCCGATGCCGACCCCCGAAGGCACGGCGCGGAAGAGGACCTCGACCAGGTCCTCGAGCCTGGGCAGCACATCCGCCTCGGCCAGGTCCGTGCGCAACAGGCGCACACCGCAGTTCACATCGAAGCCGATGCCGCCCGGCGAAATGATCCCGTCCTCGACGTCGAAGGCCGCCACGCCGCCGACGGGGAACCCGTAGCCCCAGTGAATGTCCGGCATCGCCAGCGACCGACCCACGATGCCGGGCAGGGTCGCCACGTTGGCTACCTGATCGAACGCCTGCTCCTCACCCATGGTGCGCAGCATGCGCTCGTCGGCAAAGATGAGACCGGGCACGCGCATTCCGGGCTTGTACGACGTCGGAATCTCCCAGCGGTAGTCATCGATCTTCTTGAGGAGGTGCGTCCACTCGGTCATCGCTGCCGGCCCTCTCAAAAGATCCGCCGCACCTGGCGGCCAACAGAAAGGGCCCCGCATGCGCGCCATGGGGGGCCCGGACGTGCGGTCGAGATAAACCGGCTAGAAGGGGACCGCCTCCACCACGCGGATCTCCGGGATTTCTTGCTTCAACATCCGCTCGATCCCGGCCTGCAGCGTCATCATGGCGTGCATGCATCCCACGCAGGCGCCGGCTAGGCGCAGTTGGACGATCCCATCGGCGACATCGACGAGCTCGATGTCCCCACCGTCGCCCTGCACATAGGGCCGGATGGTATCGAGCACTTTCTCGACCCGCCGGCGCAGATCGGCGCCGGGTTCCTGCACCACTCCTGTCTGGTCGGTCATTCGTCTCTCCTCCGTCCCTAGTGCCGCGTCGCCTCATCGCAGGGGTCCGGCTCGCCGGAGCGGTCCCTGCTCTGGAACGAATGCCCGCACCCGCAGGTCTCGATCGCGTTCGGGTTGCGGACCGTGAAGCCCTCGCCAAAGGCCGACTGCACGTAGTCAATCTGCGCGCCCTCTAGCAGTCGGCTGCTGAACGGGTCGACGACCAGCTCGATCCCGTGCTGGCTGACCACCTGGTCACCTTCCCGCGGGTGGGGGTCGAACGCCATGCCGTAGGTATAGCCGTGGCACCCACCCTTGGTGATGAAGAGCCGCAGCCGGCTTCCCGGGTCATCCTGCTGCCTGATGAGCTCCGACAGCTTGGCCGCGGCCGAAGCGGTGATGGTAATCATGTCGCCCCCCAGATTCTTGACCAATTGCGTGTTCAATTGTACCTGCCTCTGGGACGCCGCGCAAGCTGATCACTCCGCGCGGGCCGCGGCCGGTCGCGGACCGCATCCACGGGGCAGAGGAATCCAAACGGCTCCCGGCCAGCCCTGAACTGGTGGGGCATGCGGGGTGGAATGTAGACGAAGTCCATCGGACCCACACGCCGCTCGATCTCACCCAACCGCACCCGACCGTGGCCCCGCACCACGAGCACCGCGTGCGCATGCCGATGCCTCTCGAACGACGAGAATCCGCCCGGTGCGATCTCGAAGTAGCGCAGGTGGAACGCGGTGGGTTCACCCGATGCGCCCACGAGCACGAAGCGCTCCACCCCTTTCCACCGCAGCGGCCCCGCCGCCTCGCCCTTGTACGGTTTGGCGGGTACGCCCCGCCACCGAAACCGCGCCGGGTCGAATCGGGCGATGTGCGGCCCCCTCACGGGACGACCACAACCTTTAGCGCTGAGGCGGTCCGCACGAGATCGTAGCCCAGCGCTGCCTGGTCCAGCGGCAGACGGTGGGTGATCAACTCGGTCACCGGCAGTCCGCAGCCGAGGAGCCGGACGGCCTCGCGCACGTCGTCGGGGCCCGCCGAGTACGTGGGGACGATGGTGGTCTCCCGGAAGAACACCTGGTGGACATCCAGCGGCCAGCGCGCCTCCGGGGGCGTGGGCGCGAACACCACCAGGGTGCCGCCCGGCGCCACGGCGCCGGCCGCAGCCTCCAGCGCCTCCACGGTCCCGGGCCCGACGATCACCACGTCGGCGCCGTCGGCGCCGGTGGCGCGCCGCACGGCCTCATCCAGGGGGGTCGCGGTCACATCGGCCACCACATCGGCAAACCGCGCCGCAACCTCCAACCGGGCGGAGACGCGATCCGCTGCCATGATCAGCGACGGCTCGCTGCGCGTGCGCAGCACCATCAGGTGCAGCAGCCCCATGACACCACAACCCAGCACGAGCACCCGATCCTCGGGTCGCAGCCGCGCCCGCCGCACGGACTTCACCACGCAGGCAAGCGGCTCGATGAAAATGGCGGCCTCGTCGGTCAGATCGGCGGGTAGCCTCAGCGCGTCCCGCGCCGCGGCCTCCGCTCCCGCGATGGCGTACGTGGCCAGTCCGCCCGGAATCAACTGCCGCGACCGCCAGGCCGCGCAGTGCACGTAGTCGCCGCGCCGGCATGCGCGGCACGCGAGGCAGGGCGCATGGTGGTGCACGAACACCCGGTCACCGACCTCGAACGGCGCACCGGCGCCGCCGGCGGCCACGACACCCACGGCCTCGTGACCCATGGCCACGGGGGCCTTGCGGGCGATGTACCAGTCCATGACCTCGCCGGGACACAGCCCGCAGGCCGTGATGCGCAGCAGCAACTCGCCGGGGCCCGGCGCAGGGAGCGCGATCTCTTCCGCACGCAGCTCGCCAGGGGCACGGAAGACCACGGCCCGGGAAGTGTGCGGGCGAGCTATAGCCATGCGTCGCCGTCGGGCAGCACGCCATACTTGAGGCCGGCGCCGCGGTCCAGGTCGTGGAAGACCTCCCGGATGCCCGAGAGCGACCGCACCCCGGTGATGAGATCGGCGGGCCTGACGCCGCCGGCGGCGAGCAGGTCCAGGGCCTCGCGGACATCAGAGGTCCGATAGTGGAAGGCGCTGATCAGGTCGATCTCGCTGTAGTGGAGACGGGTGGCATCGAACCCGGGCTCGCTGCCGCCGGGGAGGCCGCCGAACAGCAGGACCCGGCCGCCCGGGGCTGCCCATTCGGGAGCAGCGCGCCAGATGTCCAGGGAGCCCGTGCACTCGATGACCACATCGGGCCCGCTGCCTGTCAGTCCGCGCAGCGCCGCGCCGACGTCGGTTTCCGCGGCGTTGACCACCGCGTGGGCGCCCGCCTGGCGGGCCCGCGCCAGCGCCTCGGCCCGGCGTCCGACGGCGATCGCCTGGAGCCCGCGACGCCGCGCCTCTTGGAGGTGGAGCAACCCGATGGGCCCCAGGCCCACCACGGCCACGACTCCCCGGTCCGGGGCCCCCAGGCGCGACCAACCGTGCACGACGCACGCCAGCGGCTCGAGGAACGCCGCTTCGATGTACGAGAGCCGCGCTGGCTTGGGAAACAGGTGCTGCCGCACGATGCGGGGAGGCAGCCGCAGGTAATCGCCGTAGGCCCCGAGTGCGATCTCCTCGAACTGCGTCTCGCACAGATTATCGCGCCCGCGCCGGCATGCCTCGCACCGCTGGCAGCCTGCGGTGGGGACGAAGACTACGGGCTCGCCTGGGCCGAAGCCGTCCACCCCTTCGCCGACGCTGGCGATGTCCCCGGTCCCTTCATGCCCGAACGGCCCGAACGCCAGCCGAGGGTGCCCACGGCGATAGGTCTTGAGATCGGTCCCGCAGGTGAGGGCCGCTCGAATGCGGACCACCACTTCGCCCGGTCCTGGGGTGGGGACCGGGAGCTCGATCAGGTCGAGCTCCCGAGGTCCTCGCAAGATGGCTTGTCGCATGCTGGCTTTGCGGACGGCGCTAGTGCCGGTCGCCGCTCTCCGTCGGGAATTGCCGGTTCGCCCACTCAAGAATGCCACCGGCGAGGTTGAAGACCCTGGTGTAGCCCGCCCGCAGCAGCGTCTCCACCACCTTAGCACTCCGCGCGCCGATGGCGCAGTGGACGACGACGGGGCGGTTGGGGTCGATCTCCGACGTGCGAGCCGGGATGTCCCCCATGGGAATCAGGACGGCGCCCGGGATGTGGGAGATGGCCCATTCCCAGGGCTCGCGCACGTCGATGAGCTGGGCGCCGCCCTCGACCAGGCGCCTGGCCTCGTCGGCGTCGATCTCGGGTACGGTGGAAGGGGCCGAGGCCGGCGCGTGCGTCCGGGACGGCAGCCCGCAGAAGGCCTCGTAGTCGATGAGCGCGGTAATGGTGGGATGATCCCCGCAGACCGGACAGTCCGGATTGCGGTACCAGCGCAACGCGCGCACCTCGCCGGCCAACAGATCGACGATGAGGAGTCTGTTGACCAACGTCTGGCCCGCCCCCAGCAGGATCTTGAGGGCCTCGATGGCCTGCAGTGAACCCATGAACCCGGCCACGGCGCCGATCACGCCGCCTTCCGCGCAGGACGGAACCGATCCGGGCGGTGGCGGGGTGGGGAACAGGCAGCGGTAGCACCCCCGGCCGGGCACGAATGTGGTCGCCTGTCCCTCCCACTTGAGGATGCTGGCGTCCACCAGGGGCTTGCCCAGCATGACGCACGCATCGTTGACCAGGTAACGGGTGGGGAAGTTGTCGCTGCCGTTTACCACCACGTCGTAGGGCTCGATGATCTCCAGGGCGTTCTCCGAGGTCAGCGTGGTCTGGTAGGGGACCACGGTGACGTCCGGGTTCACGTCTTCGAGCGTGCGGCGCGCCGACTGGGTCTTGGGGCGACCGATGTCATGGGTAAAGTGGAGGATCTGCCGGTGCAAATTGGAGAGCTCCACCCGGTCGCCGTCCACGATGCCGAGGCGTCCCACACCTGCCGCGGCCAGGTAGAGCGAGGACGGCGAACCGAGCCCGCCGGCGCCGACGACCAGCACCTTGCCTTCCAGCAGGCGGCGTTGCCCGCCTACCCCTACTTCTTCCAGGATCACCTGGCGCGAGTAGCGGGTGAGCTGGTCCTTGCTGAGCAGCGGCGCCGCGTCGTGCTGAATCCCCACAGCCATGCCCGATCCCCCTATTGCAATGCGACGGCCCGCCCGACGGCCATATTCCCAAACTGCCACGGCCTCTGGCAGGTGTCAACAAGACTGCCGGATGCTATCATGGGTCACGATTCCCGCGCACGGCGCGGCGTCTGCGTACCGGAGGCGTACAGATGGACCGCATCTGCGACATCACCATCATCGGTGGCGGCCCCTCGGGTCTCTTCGCGGCGTACTACGCGGGCTTCCGCGGCCTCACCGTCAGGATCGTGGACAGCCAGCCCGATCTGGGAGGTCAGGTCACCGCGTTGTATCCCGACAAGTACATCTACGATGTGCCCGGGTTCCCCAGGGTCCTCGGCAAGGACCTGGTGGCCAACCTGGTGGAGCAGGCGATGCAGTACCAGCCCGAGGTGTTCCTCAATGAGGAGCTTCGATCCTTCGAGCGGCTCGGCGACGGGACGTGTCGCCTGGTGGGAACCAGCGGCATCCATCACACGCGGGTCGTGATCATCACCGCCGGCATCGGCGCCTTCACGCCCAAGACCTATGGCCGGCCGGAACTGGATCGGTATGCCGGCCGCGGCCTGTTCTACGCCGTGCGCCGCAAGGACGACTTCCAGGGCAAGCGACTGCTCGTGGTCGGCGGCGGCGACAGCGCCCTGGACTGGGCGCTGGACCTGCTGCCGGTGGCGCGGCACGTGACGCTGATCCACCGGCGCGATACCTTCCGCGCCCACGTGAACTCGGTCAGGAAGCTACAGGCCTCGCCGGTCACCGTGAAGGTCTTCTGTGAGCTGAAGGCACTGCGCGGCGACGGTACCGTGCGCGAAGCCGTTGTGGTGCACACCAAGACCGGCGAGGAAGAAATCCTTCCGGTGGACGCGGTCCTGGCCTTCCTGGGGGTGACCAGCAATCTGGGCGCGATTGCCACGTGGGGACTTGCGCTCCAGGGCGACTCGATTGTCGTCAACACCCGCATGGAGACCAACCTCCCGGGCATCTACGCGGCCGGAGACGTGGTGGAGTACCCGGGCAAGCTCAAGCTGATCGTGACCGGGTTCGGCGAAGCCGCCACCGCGGTCAACAACGCCGCGCGGTACATCAACCCGGACGTATCGCTGTTTCCCGGGCACTCGTCCGCTCTGGCAGAGCGCCGCGAGCAGGCGCCGAGCCCTCCCGGGCTCGGAGGCGGCAGCGACTAGGTCTGGGGATTGGCGCCGAACCGCGCGCGGTAGGCGCGCACGGCCTGCGCCTGGATGTCGGCGCGGTATGAGGATCGCACCAGCGGCCCGGACTCCACGTACTTGAAGCCGCGACGGAGGCCTTGGGCCTTCAAGTAGGCGAACTCGTCTGGGGTGTAGTACCGGTCGATTGGGTGATAGTCGGGCCCGGGCCGCAGGTACTGTCCCAGCGTGAGGACGTCCACATCCACGGCCCGCAGATCGTCCATCGTCTCGAGCACCTCGTCTGTGGTCTCGCCCATCCCCAGGATGATGCCGCTCTTCGTGAAGGAGGTGTAACCCCACTCCTTCGACCGCCGGAGCAGTTCCAGAGAGCGGTCGTAGTTGCCGCCGTGACGGACGATCTTGAACACCCGCCGCGGGCTCTCGATGTTGTGCCCGAGGATCTCTGGGTTGGCCTCGAGCACCACGCGCAGGCTGTGGGGATCACCCTTGAAGTCTGGAACGAGCACCTCGACGGTGCACGCCGGGAGGCGGCAGTGAATCTGGCGGATGGTCTCGGCGTAGATGGCAGCACCGCCATCGGCCTGGTCGTCCCGGTTGACCGAGGTGATCACCACGTGCCGCAGCCCCATGGCGACGGCCGCGTCGGCCACGCGCTGCGGTTCTTGGAGGTCCAGCTCGCTGGGCAGGCCGTGGGCGATGGCGCAGTAGCGGCACGTGCGCGTGCACACGTTCCCCAGGATCAGAAACGTGGCGGTCCGGCGATCCCAGCACTCGCCGATGTTGGGGCAGCGCGCCTCCTCGCACACCGTGTGCATCTGGTGGTCGCGCATGATATCCTTGAGATCCACGTAGTTGGGCCCGTACGGCAGGCGAACCTTCAACCACTCCGGGCGGCGGGTGTCAACGGCCATCGCGGTAATCCTCGAACCATGCCTTCATGACATTGAGGAACTGCATGGCGGTCGCGCCATCGAAGATTCGGTGATCGAACGAGAGCCCCAGGTGCATGATGGGTCGGATGGCGATGGCATCATCTCGCACCACGGCCCGCTTGATGATGGCATCGGTGGCCAGGATCGCGGCCTGCCCGGGCAGGATGATCGGCATGGACCAGATCGACCCGAAGACGCCCGGGTTGGTGATGGTGAAGGTGCCACCCTGGATGTCGTCGAGACCCAGACGCCCCGCCCGGGCCCGCGCCGTCAAATCGTCCAGGGCGCGGGCCACGCCGGCCAGGCTCAGCTGATCCGCGTGGCGGATGACCGGCACCACCAGCCCGTCGGGGACGGCGATCCCGATGCCGATGTTGATCCGCTTGCGCACCAGGATGCCCTCGTCGGTCCACGACGAGTTCACGATCGGGTGGGCCCGCAGCGCCTCGCAGGCTGCCCGCACGAAAAACGCCGTGTAGGTGAGCGGCGCCCCTTCCCGGGCACGCCACGCCTCCTTGTGCGCCTCTCGCCAGGCCACCACCGCCTGCATGTCCACCTCGATCACGCCGTAGGCGTGGGGAATCTCGCGCTTGCTCTGGGCCATGCGCTGGGCGATGGTGCGGCGAATCGGGGAGAGCTTCACCACTTCCTCCCCCGCCCGGCCGGCGGAGGCCAGGTAACGCAGCACGTCGTCCTTGGTGATGCGGCCACCAGCGCCGCTGCCGGTCAGCGTCTCCAGCACGCTCTCCGGCAGGCCGTGCTCCTCTGCCAGCTTGCGGACCAGCGGTGACAGACGCACTCGCGCAGGGGGCCGCACTGCAGGAGCCACGACGGGCACGGTGCCTTGGGCCGCGGGGGCTTCGCCGATTCCTGCCGTCTCCGGCGACGCCCCGGTCTCGATGAGCGCGATGGGCGCCCCGACCGGCCGCGTCTCGCCCTCGGGCACGAGCAGCTCGACCAGCACACCGGCCAGTGGCGACGGCATCTCCACATTGACCTTGTCCGTAGTGATCTCGGCCAACGGCTCATACTTCTCCACGCGATCACCTGGCCGCTTGAGCCACCGAGCCACCGTGCCCTCGTGGATGCTCTCGCCGAGTTGGGGAAGCCTGATCTCGACCGGCATGGTAGGCTCACGACACCTCAATAGGCTGCCAGGCGCCTCATGGCGTCGGCGATCTTGGCGGCACTGGGCATGAAGGCGGCGGCCAGGGTGTCGGCATATGGCACCGCCGGCACGTCCAGGCCCGCCACACGGACAACGGGCCCGTCCAGGGCGTCGAACGCCTCTTCGGCGATGAGAGCTGCGACCTCGGCCCCAAATCCCAGGAACCGGTTGTCCTCATAGACCACCATGGCCTTGCTGGTCTTCCGCACCGAGGCCAGGACCGTCTCCACATCCAGGGGCTTCAGCGTCCGCAGGTCCACGACTTCGGCATCGATGCCGTCGGCGGCCACCTCTCCCGCCGCCCGCAGGGCCTCGTGCAACATCTGGCCGTACGCAAAGACCGAGAGGGTGGTTCCCTCCCTCCGGATCGCGGCCGGGCCGATGGGCACCACATAGTCGTCTTCGGGTACCTCGCCGCGGATGGAGCGATAGAGGCGCTTGTGCTCCAGGAACAGCACTGGGTCCGGATCGCGGATGGCCGCCTTCAGCAGCCCCTTGGCGTCGTACGCCGTCCCCGGGGTCACGACTTTTAGACCCGGCACGTGGGCGAACGTAGCTTCGATGCTCTGGGAGTGGTACAGGCCGCCGTGTACTTCGACGCCGCCGCCGTACGGCGCACGGACGACCAGAGGACAGGCGAACGCACCGTTACTCCGGTAGCGAATGCGCGCGGCCTCGCTCACCAATTGATTGTACGCGGGGTGGATGAAGTCGGAGAACTGGATCTCAGCCACGGGCACCAGACCGTTGGCGGCCATGCCGATCGCCACCCCCACAATGGACGACTCGGCCAGCGGCGTGTCCAGGACCCGGGCCTCCCCGAACTCGGCGTAGAAGCCGTCGGTGGCGCCGAAGACGCCGCCTTTGATCCCCACGTCTTCGCCGAGCACCAGCACCCGTGGGTCCCGCCGCATCTCTTCATACATGGCCAGGCGGATCGCGTCCAGGTAGCGCAGCTCCGGCATGGCCCTAGCCCTCGAAATAGACGTGGCGCGCCACGGTGGCCGGGTCGGGCATCGGCTGCGACTCGGCGTACTCCGTGGCGTCGTTGACCTCGGCCCTGATCCTGGCGTGAATCTCCACGTATCGGGCCTCGTCCAGCAGCCCTGCCTGTTCCAGATAGTGCTTGAAGACCACCAGCGGGTCTTTGCTCCGCGACGCTTCCAGATCGGCGGTCGGCCGATACTTCTCCTGGCGGTCCTCGGAGGAGTGGGCCGTCAGGCGCTCGACGCGGCACTCGATGAGCGTCGGGCCTTCCCCGGCCCGGGCCCGCCGCACTGCGGCCTGCGCCTCGGCATAAACCGCCAGCACATCGGAACCGTCCGTGATCACACCGGGAAACCCGTAGCCAGCGGCGCGGACGGCCACGCTGGCCGTGGCCATCTGGAGGCGGAGCGGCACAGAGATCGCATACCGGTTGTTCTCGACGACGAAGATGACGGGCAGTTTGTGGATGCCGGCGAAGTTCATGGCCTCGTGCCAGTCACCCTGGCTCGTGCTCCCCTCGCCCATCGAGGTGACGACCAGCTCTCCGGTCCCGCGCAGCTTGGCCGCGTAGGCGATGCCAACAGCATGCAGGTACTGGGTGGCCACCGGGCTGCTGGTGGTAAAGATTCGCCGGCCGTTATGCCCCCAGTGGGCCGGCATCTGCCGGCCGCCACTGCTGGGGTCGGCGGCGCGGGCGAACAGCCCCAGCATCAACTCCCGGGCGGTCATGCCCTGGACCAGGACCGCCGCCAGCGACCGGTAGTACGGCACGAACCAGTCCCGCGTCCGGTCGGTGGCCCACATCACGCCGACCTGCGCGCCCTCGTGCCCCTGCCCTGAGATGACGAATGGCACCAAGCCGGCGCGCTGGAGGACCCACATGCGCTCATCAATGGCCCGGGCCAGCGCGATGCGGTAGTACATCTCCAGCAGATCGTCTGCAGAGAGCCCCAGCGCCTCGTGCCGCGCTGCGTGGACCTGCATCTCTCGTGCCGCCATTGAATCCCGCCCCCAAGGATCCGGCCCTGGCGCCTCGATGCCCGCTACGCGTCCAGCACCCTTCCCATGGCGTCCAGGGCCGCCTGCTTCATGGCTTCCGACAGCGTGGGATGCGCGTGGACCGACGTCCCCAGTTCGGCCACGGTGCCTTCAATATACTTGGTCACGACGCCCTCGGCCAGCAGCTCGGTCACCATGGGGCCGATCATGTGGATGCCCAGAATCTCCCCGGTGCGGCCGTCGGTGACGATCTTCACGAACCCGTCGCGCTCGCCCTCGATGGCGGCCTTGCCGTTGGCGGCGAAGTTGAAGCGGCCTACCCGGACGGTGTACCCCTGGGCGGCGGCCTGCTCCTCCGACAACCCCATGGTCGCCACCTGCGGGATGGAAAACGTGGGCCGCGGCACGGCCATGTAGTTCATGGGGACAGCCTCGGCCCCCGCCATGGTCTCCACGGCATGGACGGCCTCATCGGCGGCCACGTGTGCGAGCCGGTACGGCCCGCCGATGACGTCTCCCACGGCGAAGATGTTGGGAATCGTCGTGCGGAAGTGGGCGTCGACGGTGACGGCACCGCGCTCGGTGGCCACGCCCACCTCCTCGAGCCCCAGCCCCTCGCTGAGCGGTCCGCGGCCCACCGCGATCAGCAGGTACTCGGCATCAACGGTTACCTGTTCCTCGCCGGAAGCCACTGCGAGAGTTACGCCGTCACCCCGAACCGTGACCGACGTGGCGGTGGCACCGGTGTGTACTTTCACGCCCCTGCGCACGAACAGCCGCTCCAGCGTCTTGCCGATCTCCTGGTCCTCCAGCGGGAGCAGCGTCGGCAGCAGCTCGATGAGGGTCACCTCGCTGCCCAGCGCCCCAAACAGGCTGGCGAACTCCACCCCGATGGCCCCGGCGCCCAGAATGGCGATGGACCTGGGCAGGGCGGCCA